>CACZVC010000263.1 GCA_902784545.1 uncultured Ruminococcus sp. | reverse complement strand
GGCACGCCGGGACGCGCGAATATCGTTCTCGAAAACTACGGGGCGACGCACAACTACATTTACTGCGCCGGCTTGTACGAGGGCTCTGAGGTCGTGCTGAGTACGCTTGACAGCGGAAAGACAAAAGTGCTCCGGAACGTCGACAGCTATCAGATCCGGTATTTCCATTCCGAGTCGGGAAAGCTGTCGTTTGAAGGCGAAAAAACGATGGACGCAAGTCTCGTTACCGCCTCGCTTTTCAGCAACGGCTCGATCATCGTGATGATCTCGCTGGCGGCTATTGCGGCGGCCGCGGTGGTAATCGTGATAGTTTATAAAATCAAGAACAAGAAAAAGGAGGTCGTCGATCATCATGACGAAAACGAAAAAAACGCGTAGATCGTTCTGCTCTTTCATAAGCGTTTTTTCGGCGCTGTGCATCGGTTTTTCAACCGTTGCGCCGACTTACGCAAACGCGGCGGATAACACGATATACGTTTCCGATATAAAGATCTACGAGTGCGAAGATGACGACGGCTCCGGAGAAGCGGCAAAAAGATGGTTTGAAGCAAACGGATACGTCTTTACGGGGATAGATCTGAATCGGGGCACAGATACGGACGAGTGCGCTTATCTCGGCTATCAGCCCACGACGAACAAAGACATGGCGATCACCGACATCCGGATGATGGCTATGGATACCGGCTATACGATCTACAACTACAAAGATATGGCCGACTATATCGCGTCGCAGAAAGCCGGCACGGCGCAGACTTTGCAGAACGCGGCGGTTCTCTTCGCTGAGAATTATAAAGCCGGCAGTCCGAAGGCGAAGGACGCGTACGAAGGGCTCAACCTGTTCCATACAGGCGACGCGAACAAAACAAAGCTCGGCGATTATATCCTTGCGGGCAAGACAAGCGTGCGGTTTTTTACCGAGATGATCATGAAATCGAGCACCGGCACGCTCAACGCCGTTCACGGCTTTTTGAACAACGGTATAGCGCCGTATAATAACGACCTTGACGAAGAAGGAAAGGCGATCACAACAAACTGGGCGGAATTCACGGTAAAAAGCGGGTTGTGGAGCAAAATCGGAAGTGATGATCTGTCCACCGACGAACGAAACGAATTACATAAAAAATACAGCGACGCGGCGCGCGATCTTTTCAGGACCATACAGAATTTCACCACGTACTATGAGGACGCAAAGGCCAAAGAGCACGAAAAGAACGCGCTTCCCGGAGGCGATACGATGGAAAAAGCCGCCGCGGAAATGGAGAATATCGAGCGCGAGGACTGCGGTTTTCTCTACCTCGCGGCTTACGATATGTTAAACGCCTATGAATTTGACAACGGCGAAAAGCTCGGCGACCTGTTTATCACGCTCGGCAGGATAAATTCCGATAATATCGATCTTACGCAGCTTTACCCCGTCGTCGATCGAGGCGATGGGAAAATGCCAGGCGGCGATTGCAAATACGGGCGGCTTCATATCCGCGGTACTGAATCTTGCGGATAACGAGCATAACGCGGATTTTTCCGACGCGGTAAACGAGGCGAAAGATAAAATCGAAAAGCTCACGAACGAAGAGGCGTTCAATATCTGGGAAAACTGCGACGGCGATCTTGAAAACTCGGTCATAGCGTTCACCTCCGACGACGTCCGCAAGTCCACCGCCGAAAACGCTCTCGGCAGAAAATCGAACTGGGAAAAGAAAAAAGAGCTCGTACAGGAGATAGAAAAGGTCGTCAATCTTGCGATGGGCGTTATGTTCGTCGTCGTTCCCGTCATGACCTTTGTTCTCTCCATGGCGGTCGTGGTCACAAAAATGATGGCCGCCACCTGCATCGCCATGGCGGCGCTCAACACGATGTGCATATGGATGCTCGCCGTGGCGCAGTTTCTGACCGCGGCAATGCCCTACATAGGTCTGATCGTGCTCGTCGCCACGATAACCGCGGCCGTCGCCATCTACGTCAAAGAATATGTGATGGGCGAAAAAGTACATATCGACAAGCAATCCGAAAAGCCGGATATAATTTTCGACGCAAAAGACACGAAAGACGAAACGATAGACATCAAATATAAAAGCGTTAAAAACAACAGGGGCGAGGTCTCGGATATAAACTGCGGCTGTCAGGTCTGCTGGTGCCTGATCGCATACACGACGGACGAATACGCCGGAAGCCCGATCCGCGCCGACAGCGCGGGCAACATCTTCAAAGCGGTGAACGGCAGCGCGTCGGCTTTGAACGGATACGACTGCGTCAGGTTCTTCGGCGAGCGAAGCGCCGCCGATTTCAACGCATACTGTTCGGATAACGACGTAAACGGGATTTATCTTCACTACCGCACCGAAGCATCGATCGGCGGCGAAAACGTCAACCCGACGCCCTCCGCGCCGTCCGGCAACGCCTCGGGCGATGAGATAAACTACATCGGCGACCTTATCGTCTGCACCGGCAAAAACACAAGCGAAGCAAAGGCGAAAATAACGCGGCACTCGGGAAAATACTATATTTACGATTACAATCTCTCCCCCGATTGTTCTCAGGCGACTTATATCGGTTATACGATGACCACCGAAAGAAAGAACGCGATAACGGACCTGCGCGTGGCGACGTACGTCGGCGTTTCTCAGTCGACGGATAATATCATGCTCGGCGAGATCACCTATTCGCGCGTAGACATTCTCGGCACTTACGTTTCCGTGGGCGAAGAGCAGACAAAGCCGCAGGCGGACTGCCTCTATTTCACAAAGGATGAAAAAGCCGGCGAGCCTATCCTGGCGGACGGTCTTCACGCAGTTACGTCTGCCGCGGATATCAAAAACGGCTGGGAGCCGGTCGCCGTGT
>CACZVC010000262.1 GCA_902784545.1 uncultured Ruminococcus sp. | reverse complement strand
GGAGATAGGCGGATTCTGGGGAGACATATCACTTGTTAACGTCGTTTTCCCGGATTCGTTAAGAAAGATTCGCGGAAGCGCATTCAGCGACTGCAGCAGACTCCGGCTGCAGAAACTGCCGTCGTCACTGCAAGAGATCGGTTCAGGCGCTTTCGGAAACTGTCAATCGATTTGTCAGATTGAACTGCCCGAAAGCCTTGTGTCGATAGAAGCTGATGCGTTTTCCCACAGCGGCGTTATAAGTTTGATCAATAACAGCTCTCTTGATATAGACTTCGATTACAGTGGAGGTTTCAGTTCCAGCTTCGGCTCAATAGGGCAGGGCCTTATTGTGATCAAAGATAAAAACGGTACGCGTTTCCGTGATGATATATACGACGGCAATATAAGGTATGAGCTGACAGATGACGGATATCTTTACAGATACGGCGTTCAGTACAGTTACACTCCTGCTTGAATCATCTTCAGAATCGCTTGAAAGCGTTATAATCGAAGAAGGAACTTCACGCGCAGTTTTAACGTCTCCGACATTAAATAGTATTACCGTGCTGTCGGATTGTGTCTTTGAATTTAATCCTGATTTTCTTGACGAGTTGAATATCGATCCGAAAAATACACATTACGATATTGCAGACGGTATACTGTACAAGAATAACGACGATGGTAAATACGCGGTTTGGTCTCTGCCGGATCTGGCGGGGGACGTATTCATTCAGGAAGGTACGGTCGTCATCGAAGGTTATGCATTCAGGGGCAGGGATATCGTATCGGTACATTTTCCTGATTCTCTCACGACCATACATGAAAAAGCTTTCAGAGAATGCAGAAAACTGAAAGAACTGGTATTCTCGTCTGGCATAAGAGAAGTCTTTGCCAATGCGTTCGAGGATTGCGATTCGCTTGAAAAGGTGGATCTGTGCCGTTGTGAAAGAATCGGTTATGAAGCGTTCAGAGGTTGTGATTCGTTACGCGAGGTGCATCTCGGAAATTGCAGCGATATAGGCTATACTGCTTTCTGGATCTGTGACCGGATCGATACAATATATTTTGACAACTGTTCGAACATAAGTGATTATGCATTTCCGACTATCGGAATAAAAAGCCTTACGATACCCGGCACCGTGAAAAACATAGGAGAGAGAGCATTCGGTGGTTGTTGGTTTCTGACCGAAGTTACGATCGAAGAGGGTGTGGAAACAATTAAAGCCGAAGCCTTCTCTGAATGTCCGATAGAAACGCTCCGTATTCCGGCAAGCGTCAAAGAGATATCCATGTCCGCAATAAAAGGTGTTAAAAACATCATTCTCGATCAGAGAAGCGAATATCTTGAATTGTCGGACGGTATCCTAAGGTATAAGGACGGTCCTTTCATATGGTGCAGGCCTGATCTGATCAGCTCGGGCGTCCACGTTGAGATCCCAGCCGGATTCACCGAGATTCCCAACGGCTTATACGCAGACAATCACGAGGTAGTCAGCGTAGTTATACCCGAAGGTGTGACGAGAATAGGCGAATACGCGTTCAAAAACTGTGAAAACCTGAAATACGTGTTCCTGCCGTCTACTCTTGAGTCTATAGAATACAACGCGTTTATGAATACGGCTTTGGAAGAAATAACGCTGCCTGCAAAGCTGTCCTCAATGTCCAACCCGTTTGAGCAATGCTTTAAGATACGCATGATAAACGTGGAGGAAGGAAACGAAACGTACTACGTAAAGGACAATATACTCTATTCGGAATTTCATGCGATCCGCGGAACTTTATCGGTCCCGGAAAAGGTCGTTATTCCGGACGGTATTACGGATATAGACTGGTTCGCGTTTGAAGGGTCTCCGCTCAAAGAGATCGTTTTCCCCGCTTCGGTGAAAAGTATCGGAAGCTATTCAAGTATCGGAAGCTATTCATTTGCCGGCAGCGGTCTGAAATCAATAGACATTCCCGAAGGTGCGTATTTGCACCCGTGGGCGTTGGACGGCTGTGAAGAGCTTGAGACCGTTCATTTTCCCGCAGTATTGCCTTATTATGACTCCCGCTGCGTCGGCGGCGGTAAGATCAGAAACGTGACTGTAGCTGAAGATAACCCGTCATGGTTTTCTTATGATAACATAGTCTATAAAAAGAATTCATTTGAATTCGTATTTGTTCCCATGGGGCTGACAGGCACCGTCAATGTTTTCGACGGCGTGAAGATTATACCGGCAAACACATTCAAAAATATTAACGTATCAAAGGTTATTTTGCCGCAGTCTGTGATAACGATCGGAAGCCGTGCGTTCGAGGGATCCGGTATCGTTTCAGCCGTTATTCCGGATTCGGTTACTTCTGTCGGAAACAGAGCATTTGCGGATACAAAGATTGCAAAAGTTCATATACCCGATTCCGTGACATATATCGCGGATGACGCATTTTATGACTGCCGGATAATGACGGGTATTACAATTCCTGACAGTGTAACAAGTATCGGAAGCTATTCATTTGCCGGCAGCGGTCTGAAATCAATAGACATTCCCGAAGGTGCGTATTTGCACCCGTGGGCGTTGGACGGCTGTGAAGA
>CACZVC010000261.1 GCA_902784545.1 uncultured Ruminococcus sp. | reverse complement strand
CTTACGCGCATATCCGTCCCCTCCTTCCGGATATATGATAACACGGCATTGTGACGGTTTTTTGAAAGACAGCCGATAATTAAAGGAAAAGACAAAGCCGTATAACATACTTTGTCTTTATCCTATGCCCGACTTGTTTTTTATTTCTTTTTTCTTAAAGCGAAGAAGAATATGACCGCGGCGGCGGCAAGTGCCGCGGCGGCGCCGCCTATGATAAGCGCGTTTCTGACCGAGTTGTTGTTTCCGTTTTGAGAAATACCTGTCGTTTCCGGCTCTTTTTCCGTATCCGGCGCTTTCGTTTCGTCGGATACCGCCGCGGTATCCTCCGCGGTATCGGTTTCCGGCGCGGTCGTTTCGGCTTCGGTCGTCAGATACTCAAAATCGTATTCCTTGACTGTCGCCGCCTCCGTCACCTCTTAAGAACAGATCGATCTTCGCCTGCGCGTCCTCGCGGTCAAGATACGGAGTACCGAAGACCTTGAATTCGCTCAACTGAAGCATCGGACCGTCGGACGCGGTGGAGCGCAGTCTCGTTGCGTTTATCTGCACGAATCTGCCGTGGACGTTTTCCGGCTCGACGTCGTACGATTTTTCTGGCGCGGAGCTGTTGACTTCCTTCGCTATTTCAGTAAAATTCTTTCCGTCGCTCGATACGCTTATCGTAAAGTCGTAGGGCCAGCAGCCGAGAGGATACATTTCCGTGCGGCTTATATTGAATTCGTCGCCCAGATCTATTATCGCGTATTCGGTCGAGTTTTCGTCGCCCATGTGGATCTTGACGTTGCTCGTCCAGCCTCTGTCCTTGTTTTCGTCGACGAGAAAATCGGGGTACCAGCCCCAGTCCTTGTATCCCGGACCGTCGGGGTACGACGAAACGTATACGGTTTTGCCATTTGCGAGGTTAGAATCCTTTTTGTAGTTTACCGGATCCGGCGTGTCGTTTTCAAACAGATCGACCGCGGCGCCGGACGGGATCTCTACCTGCGGCACCGTGCCGTCGTCGTTGTATATCTCTATCTCGCAAAGCTCCGATCTCTTTGAATTGCATCCGGTGATCTCTATCTTTATATATCTTCCGTTCACGGCGGGGAATCTGAGCGACGGAGCGCTGTTTTCCTCTATTTTAAGTCCCGAGGCTTTTGCAAGCGCAGTCCAGTTTTCGTTATCATTTGAATAACTTACCGTAAACGATCCGGGCATGAATTTGCCGTAATCCTCGCCCGCGCCGGCGGGGTAGAGGTCAATACGGTTGAAATCGAGAGCTTTGCCGAGGTCGACAGTTATCGTGTCAAGTCCGTCTTTGCTCGCGGAGCACCAGCCGTTGTCCGGCGCTTTTTTGAATCTTTTGCCGTCGTTCAGTCTGTCCATATACCAGCCGTCGGCGCCGGCGGACGACGTGCACATGATCTCCGCGTCAAGCGCCAGGTTGTCGCCGGGCTTGTACGTCTTTACGTGCTTTGCGCCGTAATCGTAGCCCTCGGGCAGAGCGATGATAAGAGCCTCGCCCTTATCGAGCGCCGCGTTCACTTTATTGCCGTCCTTGGCAAGGTCGTGAAGCGCACCGTCCTCGTACGATACGTATTGCAGATCGCCTATATCGCCGTCGAATTCGAGTACGACGTCCTGCTTTTTGTTGAACAGGTTGTTTACGACCATGCAGTAATTCCTGCCCGTCGTTTTGTCGCGCATATACGATATCGTAAGATCGTACTTTTTGCTCGTTTTTACAAAGAAATCCGAGGGTATAAGATCTATCGCGCCGTAACCGCTTTTGCTTCCGTAAACCTCCATCGAATCGAGGTTTATAAGCGTTTTGCCGACGTTGTGTATCATCTTGTCAAGCTCGCATATGAACGTATACTTGCTGTTCGGCTTTCCGTCGTGCGTTATGATACCGTCGTCAAACGGTTCGTTTCTGTTGTAAGGCGTAAACCATGTGAAATAAGAGAACTGCTTTATACCGAACGCGAGACCTATGTTGAATTCAAACAGGGTCTCCTCGCGGTTGAGCGAACGGAAAGCGACCTGCTGACATACCGATTGTATATACATAGCCGTTTTCACGTTGTTGGCGAGACCCACTTTTCTCACCGATTCGAGGTTTCTCATCATCGTCGCGCGGGCGATGCTGTCAGCCTGAAGCGGGAACGGGTACATATCATACATGACATATTCCTGCGGATAGCCGGTGGAAGCGCAGAGCTTCAGCCAGTCGT
>CACZVC010000260.1 GCA_902784545.1 uncultured Ruminococcus sp. | reverse complement strand
AAACAGAGGCGTCTGCGGCAATACGGCTACTCGTTCCAATCCTTGATTTACGGAAGCTTTGAGAAAGTCAGATCGCTTCCGTGGACACTTCCGCGAAACGACGAGCAGATTACCACATCGCCTGGAGATATAATACTCTACAAGGGCAATCAGATTACGATCTATTACGATACAAACTCATGGAGTTTCACACGTCTTGCGAAGATAGGTATTACAAGCAAAGAAGAATTGCTTGATGTCCTTGGTGAGGGCAACGTTACCGTTTTGCTCTATGCAGAATGGGGAGAATAACAAAGATTCCGTGCGAATTACAGAAGAATTAGATTCAAAGTAAAAAAGATTCCGACAAATCGGGATTTAAGGAGGTAAGATAATGCCGCGGCATGATTACGGCGAAGAGGATCTGAAAGCGGCGGGGGAGTTTAGGGATATTATCCACGAAGAGGCTTTGGAGATCGTCAGAAAAACATATCCCGGGGCGGACAAGGTCTTTGACCGATATCCCGTCGAAGCGTATTTCGAGGATGTCTGGGAGTACCCCGGCAAATGGTATTACTATGTAGCCGTGCCGCAAGGCGCCGGAGGGCGGGAAAGTTTGATTCATACGATTGTCCGTGACACGAAGGAAGGTTTGGTGAAATAATAGTGAGAAACATTATCAATTTATTTGTAAAGATCAAATCTTTCGAAACTGTCACGCTTCATACGAGCGGGATGCGCCATGTGACCGATTATGAGATTGTGAATAGAGGCGACGAAGCGGAAATCTCTCAATATGCCGTCGGATATTGTGACGGAGAAGAGGTGCGTCAGCTTCAAAAACGAGCCGTATGCTCCGCAAAGCGTGCGTTGAAATTAATGAATAAATGCCGTCTGCTGTCGTGGGACGGATTTCACGGACAACGCCCCAAGGGGATCAAGGACGGCAAGAATTTTATTTTCAAAGCTACCGTAAACGAAGGAAAAGAAATATACGCGACAGGATCTCAGAGATTTCCGCCGTGTTACCGTGATTTCACGGACGGACTTTATGAAATACTGCGAGGTGCGGAAAATGAAAGAATATAAAGTAAACTCCGGTTACGTCTGGCACGCGTGGTTCTGGGTCGATAAAGAAGAATTCGGGGACGAATGGAAGATCGGAAAGCTTCGGTATCGCGTCGAAAAGGCCGTCGGCAGAGCCGACGACGGCAAGCTTTTTCTGATGGTCTGGACGAATCACGACCAACACGACTGGCACAAATTCTCGCAGGTATTTTACGAGATCGACGAGAGCGAATATGTCGAGCTTCTCGACCGCGCGATAAAACAGGGAGAATTAAAGCCGAATGATCGGGAGCACCTGATCCAGAGAATGAAAGCGCCCTTTATCCCGCCGTGGGACATCCATAAAGCAGTCGTCGTTTACCGGGACGGGCGCTATACTCTCGGTCAGCAGAACGATCGTCCGTATCTGATCGCAAACGGAAAGAGATTGACTCTGACCTGTCACCCGTACGAGCCGTGCCTGTATATCACCGAGGAGGACGGCTGCAAGACGGCTGTGCACAACGCCTTTGATCCGTTCGACGTCCTGGAGGCTTTCAGCAAAGGCGAATCCATTGGATCGATCACGGGCCGAGAATACGACGCGCTTGATTTTTGCAGAATGGTCGAATACGCCGCCGGTATGTCGGATATAAGTATTAGCGACGCGGAAATTGTGCTCGGCTCTGACAAGAAACGTAAAGAAACTGTAAAATAAAATAAAGAAAAAGAAAAATCAAAGAGCGAGCCGTTTCACCCCGAGACGCCGCGCGTCATACACGACGATCCGGCGTACGGCGTCATCAGCGAATACCCGGACATAGCCGTTGAGTACTGCCTTGTCAAAAATGAACGTATCGCGAGCGGACGAAACGCGCATTGGTACGCGCTGATGTGGGCGAGCCGGGCGCTGTTTTTCGACGGTGAGGAACAGATATGGAGCTACGACTGCGGCGGCGCAAAGGGGAAGCAGATCACTGTCGAGGCTTTCTTTGCCGCCGCAAACGAAAAACGCGGATCGAATTACCGCGGCGCGTTCTTATATCCGCCCAACGGCGGTTGGCTCAGTAACACGGATTTCGACCGTGTGAACGCCGCCCTGTTCCCGAACGGGACGGACGGGCTTGAAGTTTATGAATGGACGACCGACTGGTCGGACTATTTCGACGAGGGTCATGAATGGTGGGGCGCGCTGTGTTTTACCGTGTACGACAAAACGCTCGACCGCTTTGCGGTAATTATGGCTTCTGCAACAGATTGACAAATTCCTGTTTGTCGAGGCTTTTTGATCCCTTTAAAAACGCGTTTTACGGGTCATTCCGGCTCGGATGGGCAACTATCCATCCCGAGCGATTTGAAGGGCACACAGGCGATCCTGTACGCCAAAACCCCGACACGCAGGCGAGGAATCCAATCCTCTCCTCCATCTGCGGGGTTGGAAGCAACATTCCAGCCCCGTTTTCAGTAGAAAAGCTTTGCTCGGTGTGATAGAATCATATCGACAAATCGGGATTTGTCGCGGTATT
>CACZVC010000259.1 GCA_902784545.1 uncultured Ruminococcus sp. | reverse complement strand
GCCGAGTACGGAGTTGTTTTTCGCACTGAACGTGCGGCGGGCTGATTTTTTATCCGCGCCGGTGAGTCCCATAACGGTCGCGTAGTCGTCCGTTCCAAGCGAGCAGTCAAATCTCGATGAGCCGACGGAGCAATAGAACACGTCAAGCACTATGCCCGCGTCCGGCTGATATCTTATAATATAACTGCCGCCCAGGCGCACCGTTTCGTCTATCGAGGCGAACGGGAGCAAAAGCTCGAACGCTTCTTCTCCGTCATCCGACACGCCCCCGTTCGTCACGACGATATAATATATGCCCTTGTCCGCGTTCTCGAGCGTACCTTTTGCGTTTTTGCCGAGGTAGCCCCTTTTGCGTTTTTGCCGAGGTAGCCCTGCCCCTGCGCCGCAGTAAGGTGGTTTTGCGCGGCTATGAATATTTCCTTTGCTATACCGTCGCGCTCGAGCTGCGCCATACTGCGCTGATAGTTGAAAACGGCGATAAACACGATGCCCGCGAGGACCAGTACGATCCCCACTACTATCAGCACCTCCGCCATCGTCACACCTTTGTTCTGCGACAGTCTGCTGTTGTTTTTTCTATGTTTAATTTCGCTCAAACTGTAATACCTCATAAATATACCTTCTTATCGGTCACGGTTTTTCAGCCGGATATAACTCTGATGGAAATGAAATCGAGCTTTGAAAGCGTTCCGCCGGATTCCCGCTTGATTTCAAGATCCTTGAACGTCACTATACCGTCGTTATACGTCACCCCGGAGTATGTCGCGTACAGATCGGCGGTCGACGCCGTTTTGGAAATGAGCCTTACCGGATCGCTGCTTTGTCCGCCTTCGGTAACGTATCTCTGTATCATTATCGTTTTTTTATCCGCGGCGCCCGCGGTGACGTCTCCAAGCTCTATTTTTGAAAGCGAACCTCTCGTGCCGTTGTAGTACGTTATCTCCTTGTTTCCCGACGCCACGCTTATATCCGTAGCCGGTCCGAGCTCGTTTCGCAGGGCGGATACGGTCGTTGACAGAAGCACCTCCGCGTTTGAAGACAACACCATTTTTTCATAAGCGTTTTTCGCGGACGGAATACCTGCGGCGACAATGGCGGAAACCATAAGCAGTATGAGCATGGCTATAAGCACTTCCGCAAGAGTAAACCCGCTTTTTCCTTTTATTTTATTTTTAAAAATATTTTTCATATATATATCACCGCTTTTTTAATGTCTTACGCTTATGATTTTTTTACGCTTTACGGGGTCGTATCGTATTTGTATGAAATAACGGGAGTCATACCTATCTCGGTATTTTTGTAATATTCGACCTTGACGCTCTCCGACAGACCGTTTGCTTCGTCGTCGGCTGATATCACGACGGTCTCCGTCGCTCCGGTCTCCTCGCCGCTGTCGGTCATTTTCACGACGCCGGCGCTCTTTTCGTTCTCGCTGTAATAGTCGTTCAGTTTATTTCTGCCCTTCGATATTATACCGGCGGACGCGGCTATCGTCGCCGCCAGCATAACGAGGGCGACTGCGGCTATCAGAAGCGAAACAAGCGTCTCGGCGAGAGACTCGCCCGAATTGTTTTTCAGTTTTTTAAATACTTTGTTGTTCTTCATGATTTTGCTTCTCTCAACGGACTTTTTTTCAGCGCTGCCGCGGTCACGAAAGCGTTTTTACGCTCGCAAGCGACCACGTGTATGATCTGATCTCGGTTTCTGTCGTCACCGTCGTAACGGTATACGAGATATCGTTTCCGCTCTCGGTATAGTTTTTCGCAGGCATCATCTCGTTTTTCACCGAACCACCCGTTTCGACTTTCAGATCGAACACAAGCTCCTGCTTGAATTCTTTATCCGTGCTGCCGTTGCAAACGGTCAGCTTTATCGTACCGTCGCTGCCGATGCTTTCGGTTATCGTCACCTTGAGCGGATCCTTATCGCCGTTTTTGAGCCACGACGACATCGACAGCTTTCTGTCTTCCGCGGTCTGTTTGTTGAAACACTTGTACGCCGCGTCGTTTACGACGCTCGTCATTTCGGGATCGTTCGGTATTTTGTTTCCGTCGATAAAATCGTCAGCCGGTATTATCTCGTCACCGCTCTTGCCGGCTATCAGATACTGCGTTATCTCCGGGTTTTTAACCTCGTTGCCGTCTTTATTCGGAGCGGGCTCTCCGGGAACGTCGTTCTCGTACGTTACCGTGGAATAGCTTTTCGTGACCTTTACGATGGATACCGTTTTGCCGCCGATCATGTCTTTGAGCAGCTCGGAGGCGCTCGTAACGGCGTAATACCGCTGATCGTTCTCCGCTATACCGCTCATCCGTCCCGCCGACGCGGTCGCCGC
>CACZVC010000258.1 GCA_902784545.1 uncultured Ruminococcus sp. | reverse complement strand
GGACTTTTTCTTTGCTGTAATCAAAAATCGCCTTTAAAGCGGAAAAATCTCAAATAACGCGTTATTGACTTTCGTTTTTATATTTGATATAATCTTATCAGAAAGAAAAACGCGTTATTGCTTTCAAAAATATGAAAGAGAGATTTATTATGGAATTAGGTGCGAAAATAAAAGAGCTGCGGCAGAGCCGCGGTATGACGCAGGAGCAAGTCGCACAAAAGCTGAACGTATCAAATCAGACCGTTTCAAAATGGGAGACGGGTGCGGCGTGCCCCGATCTGTCGCTTATCGTACCTATCGCGCGTCTCTTCAATGTGACGACGGATGAACTGTTCGACTTTTCCGCGACTGCCGATAAATTACGTCTTGAAGAACTGCAGAAGCAATACGACGAGACGTTCAAAACGGGAAATCTTCTTGAAATATCAAGGCAAGCAGTAAAGGAATTCCCGTCCGATATGAAATGGCTTGACAGGTACGGATGGGACATTTGGTGTGACGCTGTCGATTTGAAAGGAGAAGAATTTGTTATAGCAAGAGAAAAAACGATAAACATATTCAAAACAGTGATTGATCAAACAGACGTCGATGAGATAAAATGCAACTCCATAGTCGGAATATGTCAGTGCTTGTGCGGCGCAGGCAGAAAAGCCGAAGCTCTTGAATATGTAGATAAATTTCCCGATATAAAACCGATGATGAAAAAGAAACAGGAAATATATCTGAACTGCCTCGACGGAAAGGAGCAAAAAAGAGGTAAACAGTGGCAGTACAATTTTGATGAGGATCAACCCGTTCTTATAGATACCGCAATTTCTCTGACGAAGCTCTTTTTTCCGGACGGAAACTATCTCGATGAAGCGTACGGCCTTGCGCACCTGTATATTAGAAAGGCAAAGCACTGTGCGGACGAAGGAAAAGCGGATGAAGCAGAGGTTTGCTTCAAAGAAGCGTTCAGATGCGCGCATGAATTCGACGGTATCAATGGCAAATATTCATACACCGCACCGCTTTTCAATCTTGTATCTTTTGACAGAAATAACACCGCCGTCACGGGGCAAACGACTTTAACCGAGGATTTGAGAAATATGCTTGAGCTTCCTTATTATGCCGTTTTAAAAAATCTTGACGTATATAAAGAAATGTGTGAAAAAGAATAAAAAATGCGGCTTTAGCCGCGCGCACCGGTGGTCCCCCACCGGGAACCCCGGGAACCCCCAAAAACTCGTTTCTCGTTTTCGGGGAACCCCTTGCCGACCGGTGCGCTTGTTTTATTTCATTTAATCTTATATGAAACGCTTGGTTTTTCCGAGCATTCGACGGTCACGTCAACGTATTTTCCGTTACCGAGAGATACGTTATTGATGCTTATCGTACTTCCGTACAGCTCTTTCGGTATATTCGGCGTGACGGTGAGCGTGTCTGTCCACGCGCAGTAGTCTATGCCGAAAATCTCCTCGATAATAAGCTCGATATACTGTGACGCCGTCCAGCCGTAGCGCAGAACGCCCTGACCCTTTCCGGTCGACGGATTGACGAATTCCGCATAATTTCCGTTGAACGTCGTTACTGTCTGATACGCGACGTGCGCGGCTTCTTCAAGCAGTCCGTATTCGTGCAGACCTTTTGCGATTATCTCGTTTCTGAACGTCCAGATATTGCCGCTCCAGCTCGTCCAGCCCTTGTAGTCGCCGGTCGTTTCACAAAATTCCCTACTGTCGTACGGCGCGGTAGTCAGACCGTATTTGTCGTAATAACCGTATTTTGAGTTGTCTTTCAAAACTTCAAGCAGTCTGCTCGCGCGGTCCTTCGGCACGATCACGCGTTTGAACACGTCAAAAGCGGAATTGTACGGACGGTACGTCATAAGTTCGTCCTCTCTGACGTTCCGCGTGTAATAACAGCCGCTTTGTTCGTCATAAAGCCATTTGTTTATTCTTTCACGCAGCTCTTTGAAAATAACCGAATATTTGTATTCGTCGCGCTCATATCCGAGATACCGCGCAAGCTCGCGCAGAACGTCCGCGCCGACGCAGACCTGAACGTTCAGGTCCACTTCCGCGTACGTGAGCTGATCCGTATAATCGGACGGATCGGATTCCTCCATTATACCGCAGACGAGTCCGGTGCGTCCGTCGCGCTTTACGGGCGAGAGCCACCAGTCAAGATACTTTGCGAGCATATTATAGATTTTTTCTGTATAATCTCTGTCCGTCGTTCTTCTGCAGACGCGGCGCGCGACGTCGAAAATCACCGGAACGGCGCTTAACTGCTCGTCAAGCTCGCCAACGCGGTCGTTTCCCCAGAGCGGTATCCTGCCGTTTTCTTTCTGTACGTACGTAAAGTTCAGAAGCGCTTTTTTGCAGTATTCAAAATCAAGATAGCTGTAACCGGAAAGCGTCAGAGAACTGTCGCGTTCCCACCAGCAATGACCGTACTGACCGCCCGGTCCCATATACGGATATATAAATCCGTGGCTCGGCTCCTGCATACATTCGTGCAGGACCGAAAAAGCGTCGGCAAACTGATCCTGAACGATCCCGTTGAATATAAGCTCCGGCATTATTTTTTACCGAACATCCACGCAAGCGTGTATTGAATGTACTCGTCCCAGAATTCCCAGCAGTGGACGCCGTCGGATTCGCGGTAGGTCGGAGCGTAGCCGTTATCCTCAAGTATCTTTTTGAATTCGACGTTCTGCTTATACAAGCCGTCCTGCCTGCCGATGCCGATATATATTTCCGGCTTTACGGCGTCGTTTTTGTGCGCTTTCGCGAGCTTTATAAGGTCGTCGCCGTCCGGGATCGTCAGCTCCTCGCCGAATATCGCGGAGAACAGCTCCGGTCTTTCGTGACAAAACGCATCCATATCGGTCACCGCGGACAAAGCCGACGCGGCGGCGTATTTATCCGGCTCGCGCAGCGCGGCTTTAAGCGCGCCGTAGCCGCCCATCGAAAGCCCGGCTATGAAATTGTCCTCGCGCCTGTCCGAAACGTTGAAGAATTCGCGCATACGCGCCGGCAGCTCCTTCGTTATATAAGTATAGTAATTTCCGCCGTATTTCATATCGGTGTAAAAGCTTCTGTGACCGTTCGGCATCACGACGCATATCCCGTAATACGACGCGTAGCGTTCTATGCTCGTCCTTCTCATCCATATCGTCTGATCGTCGGACAGACCGTGAAGGAGATATAAGGTCTTGTATTTTTTATCCTCCGCC
>CACZVC010000257.1:1664-3683 GCA_902784545.1 uncultured Ruminococcus sp. | reverse complement strand
ATCGAAGGCGATCGCCTCGAGCGAATCTATATCGACCTTGCCGTCTTTGAGGTTCGCCTCCTCGACAGACGTGCGCAGTACCTTTCCGATAACGCCGATGCCCGTCGCATCGTTCTGGAATTCGACGAATTCACATTCAAGCGCTACCGGCAGCTCGTTTATTACCGGCGCGTCGACAAGCGCGGATCTCTCGTACGTCAGCCCGGATTTTTTGAATTTATCCGGCTCCTTTTCGCCGTGTACGCAGCCGAACCAGTCAGCCTCGCCGACGTGCTTCGCGTCTGCTATGTGTACGACAAAGCCTTTGCGCGCCTTGATGTTTTTTACAGTGGTGTGCGTTTCCGTCAGGTTGAGCGCGACCACGTCGCGGTCCTGCATCGTACCCCACGCCGCGTTCATAACGTCGACGGTACCGTCTTCGTTGAAAGTGGAAATGAGAAGCACCGGCATCGGGAAAATAGCTTCTGTCGTTTTGATCTGTTTTTTCATAGTTGTCCTCCGTTTGTTGTAATTTTTTATTGTCAGAGCGCCGCTTCGACGGCGTTTCTTACTTCCTTCATATCAACTGTCGGCTCGAAACGGGCGACGACCTTTCCCTCGCGGTCTATGAGGAATTTCGTGAAATTCCAGCCGATATAAGTCTTTTCGCCGAACTTTTTGTTGTTCATTTTCGCAAACTTGTTGAGAGCCGCGTTTTTGAGACCCTTGCCGAAGCCGTCGAACGGCTTTTCGGACGCGAGGAACGCGAAAAGCGGATCGGCTGTATCGCCGTTGACGTCGATCTTGGCAAACTGCGGGAATTCCGTACCGAATTTAAGCGTGCAGAATTCGTGTATCTCGTCGTCGCTTCCGGGCGCCTGTCCCGCGAACTGGTTTGACGGGAAGTCAAGTATCTCAAAGCCCTTATCGCGCAGATCCTTATACATCGCTTCAAGCGGCTCGTAATGAGGCGTGAATCCGCAGCCCGTCGCCGTATTTACTATTAAAAGCACCTTTCCCTTATACTCCGAAAGGCTGACGTCGTTTCCTTTTCTGTCCTTTACCGTGAAATCGTAAACTGTTTTCATTTTGCTTTTCTCCTTTATATATTTTTATTTTTTTCATTATCAAGCATCTTATAAAGTATCCTGTAAAGTCCGTCCGCCTCGTCCGGCGTAAGATCGAATTCCTTTGACATACATTCCGGCACGAAAAGCGCCCTGTCCCTTAATTCCCTGCCCGCTTCGGTAAGCGTGATAACAAGGTTTCTGCCGTCGCCTTTGTCCTTCGTTTTTTCGATATATCCCTTTTCGCGCAGCTTGTTCAGAAGCGGCGTGACCGTGTTCGATTTAAGACACAGCGACTCGCACAAAAGCTTTTCGTTCGCCTGTCCTCTCTCCCACAAGATCATCATCACTATATACTGCGTATACGTAAGATCGAGCTTGTCAAGATACGGTTTGTATTTTCGCGTTATCATATTTGAAACGGCGTACAGCGGAAAGCAGATCTGATTTTTGAGCCGGAGCCGTTCGTATTTATCTTCCATTCTTCATCACCCCGATGTAATTATATCGCACGCGATATAATTTGTCAAGTGGTTTTGCGGATTTTTTTATGAATTTTTTTCATCAGCTCCGCGGAAGCGGCGGACCGGCGAAAAATGAACGTACGGATCGCTTAAACCGATTAATTTTTACAACTGTTTTTTTCCGACCGCTTGACAATTTGCGATATCATGATATAATAAAGATAAGCATATTGCCGTCACGCCGGTCTTTTTGCATGAAAAGGCGTGTCGGAAAAAACGACCGGACCTTTCAGAACACCGTTTTCGGCAGCGCAGGAAATACCCAATGATAAAAAGCATCTTTGGATACGGACCGTTTCCCAAAAACGTGAATGAAGGAGTAAATAAGCGTAAATATGAAAAATAAATCGACCGTCCCCGCAAGGCACCGCCATCTGATAATGATGCTTTTGCTGGTGCTGCTGGTTCTTCTGACAGTCGCCGCCGTCGTCGCGGCAAGCGTACTGATC
>CACZVC010000257.1:0-1657 GCA_902784545.1 uncultured Ruminococcus sp. | reverse complement strand
ATCGAAAACACCGCGCGCCTTGCCGCCGCGCAGTTAGACGGCGATAAGGTAGAATACTGGATACAGAACGGAAAGGATAACGCGTACGAATCGACCTTCGAAATTCTGGAAAGCATACTTCGCAACACCCCGTATCTGCAGTATCTTTACGTTTACCAGATAAAAGAAGACGGCTGTCACGTCATTTTCGACTTTGACTCCGTCAACGGGGAAACGGGCGAGCTGGTAGAGGGAAGCGATTTCGGCGACCTGATCGGATTCGACGAAAGCTGGGGAGAGATGATCCCCACGCTTCTTGCAGGCGGAAGAATTGATACCATCGAGACAGTTGACACATACGGATGGCTTCTGACGCGCTATGAACCCGTCTTTGATTCAAACGGAAATTGCGTCTGCTACGTCGGCGCCGATCTCTCCATGCAGGGTGTTAAGGATTATGTGACCGGTTACGTCATCCGCATCACAGTCATATCCGGCATCTTTCTCATCGGCTGTATCCTTCTCGGTATGCGTATTTACATCGGCGCGCGCCGCGCCGACGAAATGGATACTCTGATCGAGCGTCAGAAAAGAGATAAAAAGCTGACCCGTGAGATAATCGAAGCATTTGCAAAGGTGGTCGACCTTAAAGATACGTACACGCAGGGCCATTCCTTCCGCGTGGCAAAATATACGGAAATGCTCGCGCGGGAGCTCGGTTATGACGACGAAACGGTCGAAAAATACCACAACATCGCTTTGATGCACGATATCGGCAAGGTCGGCGTCCCGGACGTCGTTCTGAATAAGCCCGGCAAGCTGAGCGACGATGAATTTTCCCTGATCAAATCTCATACCACTCGCGGATACGAGGTGCTTGAAAATATCAGTCTGATGCCTGAGATCGCGATAGGCGCGCGGGCGCATCACGAACGCCCGGACGGAAACGGATATCCTCTCGGACTGAAACAATCGGAAATTCCGCGCGTGGCGCAGATAATCGCCGTCGCGGACTGCTTCGACGCCATGTATTCCAACCGTCCCTACCGCAGCCGTATGAATTTCGACAGGGTCGTCTCGATAATCAAGGAAAACGCAGGTACTCAGCTGACCCCGGACGTTGTGGAAGCTTTTCTCAGGCTTGTCGAAAAGGGTGAATTCCGCGACCCGGACGATCACGGCGGCGGATCGATGGAATCTATCGAAAACATCCGCGGCGGAAAGTAAGCCGTAATACAAAATATAACGGAACAAAAGCGGGCTGCCGCAAAGAGAAAAGCCCGATAAGGAAGTTTTTCACTGCGCGTAAACGTGGTGAGTAGGTGCGCACTTAACAAAAGCAGACTGAGAACAAAATCAGTCTGCTTTTCATATTCAGTCGGTTTAATGAAGACGTTCGCGTTCCTTAATCAGCTCCGAAGGAGCGTCTTCATTAGCGTAAGCGTCTTCATTTCTTCATTAGCCCGCTTGCGGGCGTCTTCTTTTTCTGCCGATGTAAAGCGTTGCCGCAATACCGCAGAAGGAGACGATCATCAGCGCGACCCAAAGCTCAATATGACTGCTGTCGCCGGTTTCGGGCGAAACAGGATCGTCTTGCGACGCTTTGACGGTCAGCTTTGTTTCCGCTTTGCCGTCGTCGAAACCTACCGTGACGGTATGCTCGCCGACGGACAGTTTT
>CACZVC010000256.1 GCA_902784545.1 uncultured Ruminococcus sp. | reverse complement strand
TATGGGAAAGAATTATAACGATATAGAAAACGCGTTATCAAAGCGTTACAACGGTTTGCTTTCCGCGGTATCGTCTCCCGACGCCGTTGAGAGAGCAAAGACCGTAAATAAGGAATATAAAGAAAAAGAGAAAACCGGATTTTTTGACTTTTTCAGACGCCCGGCTATGCAGTGCGCCGGAGCGATACTCGCCGCGGTCCTTGTCTGCGGCGGCACGTACCTCGGCATTATGAAATTGAACTCGCTCAACTCCGGCAATTCCGCCGGCACGAATACGAGCACTGCCGCGGAAACGACCGGAGCGGAAGACACGGTCAGACGGATGATAATAAAAGCGAAAACGTACGTGTTCGGAGAGGAAACGAATAATATCGACTTAAACGGCTCGGTGAGGGAATTCGAAGTTGTCGTATCGTTTGAAAACGTGTCCGATCTTAAGTCAGCTTCGCTTAAAATATCGTGGGAAAAACCCGGTCTCACACTTAAAAACGCCGAATATATGGTAAACGGTCTTACGAACACGCCGGATAAGCCGTGGAGCGAGGTACAAAACTCCTACGTGTTCAACTGGCTTGCGCTCGACGCAAAGGACGAGATAAAATCGCGCACGAAGTTCGTTAAGCTCACGTTCAGGGGCTCGGACGATATAAATCCCGGCACGGTCGTGATAAAGATCGAGCCGGATCAGTCGAATATATTCGACAGCGATTCAAACGACGTGCCGTATACGCTCGAATCCGAGACCATATGCTTTGATTTCCTGCACTACACGCTGCCCGATACCGCGGATTACTCCACTAAGGAGCCCGATCCCGATCCCGATACGTATTACCCCGAGTATCTTATCGTATCCGATGATAATGAGGAAATTCAGGTAAAAGCGTACGAGGAAAGCGCCGACGGCGCGACGGACGTTTCGGTACTGCGTTACGACGGAAGCAAAATCAAGCCGGAGTTTTCCGGTATCACCGTGATCGAAGGCATAACCGTTGAGAAAATCGGTATAAAGGCGGACGGAGTGCCGGGCGATTATTACGAAAATTACATTAACGATTATCTTGAAACAAAAAATACCGGTGTTTACCGCTTTGTCGTTTCGTACGAGATAACGAATAACGGCATATCTGAAAGGTGGGAGTATCCGTTTGACGTCGAGGTGTGGATAAAGTCTGATACGACCGATCCCGATCCCGAAACAACGACGGTCGAGGAGACGACGACCGCGCCGGAAACGACGGTACCTGAGGAAACGACGACGCCGGACGAAACGACCGCGCCTCAGCCCGACGATATAATGAATTATCTTGAATTCAAGATAGTTGACCCGAAGGAAGACGAAAGCAATCTTTTAATATCGCAATACGGTACGGAGAAATTCGCGCAGCTTACAGGCATAGATGAATGCAGTTTTGAATCCGTTTCCATACCGTCAGAATACAACGGTTATCCGGTAAAATCCATAACGGGCTGGTTTGACAGTGATTTGTTTATGAATATCAAGGGTCTTGAATACCTGGAATTTCCCGACAGCGTTATACGTATAGAACAAACGCTTTGGATGTTCAGAGGCAACAAAACTCTTACCGAGGTAAAACTGCCGAAATACCTGAAAGAAATTCCGCAGGATCTGTTTTACGGTTGTGAGAGCTTAAGGACCGTTACAATGCCCGAAACGCTTGAAAAAATAGGAGCGGAAGCGTTCAGCGGATGCAAAAATCTGCGTATAGACACCGTTCCGTCAACCGTAAAGACGATAGGCGGCGGCGCTTTTAAAGAATGTACGAAGATAACGAAATTCACGGTGCCGAACGGCGTTGTGAGTTTAGGCGACGGAGCGTTCCAATACTGCTCCAACCTGAAAGAAATCACGTTGCCCGATACGCTTGAATCAATAGGCAGCGAGTGCTTCTGGTCGACGAGCATCAAGAGCATAGTGATACCGCAGAATAAAGACTACCCCGAAGCGCCCACGCTCGGAGCGAGCATATTTGCAGGTTGCGCCATGCTTGAACATGTGGAACTGCCCGAAGGGCTGAGTAAAATACCGTGGCAGATGTTCAGCAGCTGCGGAAGACTTAAAGAGCTTGATTTGCCGTTGTCTGTTGAATCGGTTGATATTTCCGC
>CACZVC010000255.1 GCA_902784545.1 uncultured Ruminococcus sp. | reverse complement strand
GATACTATAATTTAATTTTTAATAATCTGAAAATTTCATAAATAATATTTACATTTAGAGAAATATATGCTATAATATAAAGTGACGGCGTGTATGCGCAAAAAATGCAGGGAAGCGCCGTCTGTTTTGTCGACTGAAAAAAATCAAACGTAAGGATATTTTTATGGAATACTATGTTATCAAGGGCGGAAACGAGCTTTCCGGAGAGATCGAAGTAAGCGGGATGAAAAACGCCGCGGTCGGCGTTATTTTCGCCTGCCTTCTGATAGAAGACAAATGCGTGCTTGAAAATATACCGGATATAAGCGACGTGCGCACGTCCTTCTCCATTTTAAAAGCGATGGGCGCGAAGGTGCGGTATCTTGACAGCACGACGGTGGAGATAGACTGCAAAAACGCCGAGGGAGGCTGCGCGCCGTTTGAAATGGTGCGCAATATGCGCGCCTCGTACTATCTTGCCGGAGCGGAGCTCGGAAGATTCGGAAAAACGCACGTCGGCTGTCCCGGCGGCTGTGATTTCGGCATACGCCCGATAGATCAGCATATCAAGGGCTTCGAGGCGCTCGGCGCCGCCGTCAGCGTCGAGGGCGGCTATATCGAGGGCAAAGCCGAGGGCGGCAGACTTCGCGGCGCGAATATATATTTTGACCGCGTTTCGGTCGGCGCCACTATAAACGTGCTTATCGCCGCGACGCTCGCCGAGGGCAACACGGTCATAGAGAACGCCGCGCGTGAGCCGCACGTCGTCGATCTCGCCAACTTTTTGAACTCCTGCGGCGCGAAGATAACCGGCGCCGGCACGGACGTCATAAAGGTCAAAGGCGTCACCTCGCTTTCCGGCTGTACATACGACATAATCCCCGATATGATAGAGGCGGGAACGTATATGATAGCCGCCGCCGCGACGAACAGCACGCTGAAGATCAAGAACGTTATACCGAAGCACCTTGAATCCATTTCCGCAAAGCTCGAGGAAATGGGCGTTACGGTCGAGGAGCACGACGATTTCGTCGTCGTCACCGCCGCGAAAAAGCTTACGAAAACGAATATCAGAACACAGCCGTACCCCGGCTTCCCGACGGATATGAACCCGCAGATGTGCACGCTTTTATGCCTTGCCGACGGCGTGAGCCGCCTGACGGAAAGCGTGTGGGACAGCCGCTTCCGCTATATCGAGGAGCTTCGCAAAATGGGCGCGGAGATAACCGTCGACGGAAAGACCGCCGTGATAGAGGGAAGCACGCGCTTCGCCGCCGCGCCGATAAGGGCGGTCGACCTGCGCGCCGGCGCCGCGATGATAATCGCCGGACTCGTCGCGCACGGCAAAACGACGGTAGAGGATATACACCACATAAAGCGCGGTTATGACGACATAGCCAAAAAACTGCGCTCCGTCGGCGCCGATATAAACGAAGTATATATCCCCGAAGCGGGCGCGTATATGAAAGCTTAACAGATCCGCTCCGTTTATTTTCAAATATAAACGGAGCTTTATATAACTCAACGGGAAAAAGATATGCCAAATAATTACAAGCCGTCATACAGAAAACAGAAAACGGTGCTGAACACGTCGACGAAGGTCATAATCGCCCTGCTCGTCGTGCTCGTTCTTACGTTGTCGGCTTTTTTGATAAAAGTAATAGTCGGAAACGCGCTCAAGCCCGATATAACGTATCCGCCGGAGCAGTCGGGTCCGCTTACGGACGCGCCGCAGACGGACGCGGAGGAGACCGAAACAGACGAATCCGTGCGAGTCAGGGCGCTTGAAAGCTCGAAATTCGACGTAAAGTCCGGCTCGCTTCTGCTCGTGAACAAAACTACGGGCTACACGCTGCCCGCCTCCGCGGAGCTTGTAAATCTTTACGATTCGCGCCACGACAATTTTACGCTTGCGACGGTAAGCGAACGGCTCGCGCCCGCCGCCTACGAGGCGCTTTGCAGGATGACGGACGCCTGCGCCGAGCGTACCGGCTACTGTCCGATAATGGTGACTTCGTCGTACCGCGATATCGACGCGCAGCAGAAATATTATGACGATTACGTCGTGAACGAATCGGACAAGGCTTACGTGGAGCTGCCCGGCTTTTCCGATCATCACACCGGGCTCGGCTTCGACGTCAAGATCTAC
>CACZVC010000254.1 GCA_902784545.1 uncultured Ruminococcus sp. | reverse complement strand
CGTGCGTAAAGCACTTCGCAGGAAACGAGCAGGAGACGAACAGAGGCTCCGCGAGCTCGACCGTGACGGAGCGCGCGTTAAGAGAAATATATCTGAAAGCGTTCCAGCTCACGATATCCAAAGCCTCTCCCGTTTCCGTAATGTCGTCCTACAATCCGATAAACAGCGTTTACACGTCGATAAACAAGGACCTTCTGACCGGGGTCCTCCGCGGCGAATGGGGCTATAACGGCGCGGTGATGTCCGACTGGGGCTCCGCCGGCGCGATAGAGGACAAGGTAAACGCGCAGAACGATCTGACGATGCCGGGCGAAGGCGCCACCGACGCCGCGAAAGTTCTTGCCGGCATAAAGAGCGGCAGGGTGGACAAAGAAGCCCTCGACAAATGCTGCGAGCATATACTTTACGCCGTTGTCAAGTCTCCGACGTTTTGCGGTCTGAAGATGAATACAAAGCTCGACGTTTCGGGTCACTCGAAGATCGCATCGCAGACCGCCGCGGACACGTTGGTGCTGCTGAAAAACGACGGCGCTCTGCCGCTCTCAAAAGGCGCGTCTGTCGCCGTGTTCGGAAACGGCGCGTATAAAACCGTTTTCGGCGGCTCCGGCTCAGGCGGCGTCAGTCCGAAAAAGACCGTTAATATAGCAAAAGGAATAGACGGGAACGAAAATCTTTCCGTTTATAACGAAAAAAGAAATCCTTACCGCAACGCGGAAGCTCATTCGAAGACCGATCCGTCGAAGGATAAAAAGGCAACTGACGATTACGTAAAGGAATGCGCCGAAAACGCCGACGCCGCCGTTATAGTGATATCGCGCGACTCGTCGGAGGGCGCGGACAACGCCAGCGTAAAGGGCGATTATCTGTTGAACGACGTCGAAGCCGATACGGTAAAGCGCGTATCCGAGGCGTTTCGCGCTAACGGCAAAAAGGTCGTCGTGCTTATAAACTGCGGCTCTGCTATCGAGACCGCGTCGTGGCAGGAGCTTGCCGACGCCGTGCTTTTCATCGGTTATCCGGGACAGGGCGCGGGCGAGGCGGTCGCCGCCGTGCTTTCGGGCGAGGTCAACCCGTCGGCGAAAACGACGATGTCGTGGCCGGTATCGTACTCCGACACTCCGGCAAGCCTTTACTTCCCCGGCAACCCGGGCAAGGTCGTATATTATGAGGATATATACGTAGGTTACAGATATTACACCACGTTTGACGTGGAAACGTCGTATCCTTTCGGTTACGGTCTGTCATATACGGAATTCGAATACTCCGGCTTTTCGGTAAAGGAAAACAAAGACGGCACGTTCACCGCTTCCCTTACCGTTACGAACAAGGGAAAGACCGCCGGCCGCGAGACAGCACAAATATACGTTTCAAAGCCGGAAACGACGCTCGAACAGCCGGCGCGCGAGCTCTGCGGATTTAAAAAGACCGCGCTTTTACAGCCGGGCGAGAGCGAAGAGCTGCAAATAACGATAACGAACGAAGCGCTTTACAGCTACGACACGAAAAACAGCAGATACATAGTCGACTCCGGCAAATATACGTTTTACGCCGCCTCGTCCGCCGCGGATATGCGGCTCGAGGCCGGCGCGGAGATAAAGGAGCTGCGCGTTTTATCCGACGTGGAAAACCGCTGTACTCCCTCCCCCGAGCCCGTCCATATAATCAAATCCGAATACAAAAAGCCGTTGCAGAGACCGGACAGCGAGATGATAGCCGGCATAAACGACACGCAGAAAAGCGGTAAAGCGTATATAACGGACCTTAAAGAGGAAAAAGAGATCGGCGAGGTCGTATTATACTGGGATTCGCTCAATTCGCCGTTCGTTATCAGCGTGGCGGGAGAGGACAAGAGCTTCAGAAAGCTTGACATCTATATTTCCGAGGGCTTGAACGTATCGCAGATAAATCTGCACGGCGTATCCGCGAGATACGTTAAAGCGGAGCCGGTCGCCGCGGCGAAGCTCGAGGACGTAAAGCTCTTCCCCGCGTCCGACGAAGACAAAAAGGACGCGCCGGTATTCTATGAAAACATAGCGCTGAACAAGCGCGTGAAGGCCGCGACGGTCGAGGGCGCGCTCGTCGCCTCAAACGCCGTTGACGGAAGCTATACAACGCGCTGGGGCTCGCTCCCGAGCGGCGAATCGTGGCTCTGCGT
>CACZVC010000253.1 GCA_902784545.1 uncultured Ruminococcus sp. | reverse complement strand
TCTGGAAAAATATCACGTCGGATGTATAGTCTCCGGGATCCTTCCCGGCTGGTGGGGAGGCGACGGCACGTCAGCCGGTACGCTTAACGAGCGCAACCCTCTTTCATTATATATCGATAAGGCGAAGGAATTTGAGGATCATCCCGCGATATGGGGCGTTGATATTGGCGACGAGCCGTCTGCGCTCGATTTCGAGCATTACGGCAAAATAGCCGATACCGTCGATAAATGCTTTGTCAATCAGTTCCCGTATCTGAATCTTTACCCGAATTACGCCTCCGTTGCGACGAACAGCGAAAATCAGACCGAATGTCAGCTCGGTACTGCGACTTATCAGGAGCATATAGACGAATACGTAAAAAGGATAAGTCTGCCGTATATAAGCTATGACTTTTACGTTTACGACGAATACGTAAAAAGGATAAGTCTGCCGTATATAAGCTATGACTTTTACGTTTACTCGCTCGGCAGAAATATCGGCGTCGGCAAAATGCTCGACAATTACAGGATAGTCGCCGACGCTTGCAGAAGAACGGGACGCGATTTCTGGTACATACCGCAGGTAAACAGCCTCGATCCCGCCGTCTTCACCTCGATAAACAGACTGCGTTATCAGGCGTATACGGCGCTTTGCTACGGCGCGACCGTGATAAGCTGGGCGTGCTATACGAAAGGCTGGTGGGAAAACAACGTTCTGGACGATAACGGCAGCAAGACCGAGCAGTACGAAAAGCTGAAAGCGATGAACCGCGAGCTGAAAAACATATCCGACCTTTATATGGAATACAGAAACGTAAGCACGTATCTTCTCGGCTTTGAAAACGAGCCGTGGTACGGTACGTTCCCGGAGATCAGCTGCGTGGAAACTCTCGACACCGGAACGATGCGCGACCTTCACGCGGACGGAGGCTCGCTCGTCGTCGGTCAGATGGTAAAGAAAAACGACCCGGCAAAGACCGCTTACGTTATCTGCAACACGACCGACGCGTACGATGAAAACCCCGCCGTCTCAAAGATAACCTTCAGAACGGACAAGACCGTCAAGGTTTACAGCGGAGAGGGCGTGATACCGCTTGAAAAGAACGGAAACGAGTACGCCTTCGACCTCGGGACCTGCCGCGGCGTAATAATAACACTTGAATAAAACAATCGGGAGTGCAAACTCCCGATTCGGTTTTATAATACTTGATTTTCTTGATTTTTTCAGTTTACCGTTGAATTTTCAGCAGAAAAGGGCTTCAAGGCTTATACCTTAAAACCCTTTGTCTGCAGTCTGAGGCGGGGAGATTAACTCCCCGCCCCAAACTGTTCTTTACGCTTGAACGTCATAATTCGCCGCTTGTGTATCATCGCCGATTTCATAAACAAATACAGCGACCGGCTTTTCATCATCGGGAACTGTCAGCATCTCGGAATCCACCGCACATTTGCCGATATAACCGACTGTTCTGAAAAACAGAGTTTTACCTACGATCTTTTCCACGATGGAGTCAACGCTTTTCGGCGCGTGCTGTTTCATCAGGTTTACAGCAATTTCTTTCAAATCGCTGTAAAGCGACGCCATATCACCGATCTGTTTACTAAGCGCTGATTCGACTTCCGCAAGTTCGCGTTTTGTCAGGATCATATATTCGTCTTTTCCCGAATCGAGTGAATCTTTGACAAGCGAGCCGTTATAGTTGTAGTGGCATGCTTTCGGCAGAATTCCGAAATCCGCAAAAGCCGCCGCATAACGGTCATTGATCCCGGCGTATCCAGCAAAAGAGTAGCAGTCGTTTTCTTTAATGACCAACTTTTCTTTTTCCGTATCAAATCCCGTTTCATCATAATCAGTTCCGTAATTGATCCCTGTTGCTCCGGAATAGATCTCTTCGGGTATCATGTCTTGCAGACCGTTTTCAAACACTTTATTTCCTCTATGCATGATCAGCCACAACAGAGACCAGAGCAAATGATTTTCATCGAGCGTGTTTCCACGAAAACCGATCTTGCGCAGTTCAGGGAGCACGGATTTTGTGTCTCTTATGATCTTGCTGATTTTACTTACACAAAGCTCTTTTGTTTTAGAATAGAATTCCAAAGTGTAATCATAAGTAAAAATCACAAGATTTGTCTGGTACTTGCCGCCCGGAAGCGCCGAGATCAGCTTGTATTTTTCAAGCAGAGCGATCTCGTCTTCCATATAGACCGACGACACGCCGAGCTCAAGAGATAATTCACGGATCGTCATCGGGGTATAATACGCGCTGTGCAGGATGTTTCCCGGCAGTTTACGGTTGAACAGATTTCTGTATTCACGATTGAATTGCCCTGAGAATATCGTAACAAATTCAAATTTTGCGGGATTATAGCTTTTTTCACCGTAAGTTCTTTCCATACCGATACCTTCTTTGCAGCTTTTGTTATGGAAATAGTAGGCAAGGCAAACCTCGCGGTTTGTTTTGGAGAGCAGCGACAGCTCGCGCCGCAAACGCGAAAGTTCCTCGTTTTTGCTCTCGCGCTCCGTCAGCTCCTCCTCGGGCGACGGCAGGGTATCTGCCTCCGCGTTCCCGTCGGGCAGCGGTAAAAACGATTTGCGGCGTTCTTTTTGTTTTATGAATTTGCGGAACGTATTTTCCGCGACCTTCCACAAAAACCCCCAGAACGCCTCTTCGTCTCTGATCCTGTCCGCCGATCTCAACACCTCGTACACTATCTGCTGCGTCAGATCGTCCACGTCGTCCTTGTCATAAAGACGCGCGAACGCGTAACCGTAGATATTGTTCAGGTTATCCGAGATAAGTTGTGAGGCGCGTTTGTTTTCCATACCTTTTAATTTCCTTTTTGAAAGCTTTCACATATATAGTATCGGAACGCTGCGTTTGGTTAAACAGTTTTTTAATCTTTTTATGAAAAAGCCTATCCGCGATTATAACGGACAGGCTTTTTGAAACGTTTATTTTTTATTTTTGCCGGCGGCTCTCTGTATGAGCTTTACTATCTCGACTATCGGTATCACCAGGAGCGCAAGACCCATGGCGACGGC
>CACZVC010000252.1 GCA_902784545.1 uncultured Ruminococcus sp. | reverse complement strand
TACCGAATTGAAAACCGCGCGCCCCGGCGACACGGTCGACGTAAAGATCAATCTTGTGAACAATACGACGATAAGCTCGCTGTACGCAAAGGTCACGTGGCCGGAAAAACTGCAGCTTATCAAAGCGGAATACAACATCATAAACGAAAACGACAGGTCCGTGATGGTAAACGAGCCGGATGAAAAGGACGGCAAGCCGGACTGGGGCTCAGTAAAGGGCGTCTTCGTTTTCAACTGGCTTACCGCGCTGCGCGAGGTCAAAGGCGACTGCACATTCGTTACAATGACGTTCAAGGTAGCTGAGGACGCCGCGGACGGCGATTACTGTGAGATAAAAGCCGAGGTCGACCCCGAAAACGTGTTTGACATCGACGGAAAAAACATCGATTACAAGCTTATAAACGGCGGCGTCAGCATCTCAGATACCGCGAGCACTCGGGAAGGCGTCACAACGACAGCAAGCGGTGAGACGGAAACCGAAAAAAAGCCGAACACCGCGCTGATAGTAGTAATAATCGTCGCGGTAGTCGCGATAGCGGCGGCGGCAGCTGCGGTGATAATTTCAAAAAAGAAAAAGAAATAATATAATAAAACCCTTTAAAAGCGGCAAAAAACAGCCAAACCGCGTCAGCGGGAGCGGTTTGACATAAAAAATCGGCCGGGATAAGCGTTCAATGCTTATCCCGGTGCTTTATTTTTTGGCGCTGTTGATTTTCGGGTCGAACGACGGCATGAGCTTCAGCTTGAAGAGGTTTCTTTTATGCAGCGTATCGATGCGTTTTTTCTTCGCTTTGTCCTCAATTTTGCCTTCTCTTATATATTTGTCGAGCTCCGCGTAGGTGAAGCCGAGATTATCCTCGTCGGTCTTGCCGCAAAGCCCGTCGGACGGTACCTTGTCGACAAGAACGGCGGGCAAGCCAAGCTCCCTTCCTATCGCCTTGACCTCGGCGACGGTCAGATGCGAGCAGGGGCTGAAATCGCCGGCGGCGTCGCCGTAGCGCGTCGAATAGCCGACCCAGTCCTCAGAGAGGTTGCAGGTGTTCGCCACGCGCCCGTTATTGCTCTGGCTTACGGCGTAAAGCGTCGCCATACGGATGCGCGGCGGCAGGTTGACGTTCGACTGGTTCGACAGCTCGAACGGCACGCTTTTTTTCAGCCCCTCGACCGCGTCTTTGATATTGACTATATAATGCTTTATGCCGAGGTGAGAAACGAGCAGCTTCGCCATATCTATATCGCTTTGCTCGCCGCACGGCATAAGAACGCCTATGACCCTGTCGCGCCCGAGCGCTTCAACGCAGAGCGCCGCGACGACGGAGCTGTCCTTTCCGCCGGAAATGCCTATGACCGCGTTGCAGTCCGGTCCGTTTTTTTCAAAAAAATCGCGTATCCATAAAACGCACATATCCTTGACTTTTTTCGCGTCAAATTCCATATCAACCGCCTCCGTTTATTTATGACCTTATTTTATCACGTTTTTATTACAAATTCAATCTTAAATAAAAAAGTTTCAAAAAAACGAAAAAATGTTCGTTTTTCCTCTTTACAAACCGCGGAATTTATGGTATACTGTAAAAAGAACAAATATTCGTTTAAGGAGAACGGTAATGAGCAAGCTTAACCGGCTTGAGCAGGAAATGCTCGACTATATAAAAGACACGATAACGAACGAGGGTTATTCGCCGAGCGTGCGCGACATAAGCACGGCGCTCGGCATCAAAAGCACGTCCACCGTGCATCTGCACCTTCACCGTCTTGAAGAGATGGGGTATATTCAGAAGGAGCAGGGCAAAAGCCGCACGATAAGAGTGGACAGCGCCTCTCCCTCCGGCGTGCCGATCGTCGGCAACGTCGCCGCCGGCCTGCCCATACTGGCGGAGCAGAATATCGACGGCTACGTTGATTTTCAGGCGGGGGGCTACGATAAATCGAACCTTTTCGCTCTGCACGTCAAGGGCGAAAGCATGATCGACGCCGGGATCCTTGACGGCGATCTTCTCATAGTCAACAAATGCGAATACGCCGACAACGGCGATATAGTCGTCGCCCTCGTCGACAACGAGGCGACGGTAAAGGAATTCCATAAGGAAAAGGGACACTACCGCCTCCAGCCTAAAAACGAGAAGATGGACCCGATAATCGTTAAAAAATGCGCGATTTTGGGAAAGGTGATAGC
>CACZVC010000251.1 GCA_902784545.1 uncultured Ruminococcus sp. | reverse complement strand
GGCGGGAGCCCCGCCGCGTTTCTTTATTAAAATATTCGTCCGCACGATTGCAAAACTGCAAAAAGTCTGCTATAATGCTTCCGTAAAACAAAACCACAGGGAGGATGCGTTATGAAACGTGTTTATGATTTTCTTAAAAGCGCGGGGACCTATTATCTCGCGACGACGGAAGGCGACAGTCCGCGGGTGCGCCCGTTCGGGACCGTGAATATTTTCGAAGACAGGCTTTATATCCAGACGGGGAAGGTAAAAGCCGTTTCAAAGCAGCTTGCGGCGAATCCGAAAGCGGAGATATGCGCGTTCAAGGACGGAAAATGGCTCCGCGTCGCGTGCGAGCTTATAGAGGACGACAGGATCGAGGCGAAAAAGTCGATGCTTGACGCCTACCCGTCCCTGCGCGCGATGTACGACGAAAACGACGGCAACACCGAGGTGTTTTACTGCAAAAACGCGACCGCCGTATTCTCTTCCTTCACAGAGGCTCCCGTAACCGTAAAATTCTGACTTTAAATCGACAAAAGGAACAATAAATGACAAAATACAAAGTGACCGGAATGAGCTGCGCGGCGTGCAGCGCGCGCGTGGAAAAGGCGGTATCCGGGCTTGACGGCGTTACGGAATGCAGCGTCAACCTGCTGACGGGCGATATGGCGGTCGAGGGCGGCGTATCGCCCGAAACCGTTATATCCGCAGTCGAAAAGGCGGGCTACGGCGCGAGCCTCGCGGACGGCGCGAAGGCAAAACAGCCCGATAAAAAAGAAGAAAACACGGAAATAAAACCGCTTATAAAGCGGCTTATCGTCTCCGCGTGCCTTCTTTTGCCCTTGATGTACGTTTCAATGGGGCATACGATGTTTTCCCTGCCCCTGCCGCCGTTTTTATCCGGCAATCACGTCGCCGTCGGACTTGTGCAGATGATACTCGCCGCGGCGGTCGCGGTCATAAATCAGAAATTCTTTATATCCGGCGTAAAAGGCGTTCTTCACCGCGCGCCGAATATGGATACGCTCGTTTCTCTCGGCTCCGGCGCGTCGTTTATTTACAGCACGGTTATGCTTTTCAAAATGACGTTCGAGGCGCAGGCGGGTAACGCGGAAAGCGTTATGGCGTGTATGCACGAGCTTTATTTTGAGGGCGCGGCGATGATCCTCGTTCTCATAACGCTCGGAAAAACGCTTGAAGCTTATTCAAAGGGCAAAACGACGAACGCTCTGAAAAGTCTTTCCAAACTGATGCCGGACACGGCGCACGTGATACGCGGCGACGCGGAGATAACGGTGAACGCGAACGAGCTTAAAGTCGGCGACGTTTTCGCGGTTTACCCGGGCGAAAAGCTGCCGACGGACGGCGTCGTTATCGAAGGTCACTGCTCCGTCGACGAATCGTCGCTTACGGGCGAGAGCGTGCCTGTCGATAAGTCGCCCGGTGACGACGTTTCAGGCGCGACGATAAACGTTTCGGGCTACGTCAGATGCAGAGCGACGGCGGTGGGCGAGGACACGGCGTTATCGAAGATAATCAAAGCCGTATCGGACGCCGCCGCGACGAAGGCTCCCGTCGCAAAGGCTGCTGACAAAGTTTCGGGCGTATTCGTTCCCGCCGTTATGGCGATAGCGCTTATAACGACGGTCATATGGCTGATCATAGGAAAAGGCGCCGGGTTTGCGCTTGCGCGCGGGATATCCGTTCTCGTTATAAGCTGTCCGTGCGCGCTCGGGCTTGCAACGCCCGTCGCGGTAATGGTCGGAAACGGCGTCGCGGCGAAAAACAACATACTGTTCAAGACCGCCGCCTCGCTTGAAGAAACGGCGAAGATAAAAGAGGTAGTTTTCGACAAGACAGGAACGCTTACCGAGGGAAAGCCCGTCGTGACCGACGTCATACCGTATTCTGCGGACGAATCCGGGCTTGTTGAGCTTGCGGCGTCGCTCGAATCGAAAAGCGAGCATCCATTCGCTTACGCCATCATATCCCACGCTAAGAAAAGCGGCGCGGTATTCGCTTCATGCGAAGATTTTGAAAACGTGCCGGGCAAGGGGCTGAAAGGCACGGTCGGCGGCTTTGCCGTACACGGCGGCAATCTCGCTTATATAAAAACCGTATGCGACGTGCCGGAGGAAGCGGTATCAAAGGGCGACGCGCTTGCGAATGAAGGCAAGACACCGCTTTATTTCGCGTATAACGGCGAATTCCGCGGGATAATCGCCGCGGCTGACTCGGTAAAGGAGGACAGGATAAAGGAGCTTTCAAAAGAAAAAAAGACCGCCATGGTGGGCGACGGCATAAACGACGCCCCGGCGCTGACCGCCGCCGACGTGGGCGTGGCGATAGGCGCGGGCACGGATATAGCGATAGATTCGGCTGACGTGGTGCTTATGAAAAGCTCCGCGAAGGACGTTATAACGGCGATACGTTTAAGCAAAAAAACGCTTAAAACGATTTACGAAAACCTTTTCTGGGCATTTATTTATAACGCGATATGCATACCCGTCGCCGCCGGCGCGTTTTACTCGCTCGGCGTGACGCTCAACCCGATGCTCGCCTCCGCGGCTATGAGCCTGTCGAGCTTCTGCGTGGTGATGAACGCGCTGCGCATAAACCTTTTCAAAACCGGCAATAAAGAAAAAAAGGAGATAAAAACAATGAAAAAGACTTTATTTATAACGGGCATGATGTGTCCTCACTGCGAGGCGAGAGTAAAAAAGACGCTCGAGGCGCTCGACGGCGTGACGGAAGCCGACGTAAGCCACGAAAAAGGCACGGCGGTAATAACGCTTTCAAAGGACGTATCCGACGAAGTTCTGAAAAAAGCGATCGACGATCAGGGATACGGGCTGAAAGAAATAAAGTAAGCTGTATATCATAAAAATGAAATCGCAGCGGCGCCGCGATGAAATCCTCGCGATGCTCGGATGAAATCGTTCGCTTTGCTCGCGCCGCGATGAAATCCTCGCGATGCTCGGATGAAATCGTTCGCTTTGCTCACGATGAAATTAAATCCGTCCTCTTAACCCGACGAAGTCGGATTTCATCACGAAGTGATTTCATCCACGCTTGCGTGGATTTATCCCGTCCGCCAGGACGGATTTAGTTGAAAAAAGCACGCTTACCGCGTGCTCAGAGTGCAGACAAACTCCCTCAGTCAGCAAAGCTGACAGCTCCCCCGAAGGAGGAGCCTTTATCTGCCTCCCTCTTTGAGGGAGGTGGCACGCCGTTTTATGGCGTGACGAAGGGAGTAAATACTTTGTCTTCAAGCTGAAATCACAAAAAGTGAAATCGCGCCTGCGCCGCGATGAAATCCTCGCGATGCTCGGATGAAATCGTTCGCTTTGCTCACGATGAAATTAAATCCGTCCTCTTAACCCGACGAAGTCGGATTTCAT
>CACZVC010000250.1 GCA_902784545.1 uncultured Ruminococcus sp. | reverse complement strand
AACTGCGGTTAAGAATAATGAAATCAATAGACTGTATAAAATAAGCGCGCGGCGCGGTGGGGGGGACGCCCGCGCGCGCAGCTTACGCTGCAAAGCCCCGGATTCCATACCGTCAAAAAAGCCCCGATATTTCGGGGGGTGGTGGGGTTTGGGGCGGTTTGGGGGGCGGGGAGCCCCAACTGCGCCGTAAGGCGCATATCGCAATCGGCGTCAGCCGGTTATATCGCATTTGCGTAAGCAAATATATCGCACCGCAAGAATTGCGGTATCTCGCTGAAAAGCGATATGTCCTCCGGACGCGATATGCCTTTCAGGCGCGATATGTCCTCCGGACGCGATATGCCCCTTCGGGGCGTGAATAATAACTGCGGTTCAAGATAATGAATCAATAAACAAATAAGCGCGCGGCGGGGGTTCACGCAGGCGACTCCTTATTTATTCATCAGATATTTGTCTATTGCTTTTGCGGCGACTTTTCCGGCGCCCATGGCAGATATAACCGTCGCCGCTCCCGTTACCGCGTCGCCTCCGGCGTAGACGCCCTTGCGCGACGTCAGACCGTCTTCGTTTACGATAATGCCGCCTCTTTTGTTGACCTCAAGTCCTTCGGTCGTGTTTTTGATAAGCGGGTTCGGGCTCGTACCTATTGCTATTATGACCGTGTCGACGTCGAGCGTGAATTCGCTTCCCTCTACCGGCACCGGTCTGCGCCTGCCGGACGTGTCCGGCTCGCCGAGCTCCATTTTTATGCATTTCATCCCCGTGACGAAGCCGTTTTTCGGATCGCGCGGGTCGTTTTCGTTATTGTATCCGAGCACCTCGACGGGGTTGCAGAGCAGACGGAAGTCCACTCCCTCCTCCTTCGCGTGCTCTACCTCCTCGGCTCTCGCCGGAAGCTCCTCTATCGAGCGGCGGTATACAATATACACCTTTTCCGCGCCTAAACGCAGAGCCGTTCTCGCTGCGTCCATTGCGACGTTGCCGCCGCCGACGACGGCGACGCGCCCGCCCTTCATTACCGGCGTGTCGGAATCCGCGTACGCCTTCATCAGATTGCTTCTCGTCAGATATTCGTTTGCCGAATACACGCCTTTGAGACTTTCGCCCGGTATGTTCATAAAGCTCGGAAGACCCGCGCCGGAGCCGATGAAGACGGCCTCGTATCCCATATCGAAAAGCTCGTCGACGGTCAGCGTTTTACCGATAACCACGTTGCATTCGACGTCCACGCCGAGCTGTTTCAGCGTGTCGACCTCTTTTGCGACTATGCGCTTCGGCAGACGGAATTCCGGTATGCCGTAAACGAGCACGCCGCCCGCTGTGTGGAGCGCCTCGAACACCGTGACCTTATAACCTTTTTTGGCAAGATCGCCGGCGCAGGTAAGCCCTGACGGACCGGAGCCGACTATCGCGACCCTGTGGCCGTTCTGTACGGGCGTTTCGGGCGCTTCTTTGCAGTTTTCATTGTGGAAGTCAGCGACGAAGCGCTCGAGCCTGCCTATTCCGACCGGCTCGAATTTAACGCCCATCGTGCATTTGCTCTCGCACTGCGTTTCCTGCGGGCAGACTCTGCCGCAGACCGCGGGCAGGGAAGACGATTTCGTTATCACGGCGTAAGCGCCTTCAAAATCGCCGTCTTTTATCTTCGATATAAAATCGGGTATCTGTATATTTACGGGACAGCCCTCCACGCAGGGTCTGTTTTTGCAGTTGAGACAGCGTTTAGCTTCTTCAACGGCTATCTCCGTACTGTAACCGAGCGCCACTTCGTCAAAATTATGCGCGCGCTCCTCCGGCGCCTGGGAGGGCATTTCGTGCTTTTTCTGCTGTATAGCCATATTCCGCTCCTTACGCTTTGTTCAACAGATTGCAGGTCTTTTCGTACGCGTGCCGCTCGAAACCGTTGTACATACGTCCGCGCGACATCGCCTCGTCAAAATCGACCTCGTAGCCGTTGAAATCGGGACCGTCCACGCACGCGAATTTCGTTATACGCTCGCCGTCACGGTGAAGCGTCAGGCGGCAGCCGCCGCACATGCCCGTGCCGTCTATCATTATCGGGTTCATCGACACCGTGACCGGCACGCCGTAGGGCTTTGCCGTAAGCGTCACGAATTTCATCATTATAAGCGGACCTATCGTGATTATCATATCGAACGATTCGCCCGCCTCGAGCATTTCTTTAAGCGGAACGGTCACGTTTCCGTGCCTGCCGTACGATCCGTCGTCGGTCATGACTGTCAGTCTGTCGGATACGGCTTTGAACTCGTCTTCAAGTATAAGCAGATCCCTGCTTCTGAATCCG
>CACZVC010000249.1 GCA_902784545.1 uncultured Ruminococcus sp. | reverse complement strand
CCGGATTACGTCCGCCGCAACTACGACGAGTTTGAACGGCTCGGGATAAGGATCGACGCGGCGTATCTCGACGTGTTTTCGGTCGTCGAGCTTGACGAGTGCTTTTCGCCCGACCACAAATGCACGCGCGAGGACTGCGCGAAAAACAGACGGCACTGCCTCGATATGCTCACCTCGCGCGGTATAATCCCGTCGTCGGAGGAGGCGCTCGACTGTATCGTGCCTTCGCTCGTTCTGTGCCACCACGCGCCGTTTTTCACAAAGGTGCTCGGCGCGCCGGATTCGGAGGCGGTGGGGATACCGATACCGCTTTTCGAGCTCGTATATCACGACTGTATCATCGTGCCGTGGATAGGTCTTCCCGGCGAGCGCGGCGGCTGGGGCATACCGAAGACTGACAGCGCGTACGTTTACGCGGCGCTTTACGGCTGCCCGGTCTACTGCCCGGCAGACGCGTCGGCAGAGGATATCAAAAACGTGAAAACGGCGTGTCTCAGCGCGAAGGAGCTGGCGCACGCGGAAATGATATCGCACGAATTTCTTGACGAGACCTTCAGAAAGCAGAGAACGACGTTCTCAAACGGATACGTAATAGAAGCCGACCTTGACAGCGGCGAATACAATATAATAAGAGGCTGAATATGAGTAAAAACGTAAAGACAAGAGAGCCGGTCGAGCGTATAAACGCGGATATCGGCAGCGGATTATCGTCGGAGCAGGTCGACGAGAGAATAAGAAAGGGTTATACGAACACGGCGGACGATCCCAACCGTAAAAGTCCGGTCAAAATGGTGCTCGGCAACCTGTTCACATTCTTCAACATCGTACTGTTTTCGATAGCGGCGGTATTTCTGATCTTCATTCTGATCCTCAGAGCCATCGGACGCGCCGACGTTGCGGACCAGTATTTCGGAATATCGAAATTCATGTTCCTTATCCCGGCGCTGATGAACGTCGCAATGGGCTCGTTCCAGGAGATAAAAAGCCTTAACACGATAAAAAAGCTCCGCATCGTGACGGAAACGAAATGTAAAGTCATAAGAGACGGACAGACGGTCATAACGGACGCCGCGGGGATCGTCATAGACGATATAGTAAGCATTTCCGCGGGCGATCAGGCGACCGCCGACCTTGAAGTGCTTGAAGGCGAGGTATCTGTCGACGAGTCGATGCTCACGGGAGAATCGGACCACATCAAAAAGACCGCGGGCTCTAAGATCCTCTCCGGCTCGGCGATAATCGTCGGCGACGCACGCTGCCGCGCAATAGCCGTCGGCAACGACACTTACGCCGCGGGACTTACCAAAAAGGTAAAAAGCGGCGCGCGCCACAAGTCCGAGCTTATGACGACGATAATGAAGATAATAAAAATGCTTACCGTCGGTCTCGGAATAGCGCTTGTCACCGTGTTCACGACGCTGATAATCAAGATCAGCCTTCACGGCGCGGACGAAGCCGTCTGGGGCATGAAGATGTCGATGAACGACCCGGTAACGTGGGCGCTCGTAATGCTCACGGGCGGCACGTTCGGCATAGGTATGATACCGACCGGTCTCGTTCTGACGACCTCCGTCGCGTTGATGGTCTCCATAGCGCAGCTGACCAAAAAGAAAACGCTCGTGCAGGAGCTTTATTCGCTTGAAAACCTGTCGAGAGTCGATATAATCTGCCTTGACAAAACCGGTACGCTCACCGACGGAACGATGTCCGTGACGGACGTAAAAGCGTTCATCCCGCTTGAAGAGGTGGAGCGCCACGCGCGCTTGATAGTCGCGACCGCCGGCGACAGAAACGCCACGATGGAGGCGGTGTATCAGAGATTCGGTATGGAGGAGAACGCCGAATATAAGGAAAAAATACCGTTTTCAAGCGCGAACAAATACTCCGGCGTCGTGTATAACGACGGCAGAAAGCTTTTGATGGGCGCGCCGGAGTATCTGCTTCCGAAGGACGACGAGAGACTGAATATCTCGGCGGACTACGCGAAGGAGGGCAAGCGCGTTATCGCCATGACGCTCGACGGCGAGCTTCTGGCGTTCATCGTGATCTCGGACCACATACGCGACACCGCGCCCGATACGCTTAAATTCTTCCGCGAAAACGGCGTTACGGTAAAGGTCATATCCGGCGACAACCCGCTGACCGTCAGCAAGATAGCGGAGCAGTGCGGGATCATAAACGCGGATAAATATATATCCTTAGCCGGCGTTCCGCTTGAAAAAATACCGGAGCTTGCGGAGGAATACACGGTATTCGCACGCGTATCGCCCGAACAGAAGGAAGCGCTCGTGACCGCGCTTCAGGCGAAAGGCCACAAGGTCGCGATGACCGGCGACGGCGTGAACGACATACTCGCGCTGCG
>CACZVC010000248.1 GCA_902784545.1 uncultured Ruminococcus sp. | reverse complement strand
TGCTCCGGCGGTATAATAGTCTGCTGGTCCGCGCAAACGGGTTACGAGGTTTATATAAAAGCGGACCTTTGATAACCTTCCCCTATTGGGGAAGGGGGAAGGTTTAGAAAATTAGGTATGATAAACAGGATAACAGAGGAACAGATACAAAACCAGCGCGAGTATGCGGCTAAGGTGCGTATGGCGGTAAACGCCGAGGCGGCTTTGCGCGGCGCGCCGCTTAAATTCTGCGTCGTGACGTACGGCTGTCAGCAGAACGAGGCGGACAGCGAAAGGCTCGCCGGAATGCTTTCGGATATGGGCTACATAAAGTGCGTAAGCGAGCAGGACGCGGATATAATCCTCGTCAACACCTGCGCCGTGCGCGAGCACGCGGAAAAACGCGCCCTTTCGGTCACCGGGCAGTACAAGCATATAAAAGAAAAAAAGCCGTCGCTTATGATAGGCGTCTGCGGTTGTATGGTCTCGCAGGAGCACAGGCTCGACGATATAAAATTCCGCTATCCCTACGTCGATTTTGCGTTCGGCACCTCGTATCTGTGGCGCTTGCCGTCGATAATCTACGAGCGGATGAAAAAGAAAAAACGCCTTTTTCTGCTTGACGCGGAGGACGACGGATGCATCGCCGAGGATATACCCGTTCTGCGCGAGTGCGGCTACCGCGCGTGGCTGTCCGTTATGTACGGCTGCAACAATTTCTGCACGTACTGCGTCGTTCCGCACGTCAGAGGTCGCGAGCGGAGCAGATATAAAGAGGATATTTTAAAAGAGGCGAAGGAGCTTATCGCAGACGGCGTTACCGATATAACGCTTTTGGGGCAGAACGTCAACTCATACGGCAGAGGACTTTACGAGGACTACGGTTTTCCCGAGCTTCTGGCTGATATAAACGCGCTTGACGGCGATTTTACGGTAAGATTTATGACGAGCCACCCGAAGGATGCGACGAAAAAGCTGATAGACACGATGGCGGAGTGTAAAAAGATCGCCCCACAGCTTCATCTGCCGCTGCAATCCGGCTCGGACAGCATACTTAAACGGATGAACAGGCATTACACGCTCGGCTCGTATAAAGAGCTTGTCGCCTACGCGAGAGAAAGAATACCCGGCATAACGCTTACGTCGGATATCATGGTCGGCTTCCCCGGCGAGACCGAAGAGGATTTTGAGCAGACGCTCACCGCGCTTAAAGATATCCGCTACGATATGGTCTATTCGTTTATTTATTCGCGCCGCAAAAACACGCCTGCGGCGGAGTATGAGGATCAGATACCCGAGGACGTAAAGGGCGAAAGATTCAGACGGATGCTCGACGTGCAGAGCGATATAGGACTGAAAATCAACGAGGGCTATATAGGAAAGACCGTGCGCGTTCTATGCGACGGCGAGAGCAAGACGGACGTATCCGTTCTGTCCGGCAGGACGGACGGAGGCAAAAACGTCTGCTTCAACGGCAAAGCGAAAGCCGGAGAATATACAAAGGTAAAGATAACGCAGGCAAGACCTTTTGTTCTGATAGGAGAGGAAATATGACGATACTTGAAAAAGCCGCCGAGCTCGGCGCGATGATAGCGGAAACAGAGGAAAAAAAGAGGCTCGATAAAGCGACCGCCGCGTACGAAAACGACGAGGATCTCAAAGCGATGATCGAAAAATACAACGAGCACGCCAAAAAAGCGCGCGACGATCTGCGCGACGGAAAAATAACCGACGCCGTTTACGCCATGTGTCAGCAGCAGCTGTCCGATATGTATAATATGGTCATGCAGCGCCCGACAATGGTAGAATACGCCGCCGCAAAGCACGATTTTGACGAGCTTATGCAGGGAGTTTACGGCGAGATAACGTATCAGATAACCGGCTCGCGCCCGTGCAGTCACGACTGTGCAAGCTGTAAATCGAATTGCGGGAGCAGAGAATAAAAGAGAATAAATAAAAAAGAAAAAAGAATAAATAATAAATAATAAATAAAGAGCCGCTTCGCGGCGATCCGTGCGCTTTGCGCGGGATGATATATTTGCTGGCGCAAATGTGATATAACAGGCAAGCCTGTTGTGATATACGCTTCGCGCATGATATGTGCCTTACGGCACATTAAGGAGTCGGCGGAGCCGACAAATCGTGCGCCGCGAAACGCGGCGCGTTGGTGGTTCCCCACCCCCCAAATCCACCCCCAAACCCCCGCCTCCCCCCGAAATATCGGGGCTTTTGCAGCGTAAGCTGCGCGCGCGGGCGTCCCCCCCGCCGCGCTTTGCGCGGGATGATATATTTGCTAGCGCAAATGTGATATAACAGGCAAGCCTGTTATGATATACGCTTCGCGCGTGATATGTGCCTTGCGGCACATTAAGGAGCCGCTTCGCGGCGATCCGTGCGGCTTCG
>CACZVC010000247.1 GCA_902784545.1 uncultured Ruminococcus sp. | reverse complement strand
GTGACTATTTTGTCTATCTTATCGCTTTTTGTGAGTTTTTTGATCTCTTTCTTTTTATAGCAAGACTTTATGACTTCCGCTATGTAAACGTATCTTTCGTTTGTTATAATGCTTTCCGCGTCGTCGTCAAGCTCTTTTTCAGCCGCTTTGATATCTTATTCGACGTGAGCGAGAACATCCTTGTCGAGCTTGAGCGATTCAAGCACCTTTTCGTCGCGCTCGAATATCTTTACTGCATACCAGCGCTGCTGTTCCTCCGGCATATCGTGTACGACAGCCTCCTCGATGTGCGCGATGGCGTGCTCAACGGGGCCGGAAAAGCTGTGCTGAGGTATCGTTTTTCCGTTTTTCGCGGCGTTTATCGCCGCCTCCGCCGCTTCCGTTATACCGGTCTCCTTCAGCGCGGATATCTCGATGACGGGACATCCGATTTTCTGCGAAAGCGCCGCCAGATCTATCTTGTCGCCCTCTTTTTTTACAAGGTCGATCATATTTATCGCGACGACGACCGGTATGCCGAGCTCGGTCAGCTGTGTCGTAAGATAGAGGTTTCTTTCAAGGTTCGTACCGTCGACGATATTGAGTATAGCGTCGGGGCGTTCGCCTATGAGGTAATTTCTCGCCACGACCTCTTCAAGCGTGTACGGAGAAAGTGAGTAAATGCCCGGCAGGTCGGTTATTATTACGCCGTCGTGCTTTTTGAGCTTGCCCTCCTTCTTCTCCACGGTAACGCCGGGCCAGTTTCCGACGAATTGATTTGAGCCCGTAAGGGCGTTGAAAAGCGTTGTTTTACCGCTGTTCGGGTTGCCCGCAAGGGCTATTCTGATGTCCATAACGTGTCCTTTCTGCTCGTTCTGAGCTTTGAGCGGTTAGCGCTTGCTAACCGTCGCCGAAAAAAATTATTCAACTTCAATCATTTCCGCGTCGGCTTTGCGGATAGACAGCTCGTAACCGCGCACGGTTATCTCGACCGGATCGCCGAGCGGCGCGACCTTGCGAACGTAAACGGGCGTACGCTTCGTAATGCCCATATCCATAATGCGTCTTTTCACGGCGCCTTCTCCGTGCAGCTTTACTACTGTCACGGTCTCGCCGATTTTTGCGTCTCTTAACGTTTTCACTTTTTATTCCTCCTTTAAAATCAAACCATTATTTTACGCGCCAGCTCGTCGCTCAACGCCACGCGCGCCTCTTTGACCTTGACTATGATGTTTTCGCCGAGCGTGTTGACGACCGTGACCTCTCCCCCGACGTTGAAGCCGAGGTTTTCAAGATGCTGTTTCACTTCGGGGCTGCCGCCGATCTTTTTTATGATCTGCGCCTCGCCCGTATCAGATAAACAAAGCGGAATCATTTTATCCTCCTAAAAAGATATGCAGTTAGCATAGGCTAACACAATGCCGGAAAATATGGTTAGCACTCGCTAACCGATCATATTATAGTCGACACACGCCGATTTGTCAAGGGGTTTTTGCAAAAAAATCCGGCTTTTTTAAAAAAATTTCCGATTAGGTATTGAAAAACGCTCCGTTATACGGTATAATTATAAAAAACCAAGGGAGAAAAAATATGACGATACGCGAATCCGGGGAGATGTACCTCGAAACGATATATGTTCTGTCGCAGAAATCATCCGCCGTTCACGGGATCGACGTAGGCGCGGAAATGGGCTTTTCAAAACCGTCGGTGAGCCGCGCGATCTCGATCCTTAAAAAAGACGGTTTTGTCGTCGTTGACGCGCAGGGCTCCATAAAACTGACGGAGGCGGGCGAAAAAAAAGCAAAGCTCATATACGAGCGCCACACGCTTCTCCGCCGGCTTTTCATAAACCTCGGAGTTGACGAGAAAACGGCGAGCGACGATGCGTGCCGTATAGAGCATTATATAAGCGAAACGACGTTCGACGCGATAAAAAAGCATTTCGAAAAATACGGAACAAAATAACGGTATAAAGTCAAAAGCGGAGCCGCGCGCTCCGCTTTTTGTATTTCCGTTTTGCTTACGCGTCGGCGAACATCGGCGTCGACAGGTATCTGTCGCCCGTGTCCGGCAGAAGCGCGACGATGATCTTCCCCTCGTTTTCCGCGCGTTTTGCAAGCTGTATCGCCGCAAATACAGCCGCGCCGGAGGAAATACCGACGAGAACGCCCTCTTTTCTGCCTATAAGCCTTCCCGTTGCAAACGCGTCTTCGTTCGATACGGGGATGATCTCGTCATAGATCTTTGTGTTCAGGACGTCCGGCACGAATCCCGCGCCGATACCCTGGATTTTATGCGCTCCGGCGACGCCGGTCGAAAGCACTGCGCTCGTCTCCGGCTCAACGGCGACGACCTTTACGCCGGGATTTTTTGATTTAAGATATTCGCCCACGCCCGTGACGGTGCCGCCCGTTCCGACGCCCGCGACGAAAATATCGACCTTGCCGTCGGTATCCTCCCATATCTCGGGT
>CACZVC010000246.1 GCA_902784545.1 uncultured Ruminococcus sp. | reverse complement strand
GCAAAATACGGATATTCCGACAAGATAACTTTTGAAAATCTTCTTGATAGTCTGATGTTGACAGCAACGGTTCTGAACGTAACCTTTGTGCGCGGAAAAGGAAAACACAAAACACAAATTCAAAGAGATATAGATAAACTCATTGAATACGGCAATAAAAGGCACGAATATCTTGAAAGTCTTAAAACCGCCGGTAAAAGAAACAGTTATTCAAAAATAGATACGGACGCCACGTTTATGCGGATGAAAGAAGACTATATGAAAAACGGTCAACTGAAAGCCGGATACAACGTGCAGATAGCGGTTGAAAGCGAATATATAGTAGGCGTAGGTCTTTTCCACAATCCAACGGATACGACAACTCTTATCCCGTTTCTTGAAAGGATTCGATCTCATACCGGAAGAAAAATATCAAATGTTGTAGCAGACGCCGGATATGCAAGCGAGGAAAATTTTGATTATCTCGACAGCAGATGTACGAGATAAGCAAAACGAGAAAATACAAAAATGATATATTCAGACCGGAACATATGCAATATGACGCGGAAGCGGATGAATATATATGTCCAGGCAAAAAGAAACTAAAATATATTGAAACAAAGAAACAAAAGACTGACAACGGTTACGAAACAAGCCGCAAAGTATATCAATGTGAATCGTGTGAAGGCTGTCCGTACAGGAATAAATGTCATAAGTCTCAATCCAACCGCAAGATAGAAGTATCTCACAAACTTAAAAATCAGAATCGAAAAGCAACTGAACTTATCACTACCGACGACGGTATCAAACTGAGGATGAATCGTTCAATTCAGGTTGAGGGAGCGTTCGGTGTGATAAAGCAGGATTTCGGCTTTAAGAGATTTCTTACAAGAGGAAAACGAAAGACAGAAACTCAATTTTAAATGAGCTTGACTTTATCGGTGTTTTTATTTCCCAGGTTGTTATCATGCAAAAAAATCAGAGCTGCCGCAAAATTTTATGTTTTGCGACAGCCCCATTAAGCGGAATACGGGACTCGAACCCGCCACATTCGCCTTGGGAAGGCGACGCTCTACCGGATGAGCTAATTCCGCGTGTGCCGTTATTATAGCACACGGGCGGGCAAATGTCAAGTACATTTGCATAAATAATAACGGCTTTTACAGCATATCGGCAAGCTCGTATATGAGCCTTTCCGTATCGTCCCAGCCGAGGCAGGGGTCGGTTATGGATCTTCCGTACACGCCGTCGCCCACGCGCTGGCTCCCCTCCTCGATATAGCTTTCTATCATCAGTCCCTTTACCATGCCGCGCACGTCCTTTGAATATCTGCACGACTGCATTATTTCCTTTGCTATCCTGCTTTGCTCCTTATACTTTTTGTTTGAATTCGCGTGGTTCGTGTCGACGAGCACAGCCGGGTTTTGTAGTCCGCTTGCGGCGTACGTTTCGTACAGATGTATAAGATCCTCATAATGATAATTCGGCAGCGCCTGACCGTGCTTGTTCATATACCCGCGCAGTATCGCGTGCGCGTATTTGTTGCCGGTGCTTTCGACCTCCCAGCCTCTGTAAATAAAGGCGTGCGGATGCTGTGCGGCGGTTATTGAATTCATCATTACGGTTATATCGCCGCCCGTCGGGTTTTTCATACCGACGGGTATATCGAGGCCGCTCGCGGTCAGTCTGTGCTGCTGATCCTCAACGCTGCGCGCGCCGACGGCGACGTACGACAAAAGATCGGACAGATATCTGTGGTTTTCCGTATAAAGCATCTCGTCCGCGGACGAAAGCCCCGTTTCCGACAGAACTCTCGTATGTATCTGCCTTATGGCGATGATCCCTTTGAGCAGATCAGAGCCCTTCGTCGGGTCGGGCTGGTGGAGCATTCCCTTATATCCGTCGCCTACCGTGCGCGGCTTGTTCGTATATATCCTCGGTATGATAATAATTTTATCCTCTACCTTGTCCTGCACTTTTTTGAGGCGGTTTGCGTAGTCGACGACCGGTTCCTCCGAATCGGCGGAGCACGGACCTATAACGAGAATGAATTTATCGCTTTCGCCGTCGAAAACGGCTTTTATTTTTTTATCGCGTTCCTTTTTCACTTCGGCAAGCTCGTCCGTCAAGGGGTACATCCCCTTTATTTCCTGCGGTATCGGAAGCTTGCGCTTGAACATCATATTCATAATATCAGTCCTTCTCCGACATGTTCGTTTTATCAAAAGCCTTGCGGCGCTCGGTCGACGTCCTCATCATTTCCTTGAGCTTTTCCACGTTGTCGTCAGCTATGTACGTGCGCAGACGGTAAAGCTCTCCCGAAAACTCGTCTATCATCGAAATAAGCGGCTTTTTGTTGAGCAAAAACAGCTCGCTCCACATATCCTCGTTTATGCGCGCTATCCTCGTCAGATCGCGGAAGGAGTCGCCGGTGTACGCTTTGAGCCCCGGTACGCTGCTGCTCGTCATAAGCGACACGGCGATACAGTGCGTAAGCTGGGAAAGATACGCTATCATAAGGTCGTGATCCTCGGGCGAAAGCTCGGAAACGTGCGCGAAGCCGAGCGTGTGGCCGAGCGCGCGGCACTTTTTTATCGCTTCCTCCGTGTTCTTATCCGTCGGGGTGACTATGTAGTTCGCGTCCTTGAATATCGAATCGTCGCTGTTCTGCACGCCGTAGACCTCGCGCCCCGCCATCGGGTGCGCGGCTATGAATTCCACGCCGTCAAGCATGTCCTGTATTTTATACACGACGCACGACTTGACGCCTGTGACGTCGGTAATTATTGAGCCTTTTTTTAAATATTTGCCGTATTTTCCGATCCATTCGACGAATACGTGGGGATAAAGCGCGAAAACGGTGAGGTCCGCCCAGCCTATAACGTCCGGGTCGGGCTCCGTCGTGCCGTATTCTATCATCCCCTCGCCAAGCGCGTAGTCGACCGACGACTGCGAGCGCGTTATCGCCTTTACCGTAAAGCCCTTTTTCGTAAGCGCCTTTGCATAGCTTCCGCCTAAAAGTCCGAGACCGACTATCAGGATCTTCGTGTTTTTATCAAGTTCCATTTTTTTATTCCTGCTTTATTTTTATGTTAAGAGATCTGAGATCGTCGAAAAATCCGGGATAGCTTTTCGACACCGCCTCCGCGCCGTCTATCCTGCCGCCGGTAAGCGTTAAAAGCACCGAAAGCGCCATAACTATCCTGTGGTCGTCGTGACCGTAAAGCGTTTTGCGCGGCTTTTTAAGACCGCTGCCGATCTCGATCTTATCGTCGTAAACCGTGGTTTGAACGCAGAATTTCGACAGCTCATCAGCCATCGCGGCTCCTCTGTCGCTTTCCTTGAGCTTCAGCCTTGACGTGCCGTAAAGCGTCGCTCCGTTAAGCGCCGCGGCGCAAGCCATAAGCACGGGGCCGTTGTCCGGGCAGTCGCTTATATCGAGCTCCGCGTGACCCGCCGACAGCATATCGAGCTGTTTTACTAT
>CACZVC010000245.1 GCA_902784545.1 uncultured Ruminococcus sp. | reverse complement strand
GCGAAGCGTCTTCATTTCTTCATTAGCCCGCTTGCGGGCGTCTTCATTTTCGGCGCGGCAAAGTTTATACATAATACTTCCTTATCACGCCGCGCCGAACGCCTCGCTCATTTTATACCGGTTTATTCAGATATTACGCGGGAATTGTCTTTTTCTTTTTGACGAGCGTCATGATAATCGCGGCGGCAGCGGCGCCGACAGCCATACCGCCGATACCGAAGATCGCGGCGGTGCCGGGCGAAAAGACAGAGCCGGAGAGGCTCGCTCCGTTGCGCGCCGTTTCAAACTTATAATAAACGTAGATATCGGGAGCGCCGCCGTTCCAGCAGAAGCGGCTGCTGTTGAGGTTGAGAACCGCGTCGGAGCCGAACAGATGTATGCCCGCCTGATAGCCCGCGGGTATCTCGGAGCTGCCCGTGAAGAACAGAGAGTCTGCGAGTATCGGCTGTTTCATTTCGTTCTTTTCGGCGTAAAGCGCGAGCCATTCTCTGCCCACGGTGCCGTTCAGATCGCCCACGTCGCCGAGCTCCTTGTACCATGAATCGCCGCTCTTTCTGTTGCAGAGCGCCGCTTTATAGTACGCCGCCTGATTTTTCAGAACGATCCTGTCTCCGTTTGCGTTATAGCCGATAATATCCTTTTCGTCGACCATATAGCGCGGGATAGGAGTGTAGCTGACGTTATAGCGGTTCATAAGATCGCGGTATGTCATATAAGTCGTTATGGCTGTCAGAATGATTATGGCGACGCCGAAGCCTATTGCAAGCTTACTGCATAACGTGCTTCTTCCCTGAAGACGGGAAAGATATTTGGGATTTTTCGCAGTGACCAATTTGTAATTTGCATCCGCCAGCCTGCCGGCGGCTTTCTGCATGGCGATGCGGTACCTTTGCGCCGCGTCTGTCATTCCTTTTTCAATATTGTTTGTAAGCGACTCCATAAAATTATTGAAGGCTCTTTCACAATATCCCAGATTTTCCGTAGCGGTCACGATATTCGCATTATACGCCGTGATCGCCCGGCTGGTCACGATTTTAACTCCCAGGGAAACGCCGAACGCCGCAACGCCTGCGACGGTAAGACCGCCGAATATATACGTCAACGGACTGATCGATATATCTCCCTTGACTGAAAGCGACATTATATCGGAACGCAGAGAATCGCTTGTCAGAGCTACGTTGTCCTTTTTGTAGATCTCTCTGTCCACGTTTTCGTAGATCGACGCTTTGCTGAATTTTCCGAGCGGAGAGTCGTTGTAGCCGTTCTCATCCGTCGCGCCGATCATAACAAGATCCTGCAGCGTTACGAATTCAAGACCCGCCCGCTGCCCGTCTGACAGCGCCGCGACAAACGGATATATCATTGTTATATCGCTCTCCACGTCCGCCGACGGCATCGTGAACAGATCGACAAGCGTACCGTCTTCATACTTCACGCTTTCAAGATAATCATGGCACAGTATGTCGGCATAGGCGTTAGACATGACCTCCGCGCTGTGCGACACCTCCGCCACGGCGTCCGCGTATTCTTCTATCTCTTTATCGGAAGCGGTTTCGGGGTCGAATTTCCCGATTATCGCGTTCTCAGCCGTAAAATCCTTTTTTGCTTCCTCATCAAGCGTTTTAAGCGCGTCGTCATATCCGTCGAGCTGAGTTTTGAACGTATCCCACATATCGAGCAGACGTATCGCGTCGTCGTAATACAGTCTGTTGACTTCCTTTTTCGCTTTTGAATACGTCATACCCGTTTCGTCAAGCAGATCGTCGTACGTCGTATTTGCAAAACGGTCTATCCACGTATCCTCGCCCGTGTCGGCGGCGCGGAGCAGAAGATTCTGCATAATGAGCGTCGCCTGTCCGTTCGACTGCTCCACTATGGTCACGATATCGGCGTGTTTGTTTTTTTCCGAAGCGGACAGCGCGTTATAAGCGTCGTCGCCCATTTCATATTTCGTTGCGTTCAGCAAAAGATCCCCGAGACCCGCGCCGCCGCAGTCGTCGTCGGTCAGCTTGTTAAGCTGATCGTGAATATGTCTTGCTCTTGCGCTGTTTTTCACGTTTTCCGAATTATAATTCTGACGGTACTCTTTTATTACGGTAAGCAGGTCTTCGACAAAAGGAATGATCTGCTCGCTCCGGTATTTATCCATCAGAGCCTCGTAATCGGGCACGCTGTAGCCGCCTTGCATATTCATTACCGAAAGATCGGTTATCGCGTCGAATGAATCGTTTGTCCTGGTATAGCCGAGATAGACGACGCGGTTTCCCTTGCCGCCTATGTTTGTCGTACCGGCGTCTCTGTTGAGGTCGACGTTTTTGCCTTTTGCGTCTTTGAGGATCTCATAACCGGCGAGCGCCGCTTCCGCTTCCGAGGCGCTGTTTCCTATACCGAGCTTTATCTCCGACATATACTTTCCGTCTGATGTCTTTGCGAACGCCTGTATCGGCAGCTGCGTCGCAAAAACAGCGGAAAGCAGGGCTGCGATCAGGCATTTCAATAACTTTTTCATTTATTTTTCTCCGTAACCTGTTATAATTTTCAAGCGTATCCGCTTTTTATCACGCCGCGGCGGGTTTTTCTTTTTTCTTTCTG
>CACZVC010000244.1 GCA_902784545.1 uncultured Ruminococcus sp. | reverse complement strand
TCATTTTGCGGTGAAACCGCAAATCATCATGGCGACCGAAGGGAGGCTCATCATTTGCCCGTCAGGGCAATCATCATTCTTTTCGACGTTTGGCACACAAACGTCCTGCTTGCAGAGGTATGCGACAAAAAACCGGTTGGAATAAGGATCAACTATCCTTACCTCAACCGGTTTTTATTTACTGTCCTTTAGAGCACCTTGCATTATCCCGCTTTTTTATTTGAGAATTATATTTGCAATATCATACGCGGTATCAGCCGTATAGTCCGCGTGCGACAGCTCTTTTTCCGTGCCGTAGCCGTAAAGCGCCGCGACCGTAAGCAGTCCGTTCTTTTTTCCGCCGTCGATATCGTACGCTCTGTCGCCCGTCATATACGAGAGGCTTTTATCCGCGCCGGGCAGGCTTTCAAGCGCACGCGCGATTATGACGGCTTTGTCGTCGCGGCTCGCGTCGAGCGAGGCGCCCGATATAAGGCTCATATATTTGTCAAAGCCGAAGTGCGCGGCTATCTTTTCGGCGAATACTTCCGGCTTCGCCGTTGCGAGCGCGACTTTAACGCCCGCCGCGGTCAGCTTTTCAAACGTATCAAGTATCCCGTCGTAAAGCGTACATTCAAATATCCCCTTCGGTCTGTAATATTCGCGGTAGTATCCTACCGCTTTTTCCGCGTCGTTATCGGACAGACCGAAATACTTTGAAAACGATTCGCGCAGCGGCGGACCGATAAAACAGTACAGCTCTTTTCTTTCGGGCGGCTCTATGCCGAATCTGCGCAGGGCGTACATTACGGAATTTGTGATGCCGACGCCGGGATCCGTTACAGTCCCGTCAAGATCGAAAAGCGCGGTTATCATAAAGCCTCGACTATGACCTTTTCAAACTCTCTCGCAGTATCGGCGCCCGCGCCGCCGCCGTCAAGCAGATTTTTGATGTAAACGGCGTAAACTTCGTTTGCCGGGTCTATAAAGAAATGAGTGCCGTACGCGCCCGACCAGCCGAAGCAGCCGGGGGAGAGGAGCTGATGCTCTGTCTTTTTGTTTATAACGCGCATAGAAAGTCCCCACGTTTCAACGTCCGTTTCGGGATTGAAGAAGGGAAGCGACGGCGTCGCCATAAGCTCCACCGTTTCGGGTTTGAGTATTCTCGCACCGTTGTATTCGCCCTTGTTGTAAAGCATCGCGGCGAATTTCATATAATCGTCGAGCGTGCCTATCATTCCCGCGCCGGCGGCGTAATACGTCAGCGGAACGTCGCCGAAAACGACGCCGCCCATATCTATTTCCGTTATTTTGCCGTCGCGCGCGTCGTACATCTTCATCAGCCTTTTCCACTGGTCGGAGTTCGGAGTGTAGACCGTGTCGTAACAGCCGAGAGGGTGAAGTATGTTTTCAAGCACGAACTGCTGATAATCCATGCCGGACGTCAGCTCGACTATGTAAGCCATCGTATCGAACGCCTGCGTCCAGGAGTATATCGCGTTTTTCCTCGGCTCGAAATCGAGGAGCTGATCGCCGAATTTCGGCACTATGGTCGATAACGTGTCGCCGTCCTTTATATGGTAATCCTTCCACGCGCGGTTGCCCGCCTCGCCCTCTCCGAGACCGGACGCCTGATTGAGAAGATCGCGTATCTGAATATCGTTTTTTGACGGATACTGTCCCGTTATCTTTCCGTGCTCGTCGACTATCGCCACGTTCATGTTTTTGAAGGACGGAATGAATTTGTAAACCGGATCGTCGAGCGAAAACGCTCCGCGCTCGTACATTATCATCGCCGCAACGCCGGTTATCGGCTTCGTCATGGACGCGAGGCGCACGGGCGTATCGGATGCGAGCGGTATTTTGTTTTCGATATCCGCGTATCCTATCGCGTTCTTATAAACGATCTCGTTTTTATACGCTATCGCGTAAGCGGCGGAGACGAGGCGCTTGTCGTCGATCCTTTTCTGCGTTATTTTATCAAGCTCTTTCAGTTTTTCGATATTCATTTTATTTCCCCTTTTTCGTGATGTTTATATTTCCGTTTTCTATCGTAAGCGTTATATCGCCGTCGGTGTGAGTGTTGAAGCATTCCATGCCGCACGCGGATATTGCGTTCAGCGTTACGTCGGCGGCGGGTCTTTCATCGCCCGTTGAGATGATCGCGTACTTCGCGCCGACCTTCTGCAAAAATATCTGTGAGCTTGATTTGTCGCCGCCGTGGTGCGCTATTTTTATAACGTCGGCTGAAAGCGCGTCCGGGTACGTTTCGAGCATCCTTTTTTCGGCGCCGAAATTCGCGTCGCCCGTGAATAACACGGTATTTTTGCCGAACGTCATTTTCACGACGACGGACGCCTCGTTTTCATCTTTGAGCGCAAGAGTCTTGTCGTCGGGCGAAAGGACCGAAAACGACGCGCCGCCGAGAGCAAAGCTGTCGCCCGCCCTTAACGCCGTCGTTTTTACGCCCGCGGCATTCGCCGCGTCGATCATATTTTTATACAGCTTTCCCTCGCCTTCGAGCGGAGTTATATAAAGCGCCGCCGGCTTGTAGTTTTCTATAACGTGCTGCATCGCGCCGATGTGGTCCTTGTCGTTGTGCGTGGCGAGCGCGAATTCAAGCGATTTCACGCCGTTTTCTTTGAACAGCGCGTCGATTTTGTCCTTGTCGGTCTTGTTCGCCGCGTCGATAAGACCGAATTTACCGTCGCGGCAGATCAGTATAAGGTCGGCTTT
>CACZVC010000243.1 GCA_902784545.1 uncultured Ruminococcus sp. | reverse complement strand
ACGCAAAGCGTCATGAATTGACGGTCGTACCGTCATGAATTGATTTGCATTAAAGACGCAAATCATTAAGGCTGCCGCAAATGCGACAGCCCCTTTGTTCTGACGTTATTTCGTAAAATCGGGGAATTCCACGGTGCGGCGCTCTTTTATCGACGTCGCCGACAGCGGCGTTACCGCCATCCACGCGGCGGCGTCGTATATCGTTATCGGGAACGGCTTGCCGTTAAGCATACATTCGGCGAATTCGTTGTAAACGAGGTAATCCATACCGCCGTGACCGCCCTTTACGCCGTCCGCGACGAACTTTTTCCATACCGGATGATCGTATTCTTTGAGATATTCTTCCGCGTTGTTCCAGTGCTTCGACCATTCAAAATGCATGAATTCGTTATGGTCGCGGTCGAGGTATATATAGTTTCCGTCCTCGCAGTACATACCTCGCGTGCCCTGTACGGTAAAGTTGCGGCTGTACGGGCGCGGCAGAGTCGTGTCGAGCGTGAGCGTTACGAGCTGGCCGTTCTTGCATTCGATGATCGTTTTTATAACGTCGCCCTGCTCGAATTTATAATCGTCAAGCTCTTTGTCCACGTTGTCGTGAAGTCTCGCGTAATCGTTCAACCCCGCCGATTTTGTGGCGAAGCTCGTCAGAGCGGTGAAGCGGTTGCTTTTGTTTATGTCGAGTATCTGCGCTATCGGGCCCAGATCGTGGGTCGGGTAGTTTTCGCAGTTTCTGTGCTTGTAGTTTTCAAGTCTGTAATGGCGGTTTTCCCTGCCGTACAAAACCTCCGTGCGCAGATCGTGTCTGTAACCGCCCTCGCAGCTTATTATCTCGCCGAAAAGACCTAATGAGATCATATTCATAACGAGCATTTCGTATCTGCCGTAACAGCAGTTTTCAAGCAGCATGAACGGCGTGCCGGTCTCCTTCTGCACCCTTATCAGATCGAAGCAGTCCTGTACGCTGTACGCGCCGCCCACCTCGCAGCCGACGGCGATACCGCGGCGCATCGCCTCGAACGCCACGGGAAGATGATCCTCCCAGCCGGTCATTATAAGCACCGCCTCGGGCTTTTCGTCAAGGCATTTTTCCCAGTCCGTGAATTTTGCCGGGGCTTTGCCTGTTTCCTTTTCGACGGCGGCTGCTCCGGCGTCGACTCTGTCCGCATATTTATCGCAGACCGATACGATATTGTAGTTTTCCATTATCGACAGCAGCGGGAGCATAAACGATCCGCGGCTTCCGAGCCCGATGACGGCGACGTTCAGTTTTTTCATTTTACCTCGATACTTACAGTTCCGGAAACGCTGTTTACGGTAACGCTGCCCGCGCCGTCTCCGAATTTATAAGTTTTTTCCTCCGTTTTTTCATATTTTACGCCGTTGGCTTCGACTGACGTCGATACCCCGGTCATTTTAAGTGTAAGATCGGCTTTTTCAAGTATCAGCGATACGTTTGCCGATACGCCTTTAACGGACAGTTCGTCCACGGCGGGAGCTTCGAGCTTTACCGCGCCCGACGTGGTATCGACCTTCATTTTTTTAAGATCCGAGCCGGTTTTGAATTCCGTTTTGCCGGATACGGAGCGGAATTCCGTTTCGTCCGCCGTGCATTCGGCGTTGAGATTGCCCGATACCGTGTCGGTCCTGAGCGTTTTCAGCGCGTTGTCCGTTTTTATTTCAACGTTTCCGCTGACGGTCTTGCAGACCGCCGCGTCCGTTTTTATATCGACGAGCTTTACGTCCGCCGATACGCTGTTGACGTTTATATCCGTGGCGACAGCTTTCGATACGAACAGGTCGGACGATACTATATCCGCCTTTATCTTTTCAAACTCGGCGTCCGACGGCACCGTTACGGTCAAGTCCTTTTTCAGATCCTTTACCGCCGCGGCTCTGACGCTCAGCGCCGATTTGCAGAACTGGATTATAAGCTTGCCGCCCTCGACGAGGTAGCGCATTTTAAGGCTTTCCTTCAACTCCTTGTTTTCCGTCGCCTCGCCAAGAGCGTCCTTTTCCGTATCGAGCGACGAGGTCTCCGAAAACGTTATAGTGTCTGCATCGTCTTTTACCTCGATCCTGACGCTGCCGGATATCCAGTTTACCTCTATGCTTTTTACTTCCTCCGCTTTGACCGAGCCGCCGCCCGTCGTGTATTTGACGGCGTTTGCGTATACCGAATAGTTCATTATATCTATCCTGCACGCGCAAAGCGATAACAAAAGTGATGATAATACGATAACGCTGATGATTTTTTTCATTTCAATGCCTTACTTTCGTTTATGATGTCAAAGACGGCGTCCCATCTTTGCTTATGCTCCCCGTCTGGTATATCGGGATAAAATCCCGCTTTGAGATAGCTTTTTATCGCCGGTATGCGGAAATCGTCGGTCGTAAGATAAGCCGTTTCCATTCCCGCCGATATGAGCGTTCTCACCGCGACAGCGTTCATATAATTGCCTATGCCGCGCCCGCGGAATTTTTCCTTACAGGCGACCATGTGTATATAGCCGTCCTTTTTTTCATAGTCGCATATAACGGCGATCGTCGCCGCCGGCTCGCCCTCGCATTCGATTATAAAGAATTTGTCGGGTTCAAGCACGCCGTGACCGTACATGCACGAGCGGAAAAACGCTTCGTCCTCCCTGCCGTCCGTAAGCCCCTCGGCGACTATGTCGAGCCATATCCCGATATCCTTGTCTGAGCCGTCAAACGTACGCAGGGCAACGCCTTTTATATCCGGTATTCCGGGTACTTCCCCCTTTTTCCAAACCATCCTCAGCTG
>CACZVC010000242.1 GCA_902784545.1 uncultured Ruminococcus sp. | reverse complement strand
CGTTTTTTGCCTTGACTTTTTTTCTGTTTTATTGTAAAATCAAAGAAGAACTTATTCTACGCGGCGGGGCGGCAAACGAGCCGCCGCCGAACGGTTATTATAACAACAGAGGTGCAATATGAAAAAAATCTTCAACGTCGTCGATTTCGGCGCGGCGCCGGACAAAAAAGAGCTTCAGACCGCCGCCATACAGAAAGCGCTCGACGCGTGCGCGGCAAATCCCGGCGGCGGCGTCGTTATGATCCCGGACGGCACGTTTTACACCGGAGGGCTTCTCATGGGCTCGGACACGGAGGTGCGTCTGTCGGGCGGCGCGGTATTGAAGGGCAGCGCGGAGAGGGAAGATTATCCCGTGTTTCCGGTGCCGGACGGCGTGGAGCTTCGCACGGATATGGAGATGATAACGCCGTATTACGACAACAAGCCGTGGGAAACGTACCGCGGGGCAATATTATCCGCATACGGCGAGCGAAATATCGCCGTCACCGGAGAGCCCGGCGCCGTCATAAACGGCTCCGACTGCTACGATCCCGACGGAGAGGAGGGTTTCCGCGGTCCGCACGGACTTTTTTTCACAAACTGCGAAAACGTGACTCTGACCGGCTACACCGCCGAGCGCTGCGGCAACTTTATGCACCAGATCGACGCGTGCAAAAATATAATCATGAAAAACGTGACCTGCCTCGCCGGACACGACGGCGTTCACCTGCACTGCTGTGAGGACACGCTTATAGAAAACTGCCGCTTCCTGACCGGCGACGACTGCGTGGCGGGCATAAACATACGCCGCCTTACCGTCAGAAACTGCGAGCTGAACACCTCCTGCGACGTATTCCGTATAGGCGGTACGGATATACTTATAGAAAACTGCCGCATTTACGGTCCCGGCATATATCCGCACAGGATGACCGTCGTCAAAGGCAAAAACGACGTTTTGCCGGACAGCGAGGGGCGGCACAATCTGTTGAACGTGATGATCTATTTTTCAAGCGAAACGCATCCGTCGCCCGTACCGGCTGAAAGGATAACCTTCAAAAACTGTACGATAGAGGGCGCGGAAAGATTTTTGTACTATCTTTACGGCGAGCATACGCTTATGACCGGCACGGCGCTTACCGGGCTGTCGCTTGAAAACGTCGACATTTCCGGTCTTATATATCCGTCCGCCGTGAAAGCCAAGCCGGACGAGCCGCTTACCGTAACGCTGAAAAACGTCAGAGCCTCCGGCAAAGACGGGAAGCCGTTTCCGTTGTTTGACGGTCGGGACGAAAACACGACCGTCAAGGAAAGCTGAAAAGCGTATCGCACCTCGCCCGGCTTTTTCCGCCGGGCTTTTTTACGCAAACCGCCCGAAACAAAAAAAATTGTTTTTATTAAGAAAAATTATCTTGACAATATTTCGGCATACCGTTATAATAAGTACGGAGGGCTTGATATATGACAATAAATGATTTTCTTAAAAGCAAAAATCTGACAAAGTACCGTCTGGCAAAAATGTGCGGTCTGCCATACGGTACGCTGAACGATATTTGTATAGGAAAAACGAATATCGAAAAATGCTCCGGCGAAACGCTTATCAAAATCGCGGACGCTCTTTCCGTCCCGGTAGACGCGCTTCTGCGCGGCGAAGCGCCGCAAGAGCAGCCGGAGCAGAAAGCGCCCGAGCCGGCGGCGCCGCCCGGATTGAAGGAGCTTTCCGAAAAGATCGCCCCGGTCGCAAAAAAATACAAGCTGAAAAACGTTTACGTTTTCGGCTCGTACGCGAGAAACGAGGCGACCCCGGAAAGCGGCGTCGATCTTCTTATAGACCGCGAGGGATCCGCGATACGGAGCGCCTCGGGTCTCGGCGCTTTATACGACGAGCTGACTGAAAGCACGGGAAAAGAGATATTTCTCGTAACGCTTCAGTCGTTAAAGCAGTCGAGCACGGTAAAAAACAATTCGGAATTCATTATGAACGTACTTAAAGAGATAGTAAAGATTTATGGAAAAAAAGGATATACTTATACTGAAACGGATTAAAAACCGCTGTGAAGAAATAGATTATCTGAAAAAAAGATTCGGCGCCGAATATGAAACGTTTATAAGGGACAGGGCGTATTTCAACGCCGTGCTTATGTGCGTTATGCAGATAAGCGGTTTCAGCGGGGAGCTCAGCGCGGATTTCCGCTCGGAAACGTCGCGCAGGATACCCTGGTCCGGCATAATCGGGATAAAAAACGCCGCCGCGCACGATCACGGAACGCCCGACGAGGAGCTTTTATGGGAAACCGTCGTTAAAGACGTTCCCGCTCTGGCGGAGCTCTGCGCGTCGTACCCGGACAGAGCGAGAATCAATACGGCAAAATGAAATTATATATAAACGACCGCACAAATCCGTATTTCAACCTCGCGTCCGAGGAATATCTGCTTTGCTCAGAGGATGAGCCGGTCTTCATGCTGTGGAGAAACGACAAAGCCGTAATAATCGGACGGAATCAGAACGCTTACGCTGAGGTGAACCGCGGTTTTGCAGACGAAAACAATATCGCCGTCGTCCGCCGTCTGACGGGAGGCGGCGCGGTATTCCACGATCTCGGAAACGTAAACTACACCTTCATAACCGCAAAGGGCGACGCGGGCGCGCTCGATTTCGCGCGGTTCTGCGCGCCGGTCATAGATGCGCTTACCTCGCTCGGCGTACCCGCGCAGTTGTCCGGCAGAAACGATATGACCGCGGACGGCCGCAAATTCTCTGGCAACGCTCAATGCGTTTACAACGGCAGGGTACTGCACCACGGAATGATACTTT
>CACZVC010000241.1 GCA_902784545.1 uncultured Ruminococcus sp. | reverse complement strand
AGCCTCCTGCGGAAGATCCCATAAAAAATACGACTGATCCTTTTCCGCGCTTTCCGCCGCGGCTACGGCGTATCTGCCGTTTTTTTCGACTATGCGCGCGTAATGCCCGGTAGCGATACCGTCGAAGCCGGAGGCGAGCGCGTGATCGAGAAACGCGCCGAATTTGAGCTTGTTGTTGCAGAATATGCAGGGATTCGGCGTTTTGCAGTCAAGATACTGTCCGCAGAACGGTTTTATAACGCTTTCCTCAAACTCTTTCCGCATATCGAGCACGTTAAGCTTTATGCCCAGAACGTCGCAGACGGCGCGCGCCGAGGTGACGCCGGAGCCGTCGTCCGACGGCGATAAAAGCATTATCGCGCCCTCGACGTAATGCCCCGCCTCCTTTAAAACAAGCGCCGCGGCGGAGCTGTCCACACCGCCGCTCATAGCGACAAGATATCTCATCTGTTCTGCCTCATTATTTCAAATCCGAGTACGGCGGCGGCTGATGCGGCGGACAGAGCCGCCGGAAAATCGCGCCCGTAATCAATTTTAACTATCGTATCCGCCTCGGATAAAAGTTTTTTCGTTATGCCGCGCTTTTCGCCGCCGACGACGAGCATAAGCGGCTTTTTGCAGTCCGCGTCGTACACCGACACCGCGTTTTCGGTATCGGAGCAAATTATTTTATAACCCTTTTCGCGGAAAACGCCGCACATCGCGTCATTTGACATGTAAAGCGCGCAAAGCTCCGAGGCGCCGGCTGACGAACGGCAGACGACGCCCGCCGCGCTCATCCAGTTCCGCTCCGGCAATATCACGCCGTCGACGCCCGCGGCGTAGAGCGAGCGCAGGGCGTAGCCGAAATTATACGGATCCTCTATACCCTCGATATAAGCGTAAAACCCGTTTTCCGCTATATCGTCCGCTTTTATCGCGGGTATGCTCCTGCCCGTGCATTCCGCGGCGACGCCGCCGTGCGACGAGCCGACGGTTATCTTATCGAGCTCCTCCGCTTTTACGGCTGTCATTTCAAATCCGAGCTCGTCCGCGCGGTGTCTTAAATACGCAAGAGGTCTTGCGAGCTTTTCCGCTTTTTCGGTATCGTATAACACGCGGATAATTTTTCTGTCGCTGTGCTTTGAGTTTATAACAGCCGACACCGACGTCATCCCCTCGAAAACACAGCCGTCCTTGTATCTTATATCTTCCTTTATCATTTTCCGAAGATCCTCACGGCGTCGAATATACTGCCTAAGAGCAGTACGTTATCCGGCGCTTTTTCGTTTTTGCCGTAATTGCGCCTCGGCGCGAGCACAGACGAAAAACCGAGACGGAGCGCCTCCTTTACGCGCCTGTCGAGGTTCGACGCGGCGCGTATCTCGCCCGAAAGCCCGAGCTCGCCTATCGCCGCGGCGTCGTCCGGCACGGGTATGTCGCGCAAAGAAGATATGAGCGCAAGAGCGATGCCGAGGTCCGCCGCCGGCTCGTCGATGTTAAGCCCGCCCACGACGTTAACGTAGCAGTCGTGCGTTGAAAATTTAAGACCTATTCGCTTTTCGAGCAGAGCCAGAAGCATATTCACACGGTTGAGATCGAGCCCGTTCGCCGCGCGGCGCGGCGAGGGATAATACGACGGCGTGACGAGCGCCTGTACCTCCGCTATCATCGGGCGCGTGCCCTCCATCGTGCAGACGGCGCAGTTTCCGGAAACGCCCTTCGGTCTTCCGGCGAGAAGCATTTCCGACGGATTTTCGACCTCCTTCAGTCCGTCTCCGCGCATTTCGAACACGCCCACCTCGTCCGTCGCGCCGAAACGGTTTTTGATGGCGCGGATAAGGCGGAAGCTCTGCCGTCTGTCGCCCTCGAAATAAAGCACGGTGTCGACCATGTGTTCAAGTATTTTCGGACCGGCTATGCTCCCCTCCTTGTTGACGTGACCGACGATTATAACGGAAACGCCGTTTTCCTTCGCGTAGCGGATAAGCGACGCGGCACACTCGCGTATCTGCGAAACACCGCCCGCGGCTGAATTGACGCCCTCCTTCCATACGGTCTGTATGGAGTCGATTATAACGACGGAGGGGGAAAGCTTATCCGCGTGCGCAAGTATCGAATCGAGATTCGTGTCGGCGACTATGTAAATATCGCCGTCGCATACGCCGAGCCTGTCCGCGCGGAGCTTCAGCTGCCCCGCCGATTCCTCGCCGGAGGCGTAAAGCAGACTGCCCTGCTTCGCCAGCGCGGCGCAGATCTGCAAAAGGAGCGTCGATTTTCCTATACCCGGCTCGCCGCATAAAAGCACCGCGGAGCCGGAAACGAGACCGCCGCCAAGCACTCTGTCAAGCTCGCCGCAGCCGGTCTTCGTCCTTATGTTGTCCGGCTCGTCCACGTCGGACAGCTTTTTTGCGACCGTCGTCAAAACCACAGGGCGCTTTTTTTCGTCCCGTATCTCCTCTTCATATTCCTCAAGCGTGTTCCAGCTTCCGCAGCCCGGGCATTTACCGAGCCACTTCGCGCTCTGATAACCGCATTCCGAGCATATATACACGGCTTTGTTCTTCATTTTTTCTCCTTTTAAACTTCCGCGTAAGCGGAATCATAACTTGCCGTAACGCAAACGAAAAATCCTATATTTTGATTCTTATCACAAGGCACACAACCGCGGCGACCGCAAGAACGGCGCCGACGGTGAAAAATATCGCCGCGCGGCTGCGCAGTCTTGCGTAAAGCTCATTCGAGCCGTCCATAGTGTGATAGTATCCGAACAGATTGAGCGCCGCGAACAAAACCGATAAAACGCACGCGACGATAAGCAC
>CACZVC010000240.1 GCA_902784545.1 uncultured Ruminococcus sp. | reverse complement strand
CACGACGTGCCGAGCTTTACGGTATCGTCCGAGTCGAACATACCGTATTCAAGCTCCGCGTTATAATACGAAAACGCGTCGGGTGCGAGCGTTATGCGTTCGCGCTTTTTTTCGCCCGGCTTCAAAAACGTCTTTTTGTACCCTTTCAGCTCCGACACGGGGCGTATAACGCCGCAGTTTCTGCCTTCGAGGTAGATCTGCACCACCTCCGCGCCGCCGTATTTTCCCTTGTTTTCGATATCGTACGACACGGAAAGAGAGCCGCCGTCAACCTCGAATTCCACGCCGCTTATCTCAAATTCAGTATAAGACAGCCCGTAACCGAACTCATAAAGCGGCATTCCGTCGTTTTCGTTATAGTGATATCCTCTGCCGCTCGGCTTGTACGAATAGTAAAGCGGGAGCTGTCCGACGGATTTCGGGAACGACATCGGGAGCTTGCCGGACGGGTTCACGTCGCCGAAAAGCACCTCCCATATCGCCTGCGCGCCCTGTTCGCCGGGGTACCACGCCTCGAGCGCCGCGCCGGTCTCCTCTATCCAGCCGGTCATATCGACCGGCGCACCGTTGAGCAGTATCACGGCGGAGTTTTTGTTGGCTTTCGCCATAGCGACGATCGCCGATTCCTGATCCGTGCCTTCCGCCGCTTTCGCGCGGTCGACTATCATTCCGCCCGTCCCGCCGCCTTCATAAACGTGCTTTTCGCGGCTCAGGCGTATATTGCATCTGTCCCTGCCCTCGCCCTCGAGCATTTTGGTGAAATACAGACAGATATCGCATAACGGCGCGAGCTTTTTTATCTCGTCGTCCTTGCCGGTGATTATTTTTATGCCGCCGGCGTTGTCCCTCAGATATCCGAGAGGCGTCTGCGCGTCGTCGGCGCGCCAGCCCTGATAAGGACCGGAGTAGTTGTCGCCTATCGGAACGTCGTTCGCGCCCTCGCCGAACACGCCCACCGTTCTGACTTTTTTCTTATCGAAGGGCAAAACGCCGTCGTTTTTCAGCAAAACGATACATTCGCGCGCGGCTTTCAGCGCCGCCGCCCTGTGCTTTTCGCACCGCACGAGCCTCTGCGCCTCTTCGGGATCGACGAACGGCCGGTCGAAAAGACCCGTCGCTATTTTTGCTTTTACTATCCTGTACGCGGCGCGGTCGACGTCGTTTTCGCTTAAAAGCCCGCTTTCAAGCGCTTTTTTGACCTCTTTTTCACAGCTGTGAGGCAGCGGCGCGTCAAGCCCCGCCTTTATGCACTCGGCGACGGCTTTTTCCGGGCTGTCGACCGTGTGATGCGCGCCGTAAACGTCGGATACGCCGTTATAATCGGAGACAACGAAGCCGTCGAAGCCCCATTCGCCGCGCAGAATATCCGTCAGGAGCTTTTTATTGCAGGAGCACGGCACGCCGTCGACGGCGTTGTACGCCGCCATGACCGACATCGCGCCGCCCTTTTCAAAGCATCGCATAAACGGCGGCAGATACACCTCGTAAAGCGTTCGCCACGACGAGTGAGATTCGTTAGAGTCGCGCCCGCCGTCGGCGTAATTGTCGGCGAAATGCTTGGGCGACGCTATAACGCCGTTGTTCTGAAAGCCTTTGCACATCGCCTCGCCCATATCAGAGCAGAGGAGCACGTCCTCGCCGAACGTTTCCATCGTGCGCCCCCAGCGGCAGTCGCGCGAAACGTTGACGACCGGCGCGAAGACCTGCCGCACGCCCGCGGCGGCGACCTCTTTGCCTATGATATCCGCGACATCGGAAACGAGCTCTTTATCGAACGTCGCCGCGAGCGCTATCGGCTGGGGAAAGCACGTCGCCATTCCCCATTGCGCGCCGTGCAGAGCCTCTCCGTTTTGTATCGCGGGTATGCCGAAGCGGTTCGCCTCGACCGTTTTTTTCGTGTCGGCGTTTATGAATTCCGCCACCTCGTACGGAGACGACGTTTTTTTGTCCTTCCAGTGCATGAAATGGCCGGGATTGCGGAAGCTTCCGAGCCTGTGATCGCGGTTTTTCTTGTATTCGTCGCCCTTTACGTCAAATATTATCTGCGTGCAGAGCTGAAATATCTTTTCCTCGGTCGTCATGCGGTCGAGCAGATCGCGCGCCCTCTCGGCGGCTGACAGCGTTTTGTCCGTGTATTTTTCCATAATCTCACTTTATTCCCGTAAAATATCTGTTACTCTTTGCCGTAGTATTCGTCAAGGACCCCGGACACGACCTCCGACCAGACGATCAGGTTTTCGGGTCTGTCGCTCACCGTGCTTATATCCTTCAGCGTTATATCGCAGGGGCAGCCGTATTTCAGACACGCTTCAGCCGTTTCCGCGGCTTCTTTTCTTATCTGCTCTCTGTCGATATACGAGGAAACGAACGCCGGATTCGGTTTTCTCGATAAAACGAAATCGCCTTTTATCTGACGCGCCGTAAGCTCGACGTCAGCCCACGGACTGCACCCGATTTTTCTTAAATTCGGTATTTTTTTTATTATATCTATCCTGTCGTGAAGCGGCTCGCAGCAGCCGTAATAAGTATACGCGCATTTTTCTGCGACGGGTACGGTGAATTTTACGTCGAATTCATACAGATCGTCGGGGGAAGCTGACGAGAACATCTGCGCCATCGTGCGGTACCATGCGCCCGATAATCTGTCCCGTCTGTGTTCGCCCTCCGGCATATCGACGTAAGCGGGAGTGCAGTGCAGATCGGGATTTGAATTGTCGAGAAGACCGAGCGCTTCCATCTGCGATAAGACCGCCTCCGATTCTTTTGCGTACAGACCTCTGATTTTAAGCAGATATTCCGGCCTGTCGTATATATCGTAGAG
>CACZVC010000239.1 GCA_902784545.1 uncultured Ruminococcus sp. | reverse complement strand
CTATGCCGCGCCCGCGGAATTTTTCCTTGCAGGCGACCATGTGTATATAGCCGTCCTTTTTTTCGTAGTCGCATATAACGGCGATCGTCGCCGCCGGCTCGCCCTCGCATTCGATTATAAAGAATTTGTCGAATTCAAGCACGCCGTGGCCGTACATGCACGAGCGGAAAAACGCTTCGTCCTCTCTGCCGTCCGTAAGCCCCTCGGCGACTATGTCGAGCCATATCCCGATATCCTTGGCTGAGCCGTCAAACGTCCGCAGGGCAACGCCTTTTATATCCGGTATTCCGGGTACTTCCCCCTTTTTCCAAACCATCCTCAGCTGTTCCATGCGCGGCGTTTCCTTTTTTTTGTTTATGATACCACATAATGTAAACAATGTCAAGTAAAGTTTTTTAATTTGGAATGTAAAATTGCATAAAAAGTATTGATTTTACGTGTGCGATATGATATAATGTTAAAAATCCGAAAATAATATTATTTTTTATATGGGGAATATGAAAAACGAAGTCAGAAGAAATCGGGACAATGAGATGAAAAGCTCCGACGATCAGAAAAAATACAGGATCGTAAGGACAAAGGCGAAGGATAAAAAATACGGAGCCTCGTATTACTGGGGCTTCGCTCTTCGCGTTTTATACCGTATCATACTTATCATCGTCACGCTCGCGCTTATCGTCGTTTTCGGCGCGTACAAGTCGATAGATACGATAGCGCACGGACCGTCGCCGAGGTTCCGCGATATGCTCGTGCAGATGGCGATGGAATCTTCGGCAGCAAAATGGGTGCCGAGGCTCGTGCTTTCGGAAGCCGAGGTCAACGAGATAATGAACAAGCGCGACGAGGCTGTGGTAGAGGAGGTCGACGTGCCGGTAATCAACGGCGGCGACGTGACCGGACCCGTTATAACGCCCGAACAGCACGGCGGCGAAACGCTGCCGCCGCCCGACATCTCTGACGGCATAGAGTATTATTCGGAGTCGACCGGCACCTTCCGCGCGTACATAATGATAGTACACGATCCGTCGAAGGTGTTCGTAGGCATATCGAGCAACGATTTTCCGAACGCCACGAGAGGGCAGAGGATATATGACGCCGCGAAAAAGTACGGCGCGATAGCCGCGATAAACGGCGGCGAATTCAGGGATACCGGCGGTCAGGGTCTCGGCGAGCGCCCGATAGGCTTGACTTATTCGCAGGGCAAATGCGTTTGGGACGACGGAACGAAGAGGACGTTTTTCGGTATCGACAAAGACAACAAGCTTATAGTTACCGAGGGTATGACGAAGAAAAAGGCGGACGAGCTCGGCATAAGAGACGGCGTTTCGTTCCAGACGAACAACGTGCTTATATATACCGAAAACGGCTCGACGTACCGCGTCAACAAGGACGACAGCCTGAGCAAGGCGCAGCGCACCGCGGTCGGTCAGAGAGCCGACGGCAAATTCATATTCATCGTCACGGACGGAAGATCGGCGTCCTCGCTCGGCGCGACGTACGACGATATAACCGATATGATGCTTAAATACGGCGCGATAAACGCCGGTATGCTCGACGGCGGCTCCTCCGCGATGATGTACTATGCGAATTATATTTCAAAATTCAACGTCGACGTGAATACGCTTGACGAGTTCCAGCAGCTGGGTCTCGTGAATAAATACAAGGCGTTTACAAGGCCGAGACCCCTGCCCACGTTCTTTATGGTGATGCCGAAATGAAAAACGCGTTTAAATTCAGATGGACGTCGCTTCTGTTCTATATAACGCTTTGCGTCATAATCGCCGCCGGGATCATAGCCGTGCTGGCGCTGCAGAAGCCGCTGACGGAATATTTAGCCGATTACGAGGCGAATTACGAAACAGACAAGCCGAAAAATCAGATACAGAGGATATTTGAAAAATATTTTGAAAATCCCGATATCGACGAATGGATAGCCCTGAGCGACGACAAGCCGGAGTATCACGCGCCCGATACATACGAGGACGCGGTGAAAAGATACGCCGACAAGGTCATAGGCAAAAAAATAACGTACGGCTATCTCGCCGGCTCCGGTCAGAAAACGCTGAACGTAAAAGCCGACGGAAACGTCGTTGCGCGCTTTTCCGTGAAGACAACGGGCGAAAAAACGAAATACGACCAGGATGTTTACGTTCTCGACAAGGTGAATCTTTATTTTGACAAGCCTACCGAGTACGTAAACGTTATACTGCCGGAGAGGTTCACGGCGTACGCCGACGGCGTTCCGTTCGACGAGAGTACGCTCACCTCGTCGGGCGTCAAGGACGACGTGAGGGAGTCCGTGCCGGAGGGCGCGTATCTGTTCACTTATAAATCTTACGCCATGAGCGGACTTTTCGATATGCCGGTCATAACCGTCAAAAACGAGCGCGGAGAAGAAGTAAAGCTCGATTACGACGAGGAAAAAAGGCTTTATTCCTGCAAGTACGAATACAGCGAGGAGCTGAAAGCCGAGTATTCGGAATACGTCATAGAAGCGCTTACTATGTATTGCAGGATAATGCAGGCGGACGCCAAAAACAGCGATATAAAGCCGTACGTTGATAACGATTCGCAGCTTTGCAAGGATATACTGAACAATCCGCACTCGTTCCCGTGGGAGCATGATTACTGGAGGGTAGAAAACGAGGAGACGTCGGAATTCTACGATTACGGCGACGCGATCTCGTGCCGCGTAAAGCTCGATCACGTTATAGGCGGAAGAGAGGGCTGGACCGGAGAAGACGAATACGTCGATCACGTCGACTTTACCGTGTATATGCACAAGGTCGGGGAAAAGTATCTTATCTATTACTGGGTAAACA
>CACZVC010000238.1 GCA_902784545.1 uncultured Ruminococcus sp. | reverse complement strand
GAGGACGAGATACAGATAAACGACCTTATAAAAAAGAATCTGTGTCTTGTCGGACATGATTGTACGCAGGTATACGACGGGGATTCCGCGCTTGACGCGGCGCTTACGGGACATTTCGACCTTATAGTGCTTGACGTTATGCTGCCGGGGATCTCGGGCTTTGAGGTCATTACGCAGATAAAAGATACGAAAAGTCCGGTGATATTCGTGACGGCGAAAGGCGCTCTGAACGACAGGCTGAAGGGCCTGCGGCTCGGCGCGGACGACTATATCGTCAAGCCGTTTGAGATACTTGAGCTTATCGAGCGCGTCGACGTTGTGCTTCGCCGCGTGAACGGCGCGTCGGCGTCGTTTGAATTCGACGATATATCGGTCGATTTCAACTCCCGGCTCGTTTACAAGGACGGATCCGCCGTCGATCTGACGCCGAAGGAATTCGATCTGCTCGAAGCGCTTATAAAAAACCGCAATCTCGCGCTTTCGCGCGACCGGCTGATCTACCTTGTATGGACTTATGATTTCGACGGCAACGACAGAACGGTCGACACGCACATACAGCGGCTCCGAAAAAAGCTCGGTATTGAAAACCATCTCAAAACCGTGTTCAAAACCGGATACCGGTTGGAGGTGTGACGATGAAAATGAGATTCTGGCAGAAAACATACGTTCTGACGCTGATATTGTTTCTCGTATGCCTTTACGTCGGTCTGTTCTCTCTCGCGTTTTACACATACGGAAAGAACGTGAAAAGCGCGGAGGACGTTTGCAGATCGGAGCAGAATTATATAGTCAAATCGTTCGAGCGCGATCACGACGTTATGACGTCGCTGAAAGAAAACGCCGACACGGCGCCTTTGATGAATTCGTACGGCAGGCTTTACCTGAAAGAACGGATACTCATTGAATTCAAAGAAAACGGGACCGTGATATACACGTCGTTTGAAAATACTCCCGTGATAAAGACGGGCACGCTTTCGCAGACGCGGATAGACGGTTTGCGTTACATAATCATATCGTCGGAGATCTGCGGCGGCAGATACGTTATGCTCTACGCGAAAAACGTATCGGAGCTTGACGGCGAATTCCGCGTGCTGATGATCACGTACGCCGCGGTAGCGGCAGCTGTGTCCGTCGTTTTGGCGGTTTTGCTTCTCATCGTACTCAAAAAGCTGTCCGTACCGCTTGAACAGCTGCAAAAAACGACAGAGACCATAGCGAAAGGTGATTTAACCGTCCGCGCCGACGAGAGCGGACGCGACGAGTTTTCGGAGCTTGCAAAGAGTTTCAATCATATGGTCGACACGGTAAACGGACAGATAACGGAGCTTTCAGAGGATGCGCGGCGCAAGCAGATGCTTGTCGACAATATGGCGCACGAAATGAGAACGCCTCTGACTTCGATACGCGGCTACGCCGAATACATCGAAAAGGCGGCGGTGCCGGATGAGGAGAAAACCGATTCAGCAAAACGCATTATCGCGGAGGCGGACAGACTGAAAAGCATATCCGAAAAACTGCTTGACACCGCTTTTATAAGAAACAACGAGATAAAAAAACAGCCGTCCGATCTGTCGGCGCTTCTTTCAGAAACAGCGGAAAGGCTGTCGCCTAAGGCGGCGGCGCGCGGCGTGACGATAGAAACGGAGCTTTATGAAAGCAGCGCTGACGGCGATCCCGTTCTGATTTCGATGCTTTTCGATAATCTTGCTGAAAACGCGATAAAAGCATGCGGCGACGGCGGAAGGATAATACTTTATTCGTCCGGCAGAACCGTTAAGATAACGGATAACGGCAAGGGAATGACAAAAGAACAGCTTGCGCACATAACGGAGCCGTTTTACAGAACGGACAAAAGCCGTTCGCGCGCCGAGGGCGGCGCCGGGCTCGGGCTGGCGCTGTGCAGGCAGATCGCCGATTCTCACGGCGCGGAAATGACGTTTTTATCCGAGCCGGGAAAAGGCACCGAAATAAAAATCGTATTTTGATATTTCCGACACAAATCGGTGACAAGAGGCTGTTATAATGAAATCGCAGAGTGAGGATCCGGCTCTGCGGTAAATAAAATCAGAAAGGAGATAAACAAAATGAAAAACGTGGTAAAAACAATTTCTCTGGCGCTTTCCCTTATACTTCTTTTCTCCGCGGGGCTTATAGCCGGCACATACGCCATGGCTTCCGCGCCAACGGCGGAAAAGGATTACGAGGTAGACCGCATTACAGACGTCGATTTATTTGAAAACAACGAACCCGATCCCGAAAAGCAGTCTGAGCCTGAGAAAGAAAAAGATCCGGACGATGTCAGCGGGATCGAGAAGGAATTCAATCAGAAATACCGGAGATGCGTCGAATTGGTCAAGGAGATCATACCGGAATATGACACTTCCGCTGCAACGCCTGTGCACCCTCTGAAATATTATCAGGACGGCTTGGGCGACGGTAAGGGTCTGTCCCTTAAAGAGGTAGTCGAAAAATTCGGTGTGCCGTACGACGGTCCGACTTCGGGTATGTTTACCTTATGCTATTATACGGAAGACGGTTACACCGTTCTGATGTATATCGGAGGCGACGAAAGCTCAAGCCCGGTATATTACTATGTCGAGGCAATTCTTTGGCTCGACGGGATATCATGATCTGCAACGTTTGAATTTATAAGACAGACGCAGAAAGTGATTATCTGAAAGTCAAAGCAGCCTGAATTGTATGTAAAACAACAAGGCGGGGAGGTTAGCCGACTGTCCCAAAGGACAGTCGGCAACGAAATCCACCCCTGCGGGGTGGGTGAAATCGCCTGCGGCGGTGAAATTGCCCTTCGGACAGTGAAATCGCCTCGACGGCGGTGGGTGGATTTCATTTCACCGAACGCGTCAGCGTTCGATTTCACCTGAGGGCGAAGCCCGAAGATTTCACCTTTTGCCGCAAGGCAAAAGATTTCAC
>CACZVC010000237.1 GCA_902784545.1 uncultured Ruminococcus sp. | reverse complement strand
GACGGTCGCGGTATAGCCGTACGTCTTCAGCTTGCCTGTCGGGGACGTGGCGCTGACGGAGCCCGTGACCTCGACGGCTCCGCCGTTATCGCTGTACTGCGTGATATCTATGTCGTCGATCTTGTCTCTCGGTATGAATCCCTTGAACGCGTCCTTTGCGTCCGTTACGAACTCGTTTACCAGCATTATGCGTTTTTCGTTATTCGGTATTGACATTTCCATAAACCTCCTTATATTGTTTATATAGCCGTTTGGATTGATTTAACCGTATTATAACATATAATCCTGAATTTTTCAATAGTAAATGGTGATATTTTTGTGATTACGCGCCGATAAAACGGCGGCGGAGCCTGTTTTTGCGAAAACGCTTCTTCAAAACGGACCGGCGGGACCGTCTTTGCCCCTCTTTTTTTACCGGATGGGCGGAATTTCCGCAAATCTGCGAAAATCTGTGAAAATTCCGGCGCAAAACCACTTGATTATTTTATAATTTTATGATACAATAAAGCAGATAATATAAACATTAAGGGGACGGCGGAAAACGCGGACGGACGCGTCCCCCGAAACACCGGGAAATAAAACGACCGTGGGGATGAGAATATGAAAAAGTCGAAAATAAACACAGTCGGTCTGATAACGGCGGGCAGCCTTATTATCGTCGTCATATTGGTGCTGAGTACGCTCTGGGTCGGGTACAGCACGCGCAAGGATACCGACAAGGCGGTACGCACGGTAAGTCTTATGTATCTGGACGAGCTTGCCGGACGGCGCGAGAAGGTCGTTGAAAACAACCTTCAGAACAATATCAAAACCATACGCGTCGCGCTCGATCTTCTGACGGAAGACGATCTGAGCGACAAGGCGCATCTTGAAGCGTACCAGTCCCGGATGAAAAAACTATACGAGCTTGACAAATTCGCATTTGTCGATACGGACGGGCTTATATACACCTCGCTCGGAACGCAGACGAGTATTGACGAATACGGTTTTGACTACAAAAAGATAACCGAGCCGGAGATTTCCGTGCTGAATCTCGACAGCACGGAGAAAAAGGTCGTCATAGCGGTCCCGGCGTCCGTCGGCTTTATGGGAAAAACGCTTTCCGTCTGCTTTATGGAGATAGATATGAAGGTCATGCTCGCCGGCGCTTCGATGGATTCGGGAAGCGAGGGAGCGACCTTCTGCAATATATATACGCGCGACGGCGTCGCCCTGAGCAACACGGTTTTGGGCGGTCTTTCGGCGAATGACAATCTGCTTGACGCGATGAAGGAAGCGGAATTTGAAAACGGCTATTCCTACGATTCGTTTGAGACCGGCTTCAGATCCGGCAAAAGCGGCGAGGTCTCGTTCGTATATAAAAACGTGCGCGAGACGCTGAGCTTCGTACCCGTCGTCGGGACCGACTGGCTTCTGACTTATCTTGTCAAAGAAAGCGTCATGAGCGACGAGATAGGATATATCTCAACGGATATAGTGAGAAGGAGCGTCATACAGTCCGTCATAATCGTCGCGGCGATATTCGGTATGTTCACGCTCATCCTCATACAGACGAGGAGGAACGCAAAGCTCGACCTCGAACGGAAGACCGCGGACGCCGTGGCGAAGGGCAAGCAGGAGGAGCTTGAAAAACGCATTGAGCTTCAGGAACGGCTTCTTTCGCAGGAGCGCCTCCGCAAGGAGCAGGACAGCATGATAACCGCGATGGCGTCCGACTACCGCAGCGTTTACTACGTCGATCTCGACGCGGACGACGCGGTGTGCTACCGCTCCGATCCCGCCGACACCGATCAGACCGCGGAGGGCGTGCATTTCCCGTTTACACAGAGATTCCGCTACTACGCCGAAAAATACGTCGATAAGGACTACCGCGGGGATTTCCTCAGATACATAGATCCGGACAACATACGCAAAGCGCTTGAAAACGAAAACATCATCGCCTTCCGTTATCTTACGAGGCGCGGCGATAACGAATACTATGAAATGCTCCGTATGGCGGGCGTGCGCCATCCGAGCGACAGAGGCGACCATATTGTTCACGCCGTCGGCGTCGGCTTTACGATCATTGACGCGGAAATGCGCGAAACGATGGCGAAAAGCCAGGCGCTCGCCGAGGCGCTTTCCGTGGCGGAGGAGGCGAACAAAGCAAAAACGGCGTTCCTTTCCAGCATGAGCCACGAGATACGCACGCCGATGAACGCGATAATAGGTCTCGACGGGCTCGCCCTGCGCGACGAAACGTTATCGGACAAGACGCGCGAATATCTGCAGAAGATAAACGGCAGCGCAAAACACCTGCTCGGGCTTATAAACGATATCCTCGATATGAGCCGCATAGAATCCGGCAGACTCGTACTGCGTAAAGAAGAATTTTCGTTCAGCGATATGCTGGAGCAGATAAACACGATGGTAATGGCGCAGTGCTCCGAAAAAGGGCTTGACTTCGAGTGCCGTATGAAGGGGCGCGTTGACGATCACTATATCGGCGACGATATGAAGCTGAAACAGGTGCTCGTCAATATTTTGAGCAATGCGGTCAAGTTTACCGACGCTCCCGGCTCCGTCACGCTGTCGGTCGAAAAAACAAACGATTATGAAGGTCAGTCCACGCTGCGCTTTTCTGTAAAAGACACCGGCATAGGCATAAGCCGCGAGTTTCTGCCCAAGGTGTTCGATTCGTTCGAGCAGGAGGACAGCACGCGCAAGAACAAATACGGCAGCACGGGCCTCGGCATGGCGATAACGAAAAGCATCGTTGAGCTGATGAACGGAACGATAACGGTCGAATCCGAAAAAGGCGTCGGCACGGAATTCGTCGTCGTTGTCACGCTCAGAAACTGCGATAACCCTCATACGGATATAGACGCGATAAGCGTAAAGGATATGCGCGTCCTCGTCGTCGACGACGATCCCATAGCCTGCGAGCACGCGCGCGT
>CACZVC010000236.1 GCA_902784545.1 uncultured Ruminococcus sp. | reverse complement strand
TTCTGTTCATTATTCTGTTCATGTTCAAAAAATCGTGGAAAAATGAACAGAACGAATGATATTAAATCATAAAACCCCCTTGACAAATCCGGTTTTTTGTAGTATAATCAGCGCACAGGCGATGATAAAGACAGTAGTTTGCGCTTTCGTATCAGAGAGGGAACGGCGGGTGAAAGTTTCTTACGGGGCGTAAATGAAGACCGCTTTTGAGCCGCGGTGAGGAAATGCGCCGCCGTGACCCGCGTTAAGGGGCAATGAAGTTAAATTCAAGGTGGAACCGTGTAATTTTACACCCTTGATACGTTTTCGTATCGGGGGTTTTATATTTTTCGGAGGTATTTATGAAGGTTATTTACAACGACGGTCACGTGGGCGAATGTCTGCCCGAGGAAGAACAGCATATACTGCGCCACACGGCGGCGCACATTATGGCGCAGGCTGTCAAGCGTCTTTTCCCGCACGCCGATTTCGGTTACGGTCCTGCGACCGAAAAGGGCTTCTACTATGATATCGATTTAGGCGATACGAAGCTTACCGACGAGGATCTTGCAAGGATCGAGGCGGAGATGAAAAAGATCACAAAGGAAAATCTGCCGATAAAGGCGTTTACCCTGCCGCGCGCCGAGGCGATCGCGCTTATGGAGGAGAGAGGCGAAAAATACAAGGTCGAGCATATAGGCGATCTGCCCGACGACGCCGTTATCAGCTTCTATCAGCAGGGCGAATACGTCGATATGTGCGTCGGTCCGCATCTTTGCTATACAAAGGGTCTGAAGGTCTTCAAGATCACGGGTCAGTCCGGCGCGTACTGGAAAAACGACAAGAACAACAAGATGCTCACGAGAATAAACGGCACCGCGTTTGCGACTCAGGAGGAAATGGACGAGTATCTGAAGCAGCTTGCCGAGGCGGAGCAGAGAGACCACAGAAGGATAGGCAAGGAAATGCGCCTGTTCATGACGGACGATCTCGTAGGCAAGGGTCTGCCGATGTTTCTGCCGAACGGCTACACGGTATGGCAGGAGCTTGAGAATTATATCAAGGAAAAGGAGCGCAAGCTCGGCTATCAGCACGTTATGACGCCGTGCGTCGGTACCGTCGCGCTTTATCAGACGTCCGGCCACTGGGAGCACTACAAGGACAATATGTTCCCGGCTATGGAGGTCGAGGGCGAGAGCTTCGTGCTCCGTCCGATGAACTGCCCGCATCATATGATGATCTACGCGAGCAGAGGTCACTCCTACCGCGATCTGCCTATCAGGATAGGCGAAATAGCGCACGATTTCAGATTCGAGTCGTCCGGCACGCTCAAGGGCATCGAGCGCGGCCGTCACTTCTGCCAGAACGATGCTCACCTTTTCGTCACGCCGGAGCAGATAAAGGACGAGGTGGCACGCGTGGTCGATCTCATATTCGACGTATACCGTGATTTCGGCATAACGGATTACCGCTGCGTTCTGTCCCTGCGCGATCCCGACGACAAGGTAAAATATCATCAGGACGACGAAATGTGGGAAAAAGCGGAAAACGCCCTGCGCGACGTTCTGAATCAGCTCGGCATAAACTACACCGAGGAGATAGGCGAAGCGGCTTTCTACGGTCCGAAGCTCGACGTCAACGTAAAGCCCGCCGTCGGCGCGGAGATAACGCTTTCGACCTGCCAGCTCGACTTCTGTCTGCCGGCCAAATTCGACCTCAAATACGTCGACAAAAACGACGAAAAGAAAACGCCGGTCGTCCTGCACAGAGCTATTTTAGGCTCGCTTGACAGATTTATGGCGTATATAATCGAGGAAACAAAGGGCAAATTCCCGCTGTGGCTCGCACCCGTGCAGGTAAAGGTCCTCCCCGTCAGCGTAAAGACGATGGAATACGCGCAGAAGGTCACGGACGAGCTTGAGGCCGCCGGACTGCGCGTAACGCTTGACGACCGCGACGAAAAGATAGGGTATAAGATCCGCGAGGCTCAGTCGATAGACCGCGCGCCGTATATGATAATAATCGGCGCAAAGGAAGCGGAGGAGAACAATATCTCCGTCAGAGACAGAGACACAGCCGAAACGGAAGTTATGAATATCGCGGACTTCGTCGCCGCCGCGAAGAAGCGCATAGCGGAAAGAAAATAAGACGGCAAAACTTTGCCGCCGCACGGCGGGCGACCGCAGATTAAAAAAAGCAGACTGACAAAAAATCAGTCTGCTTTTTGCTTTGCCGCGGCGGACGGCGTTCAAGATTTCCGCGCCGCCGGTACTTACAGAACGGGCAGTAGTTTTCGTCCGAGGAAACGTAGCTTTCGCATACGTTGCAGATGATCTTCGCGTCGCCCGTTTTGTCGCGCTTTTCAAACAGCTTCAGGCCTCTGTAATGGCGCACCTCGTCGCCGACCTTGTAGTAGTCGTGCGGGACGCGCTCGAAGCTCGTGTTGTAAAGCTTTACGTTGCCGTCCGGCTTTTCCACGTAAATGGCGAGCTTCGATATTTTACTGTCGAAGTTTATCATCTGCCCGTACGCGGTTTTTGATTTGTCGCCGGTCGTTTCGCGTATCTCTATTATTTTTCCCTCGCAGTTGACGTCCGTTATGTAGTCCAGAAGACCGCTTATTTTCACGCCCGAAAGCCCGAGCACGCCCATAAGGATTATGGCGACCCAGCCGTTGCCGAAGCCCGTGTGCGTCGACCAGATAACGCCGACGCCGACACATACGCCCTCGATAAGAAGCGACAGCAAAACGCGGCCGACAAGCTTTTTGCGAAGCATTTTTCTTATGGGCTGAAATTCGCTTCCCGTCTTATAATCCGAAAATTCAGTCATAACGGAGCCTTTCGCTTATTTTATTCGCCGAGTGCCTCGTTGAGACGGCGCATTATCTCGGCGTACGCGTCCTCAACGCCGCCCATATCGCGGCGGAAACGGTCCTTGTCGAGCTTTTCCTTCGTCTTGCTGTCCCACAGACGGCAGGTGTCGGGGCTTATCTCGTCGGCGAGGATTATTCTGCCGTCGGACGTCTTGCCGAATTCGAGCTTGAAATCGACGAGAGTCACGCCGCAGCCCGCCCAGAATTCGCGGAGAACGTCGTTTACCTTGAAGGCGTATTTTCTTATCGTCGCAATCTCGTCTTCAGTCGCAAGCCCGAGCGCGAGCGCGTGATCGTCGTTCAGGAGCGGATCGCCCAGCTCGTCGTTTTTATAAGAGAATTCGATAGTCGGACGCTTGAATTCGATGCCCTCGTCAACGCCGTATCTCTTGGAGAACGAGCCCGCGGATATGTTTCTGATTATGACCTCGAGCGGCACTATCTTTACGCGGCGCACGAGCGTGTCGCGCTCCGACAGCTCCTCGACGAAATGCGTCGGAACGCCCTTCGTTTCAAGCAGCTTCATAAGTCTGTTGCTCATCTGGTTGTTGATGACGCCCTTGCCCTTTATCGTGCCTTTTTTCAGCCCGTTGAACGCCGTCGCGTCGTCCTTGTACGATACGATAAGCAGATCCTTATCGGATGTTTCGTACACTTTTTTTGCTTTGCCTTCGTATAACTGTTTGCCTTTTTCCATTTTTTGACCTCCGTATATCAGTGCCAGTATTTACGGTCGAGCGACCGCATGCTGACAGCCTGTGCTATATGTATATCCGTTATCTGCTCGCTCTGATCGAGGTCGGCGACGGTGCGCGCCACGCGCAGTATCCTGTCGTAGCCTCTCGCGGAAAGACCGAGCTTTTCAAACGCGGCTTTTAAGATCTTTTTGCCGTCCGCCGATACCGCGCAGTATTTTCTTATCTGCTGACTGTTCATCTGCGCGTTGTTCGTTATTCCGGAGGCTTTGTTGCGCTCCGCGGAGAACGCGCGCGCCTTCGCTATACGCTCGCGGATGGACGCGGACGATTCGCCGTCCGGCTTTTTTGCAAGCTCCTCAAACGACAGCGACGGCATTTCGACCTGTATGTCTATCCTGTCGAGCAGCGGACCCGATATCCGCGACAGATATTTGCGTATTTCCTGCGGTGTGCAGGTACAGCGGCGCTGAGTCGAGCCGAAATATCCGCATTTGCACGGATTCATCGCGCAGACGAGCATGAATTTGCTCGGGAACGACAGTTTTCCGTTTACGCGCGTTATCGTCACGCAGCCGTCCTCGAGCGGCTGTCTCATCGCCTCCATCGCGGGGCGCGAGAATTCCGGCAGCTCGTCTAAGAAAAGCACGCCGTTGTGCGCGAGCGATATTTCACCGGGCTTCGGTATCTGACCGCCGCCCGACAGACCGGCGCTCGACATCGTGTGATGAGGCGAGCGGAACGGGCGTTTCGTAATAAGCGACGAGTCGGCGGGCAGAGTTCCCGCGACGGAATGAATTTTTGTCGTTTCTATCGCCTCGTCGAACGTCATCGCGGGCATTATCGTCGGTATGCGTTTCGCGAGCATGCTTTTGCCCGTGCCGGGAGGGCCTATAAGCAGAATATTGTGACCGCCCGTTACCGCGACCTCTATTGCGCGCTTCGCCGCCTCCTGCCCCTTGACGTCGGAAAAATCGAGCAGAAAGTCCGTAAACGAGTTTTCAAACAGACGCGGGTCGAATCTGACGGGCTTTATCTTGACGTCGGTATTCAGATGCGTCACTATATCGTATAAGCTTTTCGCCGGGTAAACGTTCAGCCCCTCGACCACCGCCGCCTCGTTCGCGTTTTCCGGCGCGGTGAAGATCTCGGTAAGCCCCGCGGCCTTCGCCGCCGCAGCCATGCAAAGCGTTCCGCGCGTGGGGCGCAGGTCGCCTGAGAGCGAAAGCTCGCCGATAAAGCACATTTTTGACAGGTCCGCGGCGGGCGATATCATTTCAGAAGCGGAAAGGATCGCAACAGCTATCGCTATATCGTAGGACGAGCCCTCCTTTTTGCGGTCGGCGGGCGCTAAATTGACCGTAAGACCGCTTTGCGGGAATATCATACCCGAATTCATAACGGCGGCGTTTATGCGCTCCTTCGATTCCTTTATCGCCGTGTCCGGCAGACCGACTATCTCAAAATAAGGCAGGGTTGGCGCGCTGTAACATTCGCATGTAACGACGTAACCGTCGATACCGCGCAGACCGCAGGTGTATACAGTTGAGAGCATACGTTTCACCGCCTTTTTTTCAAGATAATATATTATACCATTCTAAATGAAAAAAATCAACGGTATAGAGTTGAACAATTTGATATGTGATAC
>CACZVC010000235.1 GCA_902784545.1 uncultured Ruminococcus sp. | reverse complement strand
TGGTCGGAGTGAGAAGATTTGAACTTCCGGCCTCTTGGTCCCGAACCAAGCGCTCTACCAAACTGAGCCACACCCCGTTTTTTTCGTGCGTGATGAATTATATCACACAATCGGGGATTTGTCAAGAGTTATTTTGAAAAAAGAGCGCCGTTTTATATATTAAATTTTACACCGAAAAGTCAAACCCGCCGTTTTTATGGTCGGACAGGGCGTATTTACCGTTCGCGTCTTTGACGAGGACGCCCTCGGCGTACAGCTCTTCCATGAGCGTGCGCGCGTATTCCTCGCCTATCAGGCCGCCCTCGTAAAACGTCGCCGTGACGAATACGGGCTCCGTTTTGCCGCGCTGTTCCACCCTCAGCCGGTCGATAAGACGGCGCTTCTGCTCGAATCTGACGGAAGGGCTTCTCCGGGGCGCTCTGAGTCCGTTATCACGGCAGAATTCCGACACGCGCTCAAACGCCGCGCGCGCCTCGACCTGACCGCACAGTCCCGTTACGCAGTTGTACTCCGGTATCTCGCAGGGCAGGGAATCGACCTTTTTCTGAAGCTCCTTTTTGTCCGCGCCGTTTTGCTTCATTTCCTTTATCATATCAAAATCGCGGCAGAATTCGGCGTACTGCTTTATCTGGTACAGGTGCGGCAGTATCAGCCTGTATAATTGTCTCCGCGTTATCGGAAACGGTATTCCGTCCTCCGGCTCCGGCTCGTTTATCAACGCCTTAAGCGCGGATACGGCTGTATCCGAGCGGCTCAGAACGCTTTCGTTACAGTGCTTCAGTACGTACCCCGGCTCCGTCCACCAGTAGCTGTCCCAGCCGTCGCCGCTCCGCGCGTCGCGTATAAGCTCAAGCACAAAGACAAGGCGGTCTTCGTTTTCTTTGCTGTTTCCCGTCACGGCTTTCGCCGCGTCGCGGAGCAGTCTGTCCGGGTCGTCGTCCGGGTCTGTCAGCAAGTGTCCCGCCGCGTAAAGCGAGAAAAAGTTTAAAATATGGTACGAGTCCGTTTCGCTCCAGTAGCGCGGCGTCAAAACGTGATCCGCCTGCTTCCGCGTTTCGTTGAAAACGTCCTTCAGCACGCGGTTGTTGATGGTCATCAGCGCCAACTGGTCTATCTCCATGTCGGCGGTGTACCAGCCCCACGAGCCGAGATCGCAGCCGAGCTTTTTCACGCCCTCGCGGAACGCGGCGCGCTTGCCGGGCTGCCGCCACACCGGCAGAAACGGCAGCTCCATGAGCATTACGTCCTTCATCCCCGCGCCGACGAGCGCCTCGGGGTATCCTTCGGGACAGCCCCACGTGTCGACGGCGATTTTGATATTCGGGTTTTTTGCTCTGAATTTCTTTTCAAGCAGCTTTACGAAATATATGATGCTCGGCATATCGGTGAGATTGCCCGGGTCGAAAAAGTGGGCTATCACGCGGTCGGCGTACGGCGCAAGATCGGCGTAAACGTCGTAGTATTTGTTGAAAAGCGCCCGGACGCGCTCGTCCTCGTACGCGGGCTTTGACGGGTCGGCGTTGCGGTAGACCGCGTCGGGCTCTACCCAGCCGTGACCGGAAAACTCCGCCGCCCAGCACCATACGGTGAAATTCAGGCCGATCCCGTGACACGCGCGGGAAAGCGTTTTCAGTTTGTCGTGTACGTTCTCCCAGTTGCCCGACGCGCGCCACGCGGAGCAGATATCCATGGCCTGGATGCCCGTAAACCCGCATTCCTTTATCATTTTCGCGTAGTTTTCGATCTGCCTGTTTGACAGGCACATAAAGTCGTTTATGAGCGATACGGACATATCGCTTATATATCCTCTGTTATAATCGAATTTCCACGTGCAGAGCGTCGCCTCGCGCTCCGCTATCCAAGGGCTTTTATCCGAATACATACCGCACCTCCATAGTATGGCGGAATTATATCACTTTTGGTTTTTTATGTCAAGAGTTTGGAATAAAGTCTTGTTTTTTTCGTCGCGGTATGTTATAATCGGTGTGGAGGCTGATATGAGATTTGATGATGAAATACTAAAACGGCGCGGAATAGAGTTTTCGTCCGTTATACCGTTTGAAAAATGCGAGATAATAAACGAAATAAGGCTCGGCGTAATTCACAAAACGCTGAAGCCGCGCTCCGTTATCGTTTTTCTCGTACCGTATTACTGCGGGGAGGAGAAGCGGAACATTTCAAAATACGCCGTGTCGCGCGACTATCACCTTTTTATGCGCGGTCTGTTTGATACGATATGCCCGGCGCTATCCGGAAAATACGGCGGTAATTTCTGCGGAATGGCGGATTCCGCTCCGATAAACGAAGTCAAAGCCGCCGCGTACGCGGGGCTCGGGATGCTCGGCGACAACGGCATGCTCATAAACGAAAAATACGGCGCTTACGTTTTTATCGGCGCCGTATATACAGACGTTTTGTTTGACGACGAAGGCGACAAGACGAAGGACTGCAATCACTGCGGAAAATGCCGAGCCGCCTGCCCGATGAAGAACGGGCGGGATTGCTTGTCCGCCGTAACGCAGAAAAAGGGAGCGCTTTCGGACGAGGAAAAGGAATACGTGCTTGAATACGGCTCCGCGTGGGGCTGCGATATCTGCGCCGACGTCTGCCCGTTTTCAAAAAAAGCGGTTAAGAACGGCGCAAAAACGCCGATAGAGTTCTTCTATAAGGACAGAACGCCGTACCTTACTCTTGATCTGATAAACGGTATGACGGAGGAAGAATTAAAAAACCGCGCCTACGCGTGGCGCGGCAAAGCCGTTATCGAGAGAAACCTGATCATGCTTTATGAGCGCGATAAAAAGTCATTAAAAAACAAAAATGAACTGCCGGCGGCGGATATCACGGTCGGCGGCGAGGCGTACGGCTTTAAAAACGGACTTTTCGGTGTTAACGTCAATAACAGAAAATTCTTTGCGGGCGGCGATCTTCCGGCGGGCTGGGAATGTGAAAACGCTGAATTCATAAACAATAAAAACGACAGTCCCTGCAAAAGCCGTTATGTAAGACTTTCCGGCGGCTCGATAAAGCAGACCTCCTCCGTCATAGCCCTGAGAGAAGGCGGGAAGTACGAGGCGAAAGCGCTCGTCAGAGCGGTCGGCGGCGCGAAGCTGACCTTCGGCGTACGCGGGCGTGAGCAGACGTTTGAAATAAGTGACGGCGGCGAAAAATATAAGGAGCTTTCGTTCACGTTTACCGGCGCCGAAACGGATAACGGCGCGTTTTCGCTGTCGGTCGAGGGGATCGCTGACGTTTTCGCCGTGTCTTTGATGCCCGCGGATAATTTTTACGGTATGCGGCGCGACGTTGTTGAGGCACTCAGATATATCGCGCCGACCTCGCTCCGCTTCCCGGGCGGCTGCTGCGCCGACCATTTCGACTGGAAGGAGTGTTTGAAGGCTCCCGATCTGCGCGCGCCGTTCGACGGCTCGGAAAAGGGCTTTATGCTCCGCGACACTTATCATCAGGAGTGCGCGGATATTTCGTTTAACGAGTTCATTATGCTCTGCCGTGAGATCGGAGCCGTGCCGGAGTTCACCGTGAGCGTGATTTTGTCCGACGGAGAGGACGCGCGCAGGCTCGTCGAATACTGCAACGGCAGCCCGGACACGGAATACGGCGCGAAGCGCGCGGCTTTGGGATTTACAGAGCCTTTCAACGTAAAGTATTTTTACGTCGGAAACGAGATATATTATTTCGGATATGAATATCAAAGAGACGGCGTAAAGGCGGCGAAGCGCACGAACGGGATCGTAAACGCGATGAGATCAGCCGACCCGGATATTTGCGTCGTTGTCGGCGTCGTCGCAGACAATGGTCTGCGCAAATGGAGCGAAGATTACGTCAGATCGCTTGATTGCAAATACGACGCCGTGTCGTACCATCGCTACTGCGGCGCGAAGCCCGAGGCGCCGGACGCCGAGAGCGTGTCGAGAGACGGAGTTGAGGGCATATTCGCCGACGGCTTTGACGCCGGGCTTGATTATATACAAAACGGGCTTTTCAAAGACGCAGATATGCCCGTGAACGTGGACGAATGGAATTTCAGCTGGGGCTGTGACGCGAACAGCGTCATGTATCTCTGTAACGCACTTGAATTTCATTTTCTTGCAAAGTCCGCCGAAAAATACGGCGTGACTGACGCGCGGTATTTTATGCCGGTGAACGAGGGGATGATAACAGTCAGGGGCAAAGAGTGCAGAGTCGAATGCACGGGCGAGGTTTTCAGGCTTTTACACGGTCATAAGGACGGGACGGTCGTTTCGTGCGGTACGGATAATAAGGATCTTGACGTTTTATGCACAAGGCACGGAGAGGAGCTTTTTATGTCCGTGATAAACAGAAGATCCGGCGAATATAAGATAAAGGTAAACGGATATAAGGTAAAGGAATGCACGCAGATAACGCTTGACGGTTATTCCTGGAACGACAGCGGATTTGAAATAAAGCGATACGATATTCCCGCAGTTACGGGGCACGGTATGGCGTTTTTGAAGCTTGTCAAGCTTCCCGCAGCGGATTAAAAAAACGCGCGCGATCGCATTTGGCGCTCCCCCTTCCACGAAAGGGAAAGGTAGAAGAAAAAGCGAAAATTTCGTTCGCCTCATCCACCGCAAGCGGTCCCCCTTCCCCGAAAGGGGAAGGTTTTACGCCCGAGACGGAAGGAGTAACTCCCTCAGTCGCCTGACGGCGACAGCTCCCCCGAAGGAGGAGCCTTTCCGAATATGCCTCCCTC
>CACZVC010000234.1 GCA_902784545.1 uncultured Ruminococcus sp. | reverse complement strand
TCCACTTCAAAACTATAACTTTAAGCTCGTTTTTGCCTTCGTGCAGGTGCTTTGTAAGCTCAAACTCGCTCGTCATGTGCGCGACCTGACTGTAACCTATGAATTCATCGTTGCAGTAGAGGAAAAATCCACTGTCCACGCCTTCAAAATCGATATAAACGCGCTTTATGCCGATAACGTTTTCAGGCAGGGTAAACGTCTTTACGTACAGACCGCAGGGAACGTTTGCGGGAACGAAAGGCGGATCGAACGGGAACGGATAAAGGCAGTTTGAATACTGCGGCTTATCGTAACCCTTTCCCAACTTTGTCTGCCAGCTTCTCGGCACTTCGATACTGTCGAAATCGACGTTGTCGAGCTCCGTTATCTCGGGCAGATCGTATAAAGAATTATAGAATTTGAAATCCCATACGCCGCATAACGATTTGAAAAAGCTGCTTTCTGCTCTGTTCTCGGCAGAAGCGGCTTCATAGCTTTGCGCGGGGATGAAATACGCGTGCGGCTCCTCACAGCCGACGTGGAGCGTGTGCAGATCCTGATAATAACCGGGTAATTTCATTTTTTGTCCTCACTGTTTTACTGTTATTTCGTATTCTTCCGCGTTGTCCATATTAAGGACGAAGGAGAAGGAATAAGTGCCGTCTTTATCAAGCTGTACCTGATAACCGTCGTAATCGTGCTTTGCGCCGTGCAGTGTGAAATCCGTATCGTTTCCGTCCGCTTTTACGGTTATTTGCGGCGCAGTGTATTTTTCAAAGCCGTAAACTCTTACAGCGCAGTTGTTTTTGCCGCCGGAAAGCTTGAACGACGCTTCATTGTTTTTCGCTTTTATCGAAGGAATAAAGCGGTCGTTTACGGCTTCGCCGGTGATCACCGTAAGCTTGTACGGATCCGCGCAGCTGTCGGCTCTGACGTCCGTCACGTTGTGGTCGTCCTTACTGCTTGAATAGCCCCAGGGCATAAGTATCATATTTATGATAAGCGTGTCGCCTTTTTTCAGCGTCGTTTTTCCGAGATCGAGAGTAAGGGATCCGAAATTGAGCGTGCCGTCGAATACGTCGCGGAATATAAAGTTTCCGTCGTACTTTTTGCCGCCGACAGTTATATCGCTGTCAAGCACTATAAGCGCAAAGTTGACTGATTCGTGCTCGTTTCCGCCGAAATAATCGTAATACGGATTTTCTTTTCCGAGCTTTATGAGCCTTGTTCCGTTTTTCGCTTTTTCGACAACGGAATTTCCGTTTTCGTCAAGATATCCGACGTTTGAATAAGTTACGCTGCGGCCGTCGAAGGTGAAGAACGAGAAATCGTTTTTGAAATCGGCGATCTCCACGTCGTCAAGCACTTCGAGCTTTATCGTGTAATACGTTCTGTTTTCATCCGTCTGCGGCATTTCCGCGTGACGGTACGTCGCTTTTATCTTTCCGTCGTCGGACAGATATTCCATATTTATATCAGCGTATACGGGACCGTGGGAGGCGATATCGGCAGACTGCGATTCGGATTTGAATTTTTCGCCCGCCGCGTTCTGATATTGCAGGAAGTAAAGTCTGCCGGCGCTCGTGTGCTGAGGCTGACCCTTCCACAACGGCGCGGAGTTTGCGCGGAAGTCGGGCAACGTCCAGCCGTCTTTGCCGTAAACGAAATAAGGAGCTATGCAGTTCGTTTCCGTTACGCCGACGGATAAATGATAGTAGCATATATGGAACGCTATGAACGAAAGCTGTTTCAACGGGTAATTGCCCCATTTCTGATAAAGATGCAGAAGCGTGAAGCGCTTGTTTTCATCCTTTTTGACGGTAACGGGCAGATATACCTCGCCGTATGAGGTATCGTCCGGATCGAACAGCTTTTCCTCGTATTCGCCCTTGAAGTTTTTGCCGACCTCAAGCGGCAGCGGAAGCATTACGTTGTTTTCGTCGAGGATCGCCGCGCATTCAAGCTGACCGCCCGGCTCCCTTGTCTGGATGTAGATCTGTCTGTCAGCAACACCGTCGCCGCATATAAGCGCGTTCAGCTCATAGTGTTTGTCCGGCTCCTTGTAATACGCTCTGTTGAAATCGGAGCCTTTGAGCTTGAAACGGTAGCAGCCGACGAGCGCGTCGTAGCAGTCGAAATTCGCGCCGTCGACTTTTTTGACGACGAAAACGTCCTGCAGCGGATTTCTTTCAATATACGCCTCTTTCCGCAGGTCGTTGAACTGGTGTGAATCGGTCGTATAGATCCTGTGACCGAATAAAACGTCTTCGCCTTTTTTAACGCCTTCTTTTATCGCTATGCCGCGTGTGATTACGTAATTTCCGTCTTTCTCCTCGACTTTGATATAACCGTTGTTATCAACGGCGGGCATTATAACGCCGTAAATACCGACGCCTTTGATATCGAAGCCGACGTATTCGACAGAATCGAAGTCTATACCGGAAAGCTCCGACTTTTCGCCGTTTTTATCCTTGATAACAAGCTTTCTGACGGTGTCGGCGGGTATCATCGCCGCGGTCTCCAAAGCTCCGCCGTTATCGTAATCGGCTGTTGCTACTATACGCACGACCTCGTGCATTTTATCGGAATACGTATGGAAAATACGTTCGAGCGCGAAGGGAACGGAGGCGTTGCCGCGTTTTATCGCTTTTATCTCTTTTATTTCAACTTTCTCACCCGCCTGCGAGCCCACGTCTATCCTGAACGCGGTAACGAAACCGTTATAATCCGGTAGATGCGAAAGCGGAACGACAACGGTCGTCCATGCGTCCTGCATCAGTTTGAAATCGGTGTGCTGTTCCGCGTTGAAGCCCGTCTGAGCTCCCGCGGCGATATATACGTTGCCGTTTGTCGAATATTCGGCTTTCATCGTTATCTGTACCGCGTCGTATTCTTCGGCGCTGAATTTTACCTGTGCGCGGATATACGGGTCAAAAATGCTTTCTATCGTAAAGGAAAGAACGCCGTCTTTCTTTACGACCT
>CACZVC010000233.1 GCA_902784545.1 uncultured Ruminococcus sp. | reverse complement strand
CAAGCGGGCGGCTTCGCTTCGTTAGGCAACGCAGTTGCCGTCTTCATTAGGGCATAGCCCGTCTTCATTAGTGAGCGAAGCGAACGTCTTCATTATACCTGTTGAATACGAAAAAGCAGACTGATTTTGTTCTCAGTCTGCTTTTCTTAAGTTCGCACTTACTTACCACTCGAACGTGAGGTGAAAAAACTTCCTTATGACGGTCGGGTATTATTTCCGCTGTCTTTTTTCAGGCTTGTTTATTCGTCGTTTTTGACGTGAACGTCGAGCTGTTTGAACGGTATCTTGATTCCGTTCTTATTGAATTCGTCGTAGATGTTCTCGGACAGATTGAATCTGACGTCCCAGTAATCTGCGCTCTTTACCCACATACGCACGGTAAAGGCGATCGCGCTGTCGTTCATATCCGTCATCCTTACGAACGGCGCGGGATCGGAAAGTATCTTTTCATCGCGCTTTGCGTAATCGAGTATCACGTTTTTGACCTTTTCAACGTCGGAGCCGTAAGCCGCGGATACGACCATATCGACGCGGCGCGTCTGCTCTGACGAGTAGTTTATTATCGTCGACGTCGTAAGCGCGCTGTTGGGGATAACGACGTGGCGGTTGTCTATCGTGACCACCGTCGTCGCAAAAAGCCCTATTTCAAGCACGGTGCCCATATTGCCGCCCTGCTCTATAAAGTCGCCGACGCGGAACGGACGCAGTACGACGAGCATTATGCCGCTCGCCAGATTGCCGAGAGTTCCCTGCAAAGCCAGGGCGACAGCCGCGCCCGCGGCGCCTAAGACCGCCACGACCGACGCCATCGGTACGCCTAAAACGCCGATAACGGAAACGATGAGCAAGGTATGCAGAAGCACTTTGATGAACGTCCGCAGAAATCCGCGCACGCCCGGCTCAAGCTTTTCCATCTTCTTTGAGGTGAGCAGTTTTTTTGTGACGAATTTGATTATAAAATGACCGACGATAAGTATGATCGCGCAGGCTAAAAGTCTGCCGGCGATGTTTACGAATTTGTCCGCGACGGACGCCCAAACGACGTTCCAGTCCCAGGACGAGCCCTGTACGGTCTCGTTCGCGGCTTCAACTATTTCGCTTCCGGGTTCTGCCATAAATATCTCCTTATCAAACCTGCCGGTGAGGATCACCGGCAGGCAGCATTATTTATTTTTTCTTTTTCTTCATTGCAATAACAACTGCAACTACTATGCATATAACGGCGACAACGCCGCAGATGATGCCTATTATAAGTCCGACGTTCGGACCGCCGCTCTGCTGAGAGGTGCCGGCGGTGGTCGCGGCATCCTTCGTTTCGGGAGCCTTTGTCGTCGTTTCTTCGTTCGTTGTGGCCTCGGTCGTTACAGCCTCGGCGGTTGTTACGGCATCGGTAGCCTTTTCGGTGGTATCCTCTTCGGTGTCTTCCCAGATCTCAAACGAGATGTTCTTTACGAAGAATACCTGGCCTTCCTCACCGGGAGAGGCGGGGTCGAAACGGAAGTTTCTTATCTGACCGGTCCAGTTTGCGGATTCCTGCATATCCTGTTCAAGGATCTTGTACTGGCCTTCGGTGGCTTCAAGATCGAACTGGAGGTTGCAGAGCTCAAACGAAGGTACTTCCTTTGTGGTGTAGAAGAATTCGCTTACGCCCTCATAATCGGTCTTGTATTCCATTTTGAGTATGCAGAAGTCGTCGCCGTCGAAATAGTCGGCTTTCTTCATCGAGAAGTTGAGGTAGGGATCCTCGCCCGTAATTTCTATTTTGAGAGCGCCTTCGCCCTCGTCATAGGAGTACGTGCAGTCGTTGGCGGTGATTATGCTCTTCAGCGTGTCGGGGTTTGTGAAATCAAGGAACGTAAAGCTCGGACCGGTGTGCTTATTATCCTCGGTCTCGGCTTCGGTCGTGTTGTCTTCATGACCCTGTTCCATCGGGATGGCGTCGCCCTCGGAGGCGGGAAGCTGATCGTTGAGCGAGTTTACGACGAAGCTCTGACGCTCAAGCTCGGTCTGCGACATCGAGAAGCCTATGTAAGCCTCGTTGTTGTCGAAGTACTGGAGCAGGTCGGAGAAATCGTAGCCGTTTGACTGATCGTCAACGAAAACGAGAAGCTCGCCGTCGACTATCTGTACTCTGAATTCCACTTCTACGTTTTCCGCGTAGTATTCCTTATCGCCGTTGTAGTCGCCGGCGGTGGCGGTGGACTTGATGTTAAAGCCGGTGTCGTCAAGGGCGACCCACTCGAAATTTCCGTTCGGACGGCAAAGCAGAACGATGCCGAAGCCCTTGTCTGCGTTTCTGTTGCCGACGTCGAAATAAACGGGTCTGTTCATCAGGAATATGCCGTACCACGCGTCGGCGGAGCCGGTCGCGTCAGTCTCAACGGTGACGTTGAGCTTGATGCCGTCGGTAAGGCTCAGGGGCTTTGTGTAAAGCAGACCGGCGTTTGACGACGGATAGTGACCTTCATGCGAAAGTCTGATGCCGTCCTTCGCCGTCTTTTCGATAACGGCGTTTTCCGGTGAGCCGGACGGAGTGTGAACGACTTCCCAGTCCGCGGAATTGAGAGCGGCGGGAGCGATGGAAAATACGGAAACGATAAGACTGATTATCATGACCGCGGCTAAAACCTTAGCAATGTTTTTCATTTTTTACCCTTTCCTTGCGCAATGCGCAAAATGTGATGATATATTATAGCATAAAATAAGGGAAAAGTCAAGGAGAAATTAAGAAAGAATAAGAATAAAGAAGAAAGAAAAACGCCGCCGGCGAACGTACGCCTGTCATACGATCATATAAGCCTTATCCCGAACGGGATCCGCCGCAAATACCTTTTTTTATTATTTCTTATTTATTCATTGCCTTTTCGTATTCTTCACGGCTCTGCACACCGCATGCGTTCCTGAATATCGTCGTACCGGTCTCATCCGCAGCGTACGTGTATTCAACGAACCCGCGGCAGCCGTCGCCTATGTCTTTAGGTTCGTAGCGGCGTATCAGTCCGTCGTTTATCGGGAAAAAT
>CACZVC010000232.1:585-3631 GCA_902784545.1 uncultured Ruminococcus sp. | reverse complement strand
TTTAAATGATCCGCGCGTTTTTTGCTTGAAGGGTTGTATAAGACTATGCAGAGATCCGCCGCCGCCGCGTGTTCGAGCCGCTTTTCTATCGTCTCCGCCGGAGTAAGCAGATCGGAGAGACTTATAACCGCGAAATCGCACGTCAGAGGCGAGCCGAGCAGAGCCGCGCCGGACGAGGCGGCGGTAACGCCCGCTATTATTTTAACGTCGACGCCGTATTCGCCCGCAAGCTCAAGCACGGGGGAAGCCATACCGTATATCCCCGCGTCGCCCGAGCAGATCAGGGCGACGGTCTCGCCGGCCGCGGCGTGCCCGAGCGCAAGGCGGCAGCGCTCCGTTTCCTTCATCATCGGAGTGGAAATAAACGTTTTATCCTTGAAATACGGTCTTACAAGGTCGCAGTAAACCGTGTAGCCGACAATGACATCCGCGCTCTCTAACGCTTTTACCGCGCCGACTGTCATCCCGTCATAATCTCCCGCGCCAATGCCGACAACGTACAGCTTTTTCAAAATATTATCCTCACTGATCTCTCTGCGACGGCGACGGTCACGCCGTTCAACGCCGTTTTTTTAACGATGATCTCGCCGCCGCAAAGCGCCGCGGCGCGCTCGCACACGTTTCCCGTGCCGACGGTCTTTTTTACGAATTCCGATTCTTCAAAATCGCCCTTTACCGCGTTCAACTCGTCCGCCGAGTAAAACGATACTTTTAAGCCGTTATCCTCCGCGAAGCCGAGCAGTCCCGCCTCGTCCTTTTTTACGTCTATCGTCGCTATACCGTTTACCGCGCGCATATCGACGCCGTGCCTGTCAAGCACTTCCCTTACCGCGTCCGCTATGCGCTCTTTTTCCGTACCGCGACGGCAGCCGATACCGAGCGTGAGCGAGCGCGGTATAAGTCTGAGAGTCGTATCAAACGGCTCTTTTTTATATACGCCTATATATATCCCGAGCTCTCCGTCATCGCCGCGGCAAAGCCCGTTTGGAAGTATCCGGGGCAGTTCGTATCCGGAGCAGACAGGGATATCGTTTTTAAGTATCGCCGCGGAGACTTTCTTCGCCGTTTTCATATCGGATATGACGAAGCCGTTTTCAGCCGCCCACGCGTCGCAGGAGAATCTGCCTGCGCCGTCCGTCGCTGTCGTTATCACCGGCTGTGCGCCGATAAGCTCCGCGAGCTTCAAAGCCAGCGCGTTCGCGCCGCCTATGTGGCCGGATAACACGGGTATGACGAATTTTCCGTTGTCGTCGATAACTATGACCGCCGGGTCCGTCGTTTTGCTTTTTATATGCGGCGCCGTTTCGCGCACGGCTATGCCGCAGGCACCGATGAATATCAGCGCGTCGCTCTGCTCAAACAGTTTTTTCATATCGGCGGCGACGCTTTTATGCGCTGTAAAGCCGTAGGCTGACGCGAATTTTTCTGTCGAATGCACGGAGGAGAACTCAACGCCGAGCAGTCCGCACAGCTTTGCCGCGAGCAGCGCCCCTTTGTCCGAAAAGCAGAAAAGGCTGAAATTCATTCCTTCGCCTCCCGGAATCCCGTCGAAAAGCGCGGATCGTAAAGGTGCGAGCGCGAAAATTCGCTTTCGAGAAAATCCCCGACGGCTATTATCGCGGTTTTCGATATGCCGTTTTCTTCCGCGGTCTTTTTAAGCTCAGCGACGGTACAGCGGCATATCTTTTCATCCTCCCACGAGGCTTTGTAAACTATCGCCGCGGGCGTTTCCGGCTTATATCCGCCGGATATCAGCTCGTCCGTGACCTTGCCGAGCAGTCCCGCGCTGAGAAACAGCACCATCGTCGCGCCGTGCGAGGCGAGTGACCGCAGACTTTCCCTGTCCGGCACCGGCGTTTTTCCAGCCGCGCGCGTAATTATGACGGTCTGCGACACGTCCGGCAGGGTGTATTCCGTTTTGAGAGACGCCGCCGCGCCGGAAAACGAGCTGACGCCGGGCGTTATGTCGTATTCTATACCGAGCTCGCCGAGCTTTTTCATCTGCTCGCCGATCGCGCCGTATAACGACGGGTCGCCGGTGTGGAGGCGCACGGTCGTAAGTCCGCTGTCCTCCGCGTCCCTGATCACGCTTATTATCTCCTCAAGCGTCATTTCCGCGCTGTCGTATATCCTGCAGCCGTCCTTTCGGTAATTCAAAAGCTCCTTGTTCACAAGCGAGCCCGCGTATATTATAACGTCCGCTTCTTCCAGAAGCCTTTTGCCGCGCAGCGTTATGAGGTCCGGCGCGCCGCATCCGGCGCCGACTATATGCACCATTTCAGTACTCCTTTTTTATCAGTTCAAGTATCTGTTCCGCGTTTTCCGTTTCGCTTAAAACGCCGTATACTTTTGAAAACGATATAACGGCGGTCTTCATCGCGCCGAGGCGCCTGTTTTCAAGCTGATACGCGATCTTGTCCGATACGCTTTCCATCACCGCGCCGCACAGTCCCGATCTGTCGAGTATATCGAGCATATCGTCCGTCGTCGCGCTGTTCATCACCACGCTTATATCTTCCCGCGGTGCGCCGCACAGCGCGGCGTGCGCGGCGAATATTTCCGCGCGGCAGTCGCCGTATTTAGAGTGCGTGTTGAAAATACCGCCCGCGAGCTTTATCAGCTTGCCGATATGACCGACGAGAATCGCGTTCTGAAATCCCATCTCCGCCGCGGCGGAAAACGCCTCGCCTATGAAGTTGGAGGTCGTTACCGCGGTCTTCGGGTCGATATTCAGCTCGTTTTTTATGAATTCCTCGCCGTAGTTTCCGGGTGTGAAAAGCACGGACGTTTTGCCGAGAGCCGCGCGTATGGAAAGCTCCGCGCGTATCGTTTCGACAACGGCAGAGTCGCTCATCGGCTCCACCGTCCCGGTCGTGCCGAGTATGGAAATGCCGCCTTCTATGCCGAGCCGCGGGTTGAACGTCTTTTTCGCTATATCCGCGCCCTCCGGCGCGAAGATCAAAACGCTTAATCCTCCGCCGTAGCCGCAGTCCTCGCATACCGCGTAAAGCTCCTCCTCTATCATTTTCCGCGGAGTGGAGTTTAT
>CACZVC010000232.1:0-558 GCA_902784545.1 uncultured Ruminococcus sp. | reverse complement strand
TAATGCCGTTTGTGACGTCCGGGTCGTCGCCGCTGTCCTTTACTATACCGCAGATAACGCAGCCGTCCGATATTACCGTGCCGTGAACCGTCAGATCGAGCGCCGTGCCGTTCGGCGTCACAAGGCTCACGGAGTCGAGCCGCCGACCGGTAAGAAGCATAAGCGCCGCCGATTTTGCCGCGGCGGCGGCGCAGGAGCCGGTAGTATACCCTCTGCGCAGTTTTTTGCCGTCCTTCGTTATAAAGCTTTCCATTATCTCGTTATCTGATACATCAGCGCGTTCACTATCGCCGCGGCGACGTTCGAGCCGCCCTTTCTTCCCTTTGCGACGATGTAAGGCGCGTTTGTTTTCATTATTTCGTTTTTGGATTCGATTATATTCACAAATCCCACCGGCACGCCTATAACGAGCTCGGGCGATATCCTGCCTTCGTTTATAAGCTCGCTCAACTTCAAAAGCGCGGTCGGCGCGTTGCCTATCGCAAATATAAGCGGCTTTTTCAGCTCCGCCGCCTTTTCCATGGATGCGACCGCGCGCGTACAGCCGCGCGCCTTCGC
>CACZVC010000231.1 GCA_902784545.1 uncultured Ruminococcus sp. | reverse complement strand
AAAGATGGTTTTCATCCGTCATCGCCGCTAACAACGGTCCTCTCGCCGAGCCGGACGAGGGCATGAGCCGTGTGAACACGGGACCAGACAGGAGTAAACGCGTATATTTCAAGGATTTCGTCGACGCGCTCGGCGCAGAGCTTATCGGCAAAAAGCTTTACGACAAATACGGCACCTGGCCGATGTATTCAAAATTCTACGACTACACGGGACCGCTTTTCTTCCACCTCCATCTCGATTTTGAATCGGCGGCGCGCGTCGGAAGGATAGGCAAGCCGGAGGCGTATTATTATCCGCCGCAGTACAACAACTACCCGGGCAAATTCCCGCACACGTATTTCGGATTCGATCCGGATACGACGAAGGAACAGGTAAAAGACAGACTTCTGAAATACGAAAGCGGCGACAACAGGATAACCGAGCTTTCCCGCGCGTTCCGCATAGAGCTCGGAACGGGCTGGTACACGCCGCCCGGAGTCCTTCACGCGCCGGGCTCATATCTGACGTACGAGCCGCAATGGAACTCCGACGTGAACTCGGTCTACGAGAATATCACCGACGGCGAGATCTACGATTACAAATTCTTATGCGAAAACTGCCCCGAAGACAAAATGCGCGATATAGATTATATAATGTCGCTTATGGACTGGGATGCGAACGTCGATCCGCATTACAAGAAAACGTATTTCAGACCGCCCGTAGCGCTTGAAGAAAATGAAGATTACGTGCAGAAGCAGGTAGCGTACGGCAACGATTACATAGCCGCACGCGAGCTGACGGTATTCCCGGGTAAAACCGTGACAGTCAAAGACGGCTTCGCGTACGGTCTGATCATAACGCAGGGCTTCGGAAAGCTCGGTCCGTACGACTGCTCCACCGCCTGTATGCTTAGAGTCGGCGGCGTTTCGCAGGATGAATTCTTCGTGTCCGAAAAGACGGCGACGGAAGGTCTGACGATTACGAACAAAAGCGACAGCGAGCCGCTCGTCATGCTCAAGCATTATCCCGCTTATTCTGATCCCGCGGCGATCGTTATGGGCAAATGAGAGGGCGCGAATCTGATATCCCGGTAACGCTCGACCTTCAGGATGAAAGAGCGTGCGCGTTCGGTCACAGTATCGTTTTCATGAGGCAGGCGTATCCTAACGCCGCGCTTATGACGTACGACGACGAAGTTCACAGAGGCGCGGAACAGCTGCTTTTATGCAAGCTTGTTTTCGGAGCGGGCGATCCCGTAAAGATCCTCGATTATGAGTCGTGTGATGAAAAAACGACCGCAGACAATATAAGAGGCGGTCTTGTAAGCCGCGCGATCTGCGGTGACAATAACGTTACCGTCGGCATTTATCCTCTGATACTGCCGGAGGACAAGCGGACGCGCGGCGGCGCCGCGGTGATAATAAAAAGCGAAAAACCGGGTGTTTTCGTCCGTTTCGGATGCGGCAACGTCGCTTTTATGCACTTCTCCCCGAACGAGTACATGAGGGGTGAGAAGATCGACTGCGAGCACGGCTCGGCTTCACTTGAAAACAACGCGGTGAAGATAACGCGGGAAGAGCGCCATATTGTGACGTATGCGAAAGGAAATTTTGATTTTGAGATAAAGCAGGGCGAAAACGGCGGCTCCTATGCGGAGGGCTTCTGCTCCGGATGTGAAGCGTATCTGACGCTCGGCTTTTCCGGCGATCCGGAGGACGCGTATTCGCTTTCCTGTCTTGACGGAAAAGCTGAGATCGGCAAAGTCAAAGAATACTACGACAAAAAATTAAAAAACCTTTATGTGCAAACGCCTGACAGCGATATAAACGGCGCGTTTGAGGCGGCTTATCTCAATCTTGAATACGCGTGGCTTTATCCGTACGGGTGGATCGAATCAATACAGCACTGGCCGACGATGTGGCACATGGAACAGACCGGCGCGGAGGAATGGGCTGACAACGCTTCACGCGCAAAGCGCACGCTTAAAACTCAGGCGGAGCATATATTTGAAAACGGCGCGATACCGGATATGTGTACGAACGATACGGGCAGGCGCGACTGGGGCGGAAACAATCAGTTCTTCTTCCGCGAGGTCATGCATTATCTGAAAATGACGGACGACCGTGAATTTGCAAAGTTTTTACTGCCGTATATGCGCCGCGTGCTCGCACAGACGTTTGAAGAATATGATGCGGCGGGGTCCGGCGTGCTCTGCTGGCATTCACAGATCGGCAATCAGGAGGATTTTGAGTCAACGCCCGGCAAAGGCGCAGCGCCCGGAACAGAAGGCGTACGGATGCTTTATATAATGTCGGAGTTTTTGTCTTATCTCGGCCTTTATGATGAATCGGAAAAATACGCGCAGTACGCGTCGTACGCAAAAGAAAGGCTGTCTGACACTCTTTGGCGCGGCGATATCGGCAGATTCATCTGGTTTTCGGATCAGCTCGGCGCGGACAGACTTGACACTACGTACCACGGTATTTGTTATCCCGTTATATACGGTTACGTTGACAGCCTTGACGCCGCTTCGTCTCTCGACCACTTAAAACACAGGATGACGGGACCCGAGGGCGAGATATATCAGTCAAACCACTTCGGCGATCACGGATATTGGGGCGTACCGACGTGGGGTATGCAGGCAGGCTCCGATATGCAGCCGTTCGCGACGGCGGCTTACGCCGCGGCGGGCAGAGCCGACGACGCGATAAAGCCGCTTCGATTCGTGGCGCGGCGCGTCTGCGGAGAATTTCAGCGCGGAGCGTTCCCGGAGACCGCGAATGAAAAGCGTTTCGCGTATTTCTCACCGTCCGCCGGAGTGTTCGCGCAGGAGCTTATCGAGTCGGTTTTCGGTCTTCACCGCGATATGATATCGAAAACTCTGACCGTTTCTCCGTGCTTCCCGACGGAATGGGATCACGCGTCGCTTCATCTTCCTTCCGTATCATACGAATACAAAAAGGACGGAAATACGGTTAATATAAAAATAACGTAATATAAAAATAACGTCGGACGACGGCTGTAAAAAAGTCCTCAGAATGAGGACAGCCTTGCAGAAGGACGCGCGCGTTTACTGCAATAATTCAGATGTAAAATGCGTAATAAAATACGAATGCGGCTTCTGCGAGATTTACGCGGAGCTTACGGATATGGCGACTGCGGAAGTGACGATAGAATTGTTTCCGATTGAGTTTTCCGTTGAATGCGACAATACAGCATCTTGCGGCGACGCGCTCGATATAAAGCTGTCGGGATGCGAAATGATCTGTGCAGTCGACCGCGATGGCATTTTTGAGGATTTAACCGCATTGAAGCTGAGGCGCGGAATACTCGATCCGTATAAAAAATACGGCGCGATAGGGCTCGTTAACTTTTCAAGGCGCACGTTTGCGCT
>CACZVC010000230.1 GCA_902784545.1 uncultured Ruminococcus sp. | reverse complement strand
CGCCGATATTTACGTTTACGTATCGCACTGTGAAAACACGGTGCTCGAAAGCGATCTCTTGAACGTTATAAAAATGATGTTTACAACAAACAGTATCTACCGCGGCTCGCACCCGAAGATCAGCGTTATAGAGTAACAGAAAAAAGCAGTTTATCAGGTTATATGGAGCATACGCTGCGGCACGGATGAAGTGACATCGTATCAGAACAAATACAAGGTGATAAACATACAAATTTAAGTGTAAGAAATCATATAAAAAACACGTCTAATACAGTAGAAAAGGAGGGAATATGCAAATGAAAAGAATAACAGCTTTAATTCTGACCGTGCTGACCGTATCGGCTCTTGCCGCGTCATGCGCGATACGTCCCGCGGATATGCAGCCGGCATCTTCCGGAGGCGTTGTGACAAACGCGGATACAAAAGCGGAAACGGCGGCGGAAAAGCCCGCAGTACCGGGTCCGGCAAATCTTGAAAACAAGTTTGACGGTTTTGACTTTGACCTTATGAACTACGTCGAACAAAAGCTCGGCGATAAAAGCTATATGATCTCGCCGCTTTCGTTAAAATACGCGCTCGGAATGCTGCTTGCGGGCGCGGACGGACAAACGCTTAAACAGCTTATGTCGGCGATCGGGATCAATTCCGTTTCAGAGCTTGAAGATCTTATCAAGAGCTTCAACGGCTTCGAGGGCTGCTTCAACGAAGCGGTGAGAAAATACGCCGAGACCTATAATGCGTTAACGGACGAGCAGAAGCAGTTTTATGACGAACCGTCCGGCGCGCTCAGAGTCGCTGACTCGATCTGGAAAAGGAATGATATCCCCGATTTTTTACAGGGTTATAAAGACGCGGTTTCGTCATATTACGCGGAGTACCGTGATTTTACAAGAGAAAAGGTCATAGCCGACGTTAACGCGTGGGCAAACGAAAAGACGGAGGGAATGATACCCAAGCTTCTGCCCGATAACTACGATACCTCAAACCTTGCCGTTATACTTATGAACGCGCTTTATTACAAAAACGCGTGGGCAAATGAATTTTTTGAAATACCGGACAGAGAGTTCACGACCGTAACAAATCAGAAGGTAAACAAGAAATTCATATCTTCAACGGAACATTACCGCTATTATTCCGACGAAAAAACGACTCTCGTCGCAGTTCCGATGAAAAACGGCGTAGATATGATATTCGTTTTGGGCAGTGCGGAAAACCTGACTGAAAAACTGTCGCGAGCCGCGCTGCGCAGAGTAAGAGTTATCATACCGGAATTTGAAACTGAAACGTCTTTATCCGACGGAGAGCTCGTCGATTTTCTAAAAGAGCGCGGAGCGACAGACGCTTTTACGGAAAACATAGCCGATTTTTCCCGTATGTTCGATCCCGGAATCAAAAAAGTTTACGTTGACGACATTGTGCAGAAAACGAAAATAAAGCTTGATAAAACGGGTGTCGAAGCCGCCGCGGTGACTGCGATAATTTGCCGCGATGAAGCAGCAGAAGAAGATGATCCGGTCGATTTTATCGCCGATAAGCCTTTCAGATTTTTCATAATGACAGGCAAGACCGAATGGGCGGCGGAAGGTATGGTCATGTTCGAAGGCAGACTTACCGAATAAACGTGATACGCATAAAAAAACAAAAGCTCTTGATTTTCAAGGGCTTTCGTTTTTACATTATATTTTTGGTTTATTATTCTGCCGAGACTGCAAATATGCCCGCCGCGCCGTCCTGCGCTTTCGATACTACGGTCAGACGTTCAACGTGCCGCGTAACTCCGATATCAAATTCAAGAAGATTGAACACGGCGCCGCCCGCCTCGACGGCTTCGTTATTGCACCAAAGCTCTCTCTGCGGATAATCCGGGCAGAGAGTACCTTCGTAATCGCCGTTTTTGAGAGAGGGCAGGGGAACGTTTCTTTTTGTCCCGGGCGCAAACGTCCCGAAACCGGCGAGCACGCTGTTTGAAAAGCCGAAATCGAGCGCGCCGGCGACCGTCAGCGGATATACGTATACGGGCGGCAAATGCGTCTTTTCTTTTTTACACCATATCTCCGCCGAAAACGCCTCGCAGAATACCTCGTGATCGTCGCAGAACGCCGATATCAGCACGTACAGCTTTCGCGCGTCCCTGTCTATCTTTATATCCGCGATCCTGTGCTCAGCGGACGATACCGGTATGAATTTGCCGGAAAGCTCAAATTCCGCGTCGCCGACGGTTATTCTGTCCGGTACGTTTTTCAGATATTCATCGGGTCCCATGACGGCGCAGCCGTGATGCTGAAACATACCGTATTTGCGCCAGTTTGCATATTCCTCGGCTCCGTATTCATTTATACCGATCTGCTCAGCCTTATACCGTTTGTCCGATATGAGATCGAATTCCTCGCCCTTGCCGTCAATGATGAACAGAGCGCGGTTTTTTCCGTGAAGCGTTTCAAGCGTACAGGCTACGTTTATCTCCGCGGTTTCCTTCGCTTTGCACATGAGCGGGAAGCGGACGGTCTTGCCGCAGGTGAATATCTGAGCCGTGCCGTTTACCGGCTGTTTTGAGAAATTACGGAAGCTCACGTGAAGCGCGCCGTCGTATTTTGCTCTTATTTCATACGCCGGCGTGACCGTGAGCGATACGGGGTAAAGGAATTCAACGCCGCCGCTTTTAAGCTTCAGCGCAAACGTGCGCCTTGAAAAGTTAACGAGCCCTATCGCGCCGTATTTTTTATACGGATCGAGAATGCCGCGCTTCAGCTTCAATGCGGATAAATCCTCAAAAATGCCCTCGCGGTCAATTACGCCGATCATCTCGCATCCCGACAGCTTTATATCGAGCGCGTCGCCGCAAGCCGCTGTATTGTCGCATTCAACGGAAAATTCAAGCGGTAAAAGCTCTATCGTAATATCCGCCGTCGCTGTATCCGTAAGCTCCACGTAAATCTCGCAAAAGCCGCATTCGTATTTTATTACGCATTTGACATCTGAATTATTGCAGTAAACGCGCGCGTCCTTCTGCAAGGCTGTCCTCATTCTGAGGACTTTTTTACAGCCGTCGTCCGACGTTATTTTTATATTA
>CACZVC010000229.1 GCA_902784545.1 uncultured Ruminococcus sp. | reverse complement strand
CATTTCCGTCGTGTCAAGGGTTATGTGCATCCTGTAAGCGTAGAATATTTCAAGCCCGTTGGTGAGCCCCATATCGTAAATCGTAAGCTCGAGCGTCGCGTCCTCAAAGCAATCGTTGTCCTTTATGACCTCGGCGTCCTCACGCTCGTCGACGGTTTCGTCCACCCAGACGACGTCCGCTCCGTCGAGCTTGTAGCCGAGCGCGGTTATCTTCGTGTCGACGCAGGTCCAGCCGTAAACGTCCCATTCCGTCTCTTTTTTATTGAAGGACGGCCAGCCCTCGTCTATCAGATGGTTGGAATTCGTCGCCGCCGCGGCGGGCAGGCAGAATAACGCCGCCAGCGTTACGGCGGTAAGAATGAGTAATAATTTTCTCATTATAGCTCTCACATAAAAAAACAGATATTTATATACGCTATCATATTACTGCAAAAGTTCTCTTTTGTCAAGAGGTTTTTTAAAAATCACGCAATAAATATCACGTTATTTGCAGTCCCGCTTCCGGTGTAATTGTTAAACATTTGTTAAATCTCAAAAAAACACTTGATTTTTGGAAAAATGATGCTACAATATGATTTGACGGTTGGCACTCGGACGTAAAGAGTGCCAAGCCATAATCAAAAACATTCTTTAAGGAGGATACAGATATGAAACTCAATCCATTATCAGACCGTGTTGTGCTAAAAATGGTCGAAGCTGAGGAAACGACCAAAAGCGGCATAATTTTAGCCGGTTCAGCCAAGGAAAAACCGCAGGTGGCTGAAGTCATAGCGGTGGGTCCCGGCGGCGTAGTCGACGGTAAGGAGATAGTGATGACCGTTAAAAAGGGTCAGCGCGTTATCTTCTCAAAATACAGCGGAACTGAAGTAAAATGCGACGGCGAAGAATATATTATCGTAAGACAGAACGATATTCTCGCAACAGTCGAATAAGAAAAGAGGTAATTTATCATGGCAAAAGAGATCATTTACGGAGCCGAAGCGAGAGAAGCTCTGCAGAAGGGCGTCGACAAGCTTGCCGATACCGTTAAAATCACACTCGGACCGAAGGGCAGAAACGTAGTTCTCGATAAGAAATACGGCGCTCCCCTCATCACGAACGACGGCGTTACGATAGCAAAAGAAATAGAGCTTGAGGACGCGTTTGAAAACATGGGCGCACAGCTCGTCAAGGAAGTCGCGACGAAAACGAACGACGCCGCGGGCGACGGCACGACCACCGCAACGCTTCTGGCGCAGGCTCTTATCAAAGAGGGCATGAAGAACGTTACCGCGGGCGCAAACCCGATGGTACTGAGAAAAGGCATAGCCAAAGCCGCCGACGCCGCGGTAAAGGCGATAATCGCCAACTCCAAAGCAGTATCCGGCAACAAGGATATAGCGAGAGTCGGCACAGTCTCCTCCGGCGACGAGCATATAGGCGAGCTTATAGCCGACGCCATGGAAAAGGTAACGTCCGACGGCGTTATAACCGTTGAGGAATCGAAATCCGCCGAGACCTATTCCGAGGTCGTCGAAGGCATGCAGTTCGACCGCGGCTACATCTCCCCGTACATGGCTACTGATACGGATAAAATGGAAGCCGTTCTCGACGACGCGAACATCCTTATAACCGATAAGAAAATATCCAACATCCAGGAAATACTCCCGCTGCTCGAGCAGATCGTAAAGACCGGCGCGAAGCTGCTTATAATCGCCGAGGACGTCGAGGGCGAGGCTCTTACGACGCTCATACTCAACAAGCTGAGAGGCACGTTCAACTGCGTAGCCGTCAAGGCTCCGGGCTTCGGCGACAGAAGAAAAGAAATGCTCCGCGACATAGCGATACTCACCGGCGGTCAGGTCATCTCCTCCGAGCTCGGACTCGAGCTTTCGGAAACGACGCTCGATCAGCTCGGCCACGCAAGACAGGTCAAGGTCAACAAGGACAACACGATAATCGTTGACGGCGCCGGCGACAAGGACGAGATCAAGGGCAGAGTAAATCAGATAAGAGCCGCTATCGAGACCACAACGTCCGATTTCGACCGTGAGAAGCTGCAGGAAAGACTTGCAAAGCTCGCGGGCGGCGTAGCCGTTATAAAGGTCGGCGCGGCGACCGAGGTCGAAATGAAGGAAAAGAAGCTCCGTATCGAGGACGCTCTCAACGCCACCAAGGCGGCGGTCGAAGAGGGTATCGTAGCAGGCGGCGGCGTCGCTTACATCAACGCGATACCGGCTGTCAGAGAGCTGCTCGATAAGACCGAGGGCGATGAAAAGGTCGGTGTGAACATAGTGCTCAAAGCTCTTGAAGCGCCTGTACGTCAGATAGCAGAGAACGCGGGCTTTGAAGGCTCCGTCGTCGTGGATAAGATCTACGCCTCGAAGAAGGTCGGTTACGGCTTCGACGCTTACACCGAAAAATACGTCGATATGGTTAAATCCGGCATAGTCGACCCGACAAAGGTCACGCGCTCCGCTTTGCAGAACGCCGCTTCGATAGCCGCGACGGTACTCACGACCGAGTCCCTCGTAGCCGATAAGAAGGAAGAAAATCCCGCTCCCGCGGCTCCCGCCGGCGGAATGGGCGGAATGTATTAAAAAAGGCGTAAAAACGCCTGAATAACAAAGCCGCCCGAGGAGCCGTTAAGCTCCCGGGCGGCTTTAACACTGCCTGATTCAATTCACGCAACGCAAGCGGTATGATCAACGCGCTAAGCGCAGTCAAGCGATATGTCCTCCGGACGCGATATGCCCTGCGGGGCGTGAGGAGAAACTGCGGTTAAGAATAATGAAATCAATAAACTATATAAAACAAGCGCGCGGCGCGGTGGGGGGACGCCCGCGCGCGCAGCTTACGCTGCAAAGTCCCCGGATTCCGTACCTTCAAAAAGCCCCGACTTATGTTGGGGGGAGGCGGGGGTTTGGGGGTGGATTTGGGGGGCGGGGAGCCCCAATCGCGCCGCGTTTCGCGGCGCACGAATCGTCGCGAAGCGACGTTTCCGATTTTATTCTTTATTATTTTTTCTTTATTCTTTCTTCTTTTTTTACGGATTTACTCCCCGCGGAACGTGATACCCGTGTTATGTTTGTTTACAATATATCGTTATATAAGTCTTATTTATGTGATAAAATACACTTATGAAAAAGTTTTTTAGAATTGTTTCCGTTC
>CACZVC010000228.1 GCA_902784545.1 uncultured Ruminococcus sp. | reverse complement strand
CGCAAAGCGTCATGAATTGACGGTCGTACCGTCATGAATTGATTTGCATTAAAGACGCAAATCATTAAGGCTGCCGCAAATGCGACAGCCCCTTTTCGTTATTATAATCGGCCGGTCACTGTATAACCCTGATCCTGATAATATTGTCGAGCGAGCTGATCTTGTCGACTGACGACTGTTTCAGCGCGCCGTTTATCTCGACTATGGTATAAGCGAAGTCGCCCTTGCTCTTGTTTACCATATTCGCAATGTTCAGTTTTTCATCGGCTACGACGGTCGCAAGCTGCGCTACGATACCGGGCGTGTTTTTGTGGAGCACGCAGAGCCTGTAATCGCCGCTGTGCGGAAGCGATGCGTCGGGGAAATTCACGCTGTTTTTGATATTTCCGTTTTCGATGTAATCGCGCAGCTCGTGCGCCGCCATCATAGCGCAGTTGTCCTCGGATTCCTCGGTAGAGGCGCCGAGATGCGGTATCGCTATGACGTTTTTCATGCCCGCGGTCTTCGCGTTCGGAAAATCGGTGACGTATTTTCTGACCTTGCCGGACTCTATCGCCTCGGCGAGAGCGTCGTCGTCGACGAGCGCGTCGCGCGCGAAGTTGAGAAGCACCACGCCGTCCTTCATCATATCGAAGGCGGCTTTGTTTATTATCTTCTCCGTCGATTTCGACGGGTCGGGATTCTTTATAAGCGGGATGTGAAGCGTTATGAAATCGCATATCTCATAAAGCTCCTCGCGCGTTTTTACGCGCTTTACGTCGCGGGAGATGTTCCACGCCGCGTCGATGGTTATATACGGGTCGCAGCCGTAAACCTCCATACCGAAGTGGCGCGCGGTGTTGGAAAGCGGACCGCCTATGGCGCCCAAGCCTATAACGCCGAGCTTTTTGCCGCGAAGCTCGTTGCCCGCGAATTTCGATTTGTTCTTTTCCACCGATTTTGCGATATCGGGATCAGCCGCGTTTTCCTTTACCCATTCCACGCCGCCGATAACGTCGCGCGAGGCTAAAAGCATACCGGCGATGACGAGTTCCTTTACGGCGTTCGCGTTTGCGCCGGGCGTGTTGAAAACGACGATACCCTGCTCCGCGCAGCGGTCGATCGGTATGTTGTTTACGCCGGCTCCGGCTCTCGCTATGGCGAGCAGCTTGTTATCGAACTCCATTTCGTGCATGGAAGCCGAACGGACGAGTATCGCGTCGGGCGAGGACACGTCCTCTCCGCAGACGTAGCTCGTATCGAAAACGTCCGTGCCGTATTTTGAAATTTTATTCAGCAGTTTTATGTTATACATGGTATTATCAGCCTTTCGGATTGTTTTTCGCAAATTTATCCATAAATTCAGCAAGCGCGCAGACGCCCTCGTAAGGCATGGCGTTGTATATCGACGCTCTCATGCCGCCGACGGAACGGTGGCCCTTTACGTTTTTGAAGCCGGCCTCGGAAGCCTCCGCCGCGAATTTCGCGTCAAGATCCGCGTCGCCGGTTACGAACGTAACGTTCATCATCGACCTGAATTCCTTTTCGACGGGAGCGATATAGTAGCTCTGGCTGTCAAGATAATCGTACAGCACCGCGGCTTTTTTGATATTGCGCTCCTTCATCGCCTCAAGCCCGCCCATTGACTCTATCCAGTCGAAAACGAGGCCGGCGATATATATCGGATAGCAGGGCGGCGTGTTGTACATGGAGCCGTTGTCAGCCTGAAGCTTGTAGTCCATTACGGAAGGCGTATCCTCCCTCGCGTGACCGATAAGGTCCTCGCGGACTATAACTATCGTAACGCCGGCGGGGGCGACGTTCTTCTGCGCTCCGGCGTAGATAAGACCGAATTTTGAAACGTCGACCGGCTCTGACAAAATGCACGACGACATATCGGCTACGAGCGGAACGTCGCCCGTGTCGGGTATGTAGTTGTATTTTGTGCCGTATATCGTGTTGTTGAAGCAGATATGAAGATAATCGGCGTCAGCTCTTACGTCTTCCCTTTTTATCTTCGGGATATATGTGAAATTCTTATCCTTCGAGGAGGCTATCGCGGCCGCGTCGCCGTATTTCAGTCCCTCTTTATACGCCTTTGTCGAAAACTGGCCGGATAAGATATAGTCGGCTTTTTTGTTCACCATAAGGTTAAGCGGTACGGACGCGAACTGAAGCGACGCGCCGCCCTGCAAAAACAGCACCTTGTAGTTATCGGGAATATTCATTATCCTGCGCAGGGAAGCCTCCGCGCCGGTTATTATTTTTTCATAAGGCTTGGAGCGATGGCTCATCTCCATAACGGACATACCGGAATCGCCGTATTCGGTAAGCTCCGACGCGGCTTTTTCAAGCACGGGAAGCGGAAGCATGGACGGACCTGCGGAAAAATTATAAACTCTCACTTTCATAATTCCTTTCAATATATAAGTCTTATTCGGTATTATATACCGTTTTTTGCAATTTGTCAATATAAAAATTGCAAATTCGGCATATTTTATACTATCAACAAATAAAACCGCCGCCGACAACGGTATTTCCGTCATAAAATACAACTGACTGACCCGGCGCCGGCGCTCTCTGCGGCGTATCGAACGTGATCTCTGCTTTGTCTCCGTTTGATTTTATATAAGCCGGGCACGTTTTTTTGCCGTATCTTATTTTAACGTCGTATTTTCTGTTTTCGTCTATTTTGTCATACAGCTGGAGCCGCACCTTTTCCGCGTTTATGACAGAGCGGTAAAGGCCGTCGCCGTCGCCCAGAACGACCTCGTTTTTCTCCGCGTCCTTCGACAGAACGAAAATGCGTTTCCCCGCGGCGACGTTTAAATATCTCCTCTGCCCTATGGTGTAGTTCAAAAGCCCGTTATGGCGTCCGAGCGCCTTACCGTTTTCGTCGACGAAATCGCCCTCCGGCTGTTTTATCCCGGTATATCCGGTTATGAACTGCGCGTATTCGCCGTTTTTCACGAAGCAGATATCCTGCGAATCCGAGCGCGAAAACGACGGCAGACCCGCTTTTCCCGCAAGCTCCCTTACCTCGTCCTTCGACTTCATCTCACCGAGCGGAAAAACCGTTTTCGACAGAGCCTCCTGCGGAAGATCCCATAAAAAATACGACTGATCCTTTTCCGCGCTTTCCGCCGCGGCTACGGCGTATCTGCCGTTTTTTTCGACTATGCGCGC
>CACZVC010000227.1 GCA_902784545.1 uncultured Ruminococcus sp. | reverse complement strand
ATATAAAACTCTTGCCGCCGTTTCCTTTGCGACCTTATCCGCCTTTAACTCAGCCTCCGACATAAGTCCGCGGACAAGCACGAAATCGCCGTCCGTTTTTACCTCTTTTTCCGGGTATACAAGCGAATATTTACCCGCATCCGGGGCGAGGTATGAAACGAAGCCGACGGAGTTGACGTACGAAGCGGGAAGTATGACCTGTCCGTTCTTTATTTCAGCCGCCGTTTCCTGCTTTAAAAGATAATCTCCCGTATCGTAGCCCGCTGAAAGCGTGCCGCCGGGTATTATCGCTTTTGCAAACCCTTCCGTTATTGTCAGAGATTCGGAATAATCCGGCTCCTTCGCGTCGTCGAGGAACACCTGCGCGTCCTCCTTCGTCTTGAAGAATCCCACGCGGTCGAGCAGGATAACGGCTTTTTTGTCGTGCCAGCCGGAGTTTATCGGGTCTATCCTGAAAGCGGTTATCGTCCCCTCCCAGAAGGCGTTATCGCGCATATCCGTAATGTTGTTCGTCCACTCGCCGTTGTTTTTTACGTCCACCCACGTAAGTCCCGAGTCGCTGAAAGACGTGTGATTCTCGGAGCAGACGAAGAAAACGCCCTGATTTACAGAGGATTTTACGTTATATCTGTACGCGACGTAAGGATATTCCTGCGAATCGAAACGCTCGTTTTCCGCAAACGTGCAGTATATCATCGGGTCGTGATTCGTCGGTATCAGCTTCAGCACGTTGAACTCGCGCGAGGCGGATACGCCGTACGTCACCCATTTGGTATCTTTATTGTTGTCGGCGAAAATATACGCGTGTGCGTCGTCGTAGGGCGGAGGGAGCGGCGCTTCCGTCGTCTCTTCTTCCGTCTCTTCTTCCGTTTCCGTATCCATACCGGTAACGGCGCCGGTCGTCACATCCGCAGTCTGCTCCGCCGTTTCTTTTTCCGTGATCACGTCTGTCCCCGTCTCTGTCGTCACTGCCGCCTGCTCACATGAGGACAATAAAAACAACACCGATAAAACGAGCGCCGCGGCATTAAGTATTCTTTTCATTTTACGTATTACGTCACGCCATCGCGCGGCAGAATTCGACCGCGGCGTCGGCGCACGAAGCGGCGTCGGAGGTATAGCAGTCCGCGCCTATTTTATCGCAGAAATCCTGGCTTACGGGCGCGCCGCCTATCATTATCTTTACCTTGTCGCGTATGCCGGCTTCCTCGGCTTTTTTGACGACCTCCGCCATAACGCCCATCGTCGTGGTGAGCAGAGCAGAGCAGCAGATTATCTGACAGTTCTGGTCTATCGCGGTCTGAATGAACGTTTCCGGCGCTACGTCGGTACCGAGGTCGATGACCTCAAGTCCCTTGCCCTCGAGCATCATTTTGACGAGGTTTTTGCCTATGTCGTGCAGATCGCCCTGGACCGTGCCGATGCAAACCCTTCCCGCGGCTTTTACGCCCGCCTTTTCAAGATAGGGCTTGAGCACCTGAGCGCCCATGTTCATCGCGCGCGCCGCGACGAGCACCTCGGGAACGTAGACCTCGTTGTTCTTGAACTTTTCGCCTATCACGTTCATACCGGGCAGCAAGCCTTCTTTAAGTACCGTCTCCGGCTCGATACCGGAGTCCACCGCCTGCTGTACGAGCTCTTTTACGACTTTTGCCTTTCCGTGCTGTAAATTTTCGGAAATTTCTTCTAAAATACTCATAATTTGCTCCTTCCAGAGTAATTGTTTTTTTATTTTATCTCGTCGGCTCATCCCTGCCCCCGACTGCGTTCACCGCCCGGTTCCCGGCGGGGTCGGATACAGCGCCGTCCGTTTCAACTGATTTATATTTGCCGGTAAAATTGAAACAAATAAAGATAACTTTTCCCGATTTCAGACCCCGTTCCGCGATGAACTTACCGGAGCCGACGTTTCAGGGGGTTTTCGATTCGGAATATGTGAGGGGAGACCGCTCCCGGGCTTGCCGCGTTAAAGCAGCTTCTTTATCTCTTTGATATATTCCGCGTCGGAGCCGCAGCAGCCGCCTATGTACGATACGAATTCAAGCGCGGGCTGCACGTCCTTTGCAAACTGTTCCGCGGTGTACGCCGTGACGGTCGAGCCGTCCTCGCTCAGTATCGGTTTGCCCGCGTTCGGCTTGAACAGAAGCGGCAGATCGGTCTTTTCGGAAAATTCTTTGATTATCGGCAGCGCGAGATCGGGACCGAGCGAGCAGTTCAGCCCTATCGCGTCGATGCCGAGCGGGGTCAATACGTCTATCGTGTCCTGCACGGAGTTGCCGAACATCGTTTTGCCGCTTTTCTCAAACGTCATCGAGCACATGACGGGCAGACCGTATTTTTTCGCCTCGACCGTCGCCACGCGCATCATTTCAAGGTCCATAAACGTCTGGATAAGTATCATATCCGCGCCCGCGCCGACGCCCGCGTCAAGCATTTCGTCGTATATCGCGGCGCATTCCTCCTCCTCCATATCTCCGTACGGCTCGAGGAGCTGCATAAGCGGACCGAGCGACAGGCAGAGCTTGACGTCCGTGCCTTCAAGCGCCTTTTTCGCCGCCCTGACGCCGCCCTCGATTACCTCGGCGACGGTGTAATCCGACGAGCGTTTTACCGCCGGACCGTTTGCGCCGAAGGTGTTCGCAAGAACTATTTCACATCCGGCGTCAACGTACCTTTTTACAAGCTCAACAACGAATTCCGGATGCTCGACGTTGTATTTCCATACCGGCACCTTTTCAACGCCGTTTTCCTCGGCAATGCCCCACAGCGTCGTGCCGACGGCGCCGTCCAATAAAGTGATCTTTTTTTTCATAATATCCCCCTTATACCGTTTTCACGGTTGTTCCCTTTGTTATGCCGCCCGCGTTGTACGCGTCGACCGTAACGTGATATCTCACGCCTTTTATAAGGCATCTTATGCTCGCTTTTGTGCCGTTTATTATCTGATATTGAGTGTAAAGCCCGTTTTCGACGGGACCGAAGCGGACGAAATATCCCTCCGCGAGATCGACCGGCTCCCATTCGACCGTCATATTGCGTTCGTCTTCATTCCGAACGGCGGTGAAGCGGGGCGCTTTTTCCGGCGCTTTTCCGTCGCGTTCGCTGAATATGCGCAGACCCGATACGGAAAATTTTCCGCCCGCAGGCACCTCGCCGCGGTTCGTGAGCCTTACGTATCTGAATTCTTCGCCGTCAAGCTCAAAATACTCGTGCGGCATATCGTCGCCGTTTCCGCTTCTGTCTATCACCGTTTTCCAGCTTTCGCCGTCGTCCGACGCCTCGATCGCGTATTTGTACGAAAAGCCGTTTTCCCGCCCCTCGCAAGGCGTAATATCCTGGTCGGCGAAATTCACCTGTACCGAAAACACGCGGCGCGCTTTTCCGAGGTCGGCTTCTATCCATTCGCCCGCCCCGCCTGTCTT
>CACZVC010000226.1 GCA_902784545.1 uncultured Ruminococcus sp. | reverse complement strand
ACCATCAATTCATGATGAAAAACGTGGTTTTTGAAATAAAGGAAAACGTACCGCTTGCAAAAGACGTGTACAAAATGACGCTGTGCGGCGACACGTCGGATATAACGCGCCCCGGTCAGTTCGTCAATATAAAAATCGACGGTCTGTATCTGCGCCGCCCGATATCCGTCTGCGACAGAGACGGCGGCTCGCTTACGCTGATCTATAAAGTCGTAGGCCGCGGCACCGGGCTGATGAGCGGAATGGGCGCGGGCGTAAAGCTCGACGTTTTGTCGGGTCTCGGCAACGGCTACGACGTAACGTTATCCGGCGGCCGTCCGCTTCTTATAGGCGGCGGAGTCGGCGTTCCCCCGCTTTATCTGCTCGCGAAGGAGCTTGTCAAAGAGGGCAAAAAGGTAAGCGCGGTACTCGGCTTCAATACGAAGGACGAGGTGTTTTTCGAGGATGAGTTCAAGGCGCTCGACTGTGACGTTACGGTCGCGACCGTCGACGGCTCGCACGGCGTAAAGGGCTTCGTCACAAACGCCCTGCCGGAAAAATATTCGTTTTACTACACCTGCGGACCTCTGCCGATGCTCAAAGCGGTCTATAAAGCCTGCGGCAAAAACGGACAGCTTTCGTTCGAGGAGCGCATGGGCTGCGGCTTCGGCGCGTGTATGGGCTGTTCGTGCAAAACGATAACGGGATACAAACGCATCTGCCGCGACGGTCCGGTGCTTGACGGGGAGGAGATATTATGGGAAAATTGAGCGTTGACCTCTGCGGCGTAAGCATCGACAACCCGGTCATACCCGCCTCCGGCACGTTCGGCTACGGGCTTGAATTCGCGGAGCTGTACGATATAAATATTTTAGGCACGTTTTCGTTCAAGGGTACGACAAGGGAGCCGCGCTTCGGCAACCCCACTCCGAGAATAGCGGAGTGCGCCTCGGGTATGCTCAACGCCGTGGGCTTGCAGAATCCGGGCGTGGAGCACGTTATAAAACACGAGCTTCCGGCTCTGAAAAAGGTTTTTCACAAAAAAGTAATGGCGAACGTTTCCGGCTCGTGTGTCGAGGATTACGTTTACGTAAGCGAGCTGCTTGATAAAGAGGAGCAGGTCGGCTGGCTTGAAATAAACATAAGCTGCCCGAACGTAAAGGCGGGCGGTATGGGCTTCGGAACGTCAGCTGAGTCCGCGGCGGCGGTGACGAAAGCCGTGAAAGCGGCGGTAAAAAAGCCGGTGATAATGAAGCTTTCGCCGAACGTTACGGATATAGCGGAGATAGCAAAGGCGTGCGAGGACGCGGGCGCGGACGGTATCTGCGCGATAAACACGCTCCTCGGCATGAGGATTGATCTTAAAACCGGAAAGCCCGTTATCGCAAACGTGACGGGCGGCGTGTCCGGTCCGTGCGTGTTCCCCGTGGCGCTCCGCGCCGTATATCAGATAAGTCACGCGGTAAAAATACCCGTTATAGGCTGCGGCGGCGTATCGAGCGCGGAGGACGTTTTGGAGATGATGTACGCCGGCGCGGCGGCGGTAGAGGTCGGCGCGGCGAATCTTATTGATCCTTACGCTTGCAAAAAGATAATAGAAGAGCTGCCGGAGGTTATGGACAGGTATAAATTTGTAGGGGAGGGGTCCGCCCTCCCGCGAATTTTCACCGCACAATGAACGAAGCCGCTTGTAGGGGAGGGGTCCGCCCTCCCGCGACAAGAATTGAAAAAGAATAAAGAAGAAAGAATAAAGAATAAAGAATAAAGAATAAAAATCGGTGTCGGCTTCGCCGACGAAAATGGGTGGTCCCCCAAACGCGCATTATCGCACAAATCGTCCCGAAGGGACACCTGCCTTATTCACTATTCACTTTTACCTCTTACTTTTTAGTGAATAGTGAAGAGTGAAGAGTGAAGAGGTAAGGTGTCGCTGACGCGACGAATTATGGTGGGTTTCCCACCCGTGAGCCCCCAAAAACTCGGCAAGCTCGTTTTCAGGGAACCCCGACCCCACGATCTCCGAGAGAGATTGAGGGGCGCAAATAAAAAAAGGAGATTTATAAACTATGGAACCGAGTATGGACGAAAAATTACAGAAAGTTATTGAACTGTGCGAAGAAGGCGATCCGGAGATGTGCGCTTTCTTAGGCAAGGAATTTTATTTCGGCTGGAACATACCGCAGGATCTTGACCGGGCTTTCAGGTATCTGACGACAGCGGCAAAAGCCGGCGACGCTTTGTCCCAGTTCCTTCTCGGATTCATGTACTGGTCCGGCAGAGGAACGGAACCGGATCAGGATAAAGCGTTAGAGTGGTTTTTGCCCGCCGCGGAGCAGGGCATAGCCGAGGCGATGTATAACGTCGCCAAGATACTGCTTGACAAGGACGAAGAAAAAAACAGAGAAGAAGCGATACAGTGGCTTGTAAAATCGTCTGACGCCGGATACGGTGCGGCGACCGATATGTTATCTGATTTTGAAGATTAAAGACACCGATAATCGGGCCGTCGGGGGAGTCGAACCCTGCCGATTATGGAGAAAATAAAATGAATGATATAAAACTTGTGAGGGTAAACACAAAAAATTATGACGATCTCGTCGGTCTTGAGGTAAACGAAGATCAGAAAAATTTCGTTGCGGATAACTGCTACAGCTTAGCGGAAGCGTACGCGACGAACGCGGACGGCGAAGGCGCGGCGATGCCCTTCGGAATATACGACGGTGAGACCCCGGTCGGCTTTCTTATGATAGGGTATAATATACATGACGATTGGGAGGATGACAAAGCGCCGGATTTCGCAAAAAACAGCTATCTTATATGGCGCTTCATGATAGACAGAAAATATCAGGGCAAGGGTTACGGCAAAGCGGCGATGAAGCTCGTGCTCGATTACATAAAAACGTTCCCGTGCGGGAGCTCGGAGCTGTGCTGGCTCTCGTACGAGCCGGAAAACGAGGCGGCGAAAAAACTGTACGCTTCGTTCGGATTCGTAGAAAGACCGGATTTTTATCAAGAAGGCGAAGAAATGCCGGCGGTAATGAAGCTGTAAACAAAGGAGGATGAAAAAATGGAATTGATACAAAGCTTTTCGGTGGACCATACGCGCATAGTACCCGGCATTTTTACAAGCAGGGTCGACAAACTGGGAGATTATTCCGTCACGACGTACGATATAAGGCTGAAAAGACCGAACAGGGAGCCGGTGATAGACGTCGCGGCTATGCATTCGCTCGAGCATATAATAGCGACGTATCT
>CACZVC010000225.1 GCA_902784545.1 uncultured Ruminococcus sp. | reverse complement strand
GAGAATATGGATACACAGGGCGCTCACCTTCCTTGTCGTCTCGTGTCCGTGCGCGCTTGTGATATCCGTACCGCTTACGTTTTTCGCCGGTCTCGGCGCTTCCTCGCGCAAAGGCATACTCATAAAAGGCGCGGAGCATCTTGAAACGCTTTCAAAGATCGAAAACATAGCGTTTGACAAAACCGGCACGCTTACGAAAGGCACGTTTGCCGTATCTGAAATACACGCGGAGAAAAGCGAAAAAGAACTGATAAACACGGTCTGCTGTGCGGAAGCGCATTCGGACCACCCGATAGCCCGCGCGGTATCGTCGCTTGAATACGAAAAAGCGGACATCACAGATATACAAGAGATACCGGGCGAGGGCGTAGTCTGCAAAATCGACGGTGTGACCTGCGCCGCGGGAAACAGGCGGCTTATGAGCAGATACGGTATCGACGTTCCCGAAACCGGGCTAACCGCCGTATACGTTTGCAAAAACGGAGTTTACCTCGGCTACGTGCTTTTAAAGGACGAATTAAAGGATAACGCCGCGGAATCCGTAAAAGATTTGTATTCTCTCGGCGTCAAAAAAACCGTGATGCTGACGGGAGATACCGAAACGTCGGCAAAAACCGCCGCAAACGAAGCCGGTCTTACAGATTACAAAGCGGCGCTGCTGCCCGGAGACAAAGTAAAAGAGCTTGAAAATCTGTTGAAGGAAGGGAAGACCGCTTACGTCGGCGACGGTATAAACGACGCCGCTGTACTTGCAAGAGCCGACGTCGGAGTCGCAATGGGCGCTCTCGGATCGGACGCCGCTATCAAAGCGGCTGACGTCGTGCTTACGGACGACAATCTGAACAAACTTTCTCAGGCAGTCAGAACTGCGAAAAAAACGGTAAGGATAGCGTGGCAGAACATCATATTCGCAATAGCCGTAAAGCTCATAGTTCTAATTTTGAGCGCGCTCGGCATCGTTGATATGATGTGGCTCGCCGTGTTCGCGGATACCGGCGTAGCGCTATTATGCGCCGCCAACGCGATGAGGGCAATGAAATGAAATTGAGACCGCACCACCTGTTATGCATCAACAACTATGTCGGAAAAGGCTACAGCGAGGATTTTACGGCGAATATGGATAAAACCGTCGCAGGACTTAAAAACGGATGCGAGTTTACTCTCGTAAACGGTCCCGACGATCTCTGCGCGCATTGCCCGTTCTGCGACGGCGAGTGCAAAACTAAAGAGAAAACGGACAGATACGACAAGACCGTTACAGACATACTCGGTCTCAAATACGGTAAAGCGTATAAATTCGCCGGTTCCGTTGAAAAAGCAAACAGAGAAATCATAAAAAGCGGGAAATTTGACGCCGTTTGTCCTGACTGCGAATGGTTTTCGCTGTGCAAAAACGTTATTTCAAGCAAAAAAACGGAATAATTTTCAAAAAAGGTATTGACAACGCGCGGATTATTTGGTATAATACGCGTGTTGTCAAAAATGCTGCTATAGCTCAGATGGTAGAGCGCATCCTTGGTAAGGATGAGGTCATCAGTTCGATTCTGATTAGCAGCTTTTATTTTTTGTTAAAAAAAGAGCGTTGAGTTTTTACTCAGCGCTCTTTTTGATTATTTCTTTTTGCTTTTAAGAATTATTACGGCAACTACCGCGGCGACCGCGACGGCGCCTATCACGCCTAAGATGATCGGTAAAGCGTTATTGCCGCTTGACGGTGTGCCGCCTTCCGTAGTGCTTTCCGCGGGAGTTTCAGCGGCTGTATCAACCGAGGTATCGGTCGTGCTCGTTTCTTCCGTTGTTACGGGCGCGGGATCCTTGCCGTCGTCCTTGAAGGTGTAAACGTATTTGAAACGACCGCCGGGAGCGACGTCGCCGGTGCGGTAGAAGTCGAGGATCTCGCCCTTGAATTCACCTGAGCCGTCTTCGTCCTGCACGTTGTCGGTCCACTTGAAGCAGACCTTGTAATCCTTATCCGTTATGTTGAGATCGGCTTTTTTGACCTTGATAACGATCTGTTTGCCGTTCACGCTGTAATCGACAGTCGAAACGTCTGCGGTTTCATAACCTGTGCCGGTGAACTTCTGCAAATACGCCTTGTTATTGTCGGCGGGCTTTTTGCCTATGACGAAATCGAAGGTCTCCCAACCCTGATTGTTGTCGTCCGTATCGATATACAGATTCATCCAGTTTTTGTCGGTGTAAGGCGTTATATCGACCGCGCACTGAGCCATAAAATACAGATATTCGTTATCGGACGCTACCTTTGCGTCGGTAAAGTCGTTTCTGCCGCTGTTGTCGGTATAATACTTGGAGCCGTAGCCCTTCGCGTCTCTGTCGCCGACGTTGTTCTGATACGCTATATATGAGGCTTTTACGCTGTCCCATTGCGACGATGCGCCGTTCAAATCTATTGTATCCTTATCGGAATATACCGGGATCTCGTCGCAGCCCTTGAATTTTCTGATATACGAGACCATCTGATAATAATAGTTGTCTCTCAGTCTGCCTTTTGACGGCTCAATATCACGTGAGAATTCGTCGTTGAACTCGTCGGGGAACGCGTTTTTGACGCCGCACCATTCTTCATATCTGCCGGCTATCCATTCGTTCCAGCCTGTTATGAATATGACTTTGGGGTCGCAGCTTATTGCGTATTCAAACTGTTCCGCGAAATTCGCTCCGTATTTGACTGCGTTTTCGCGCGTGTCGATACCTTTTGAGGTGTACGTTCTGCCGATTATGTTCTCGCCGTTCATCGCGGAGATCTCGTGCGTTTTATAGTTATGGTTTATCGCAACGCCGACCGTCATCTGCTCAACGCCGGCTTCCTTTTTCTTCATGTACATCGTCTGAGGATATACGGAGAGCCAGCCCCAGCTGTCGTAAATCTTGTTTCCGACTCTGTATCCGGGCTGAGGAGTACGGAAGGTGAAGAATTTTCTAATCTGCTTTCCGAGATCGTCGCTTGTGTTGACAAACGATTTGTTGCACATTATCATGGGCTTGTCTTCGAAATAGAACCACAGCTGCTGATATTTTCCCTTCTGGAATATATCCTGATAAAGCGCTCTCATCTGCGTGTTTGCGCTGTCCTTATCGCCGAACGGGAGAAGGAAGGATATTTTCGGCACTTTAACGCCGTCGTCAAGCGCCTGTTGGAAAGTTTCAAATATGTGCACGTAGCTGTCGCGGAAGGTGAACGTGCCGTTCGTATTGTCAAAGAATATCACGTCAACGCCCGCGTCGGCAAGAAGCTCGGCGTGCTTGCGA
>CACZVC010000224.1 GCA_902784545.1 uncultured Ruminococcus sp. | reverse complement strand
CGCGTCAAGCGCGGAATCCCCGTCGTATACCTGCGTACAATCATGTCCGACAAGACACAGATTCTTTTTTATAAGGTCGTTTATCTGTATCTCGTCCTCGGCTATCAGTATTTTCGCCATAATATCACCTCTTTTGAGATCATTATACTCCGCGGATGTGTCAGAGTTGTGTCAAAGAAAATAAAAAAGCCGCCGGAAAAAACGGCGGCTCGTAATATGCGGTTATGCGGTACGATACGCAGCACCCTGCCACAGAATGGCGCCGGCGATCTTCAAAAGGTACGCGATGGTCAGCGGAAGACCGTTGTCAGCGTGATCATTCAAATATTTCCGCGCCTTCGTTTTGCCCGGGGGCGTCGTACGTTATAACGTAGGACTGTACGGGCGTCAGATCCGCGTCCGGATTCATAATAACGTAATACATGGTTGTTACCTGCGCCTCAAGCTTATCAAGGAATTTTATCGCAACCGCGGTATCGGTCGGTACGCCAGTTATTTCGTATATTTCCGCGTTTGCATGTTCTTCGGTAAGCATTTTTTTGTCTGCGTCCATCCAGCCCGCCGTTACGGTAACGTCCTCAAGCTTGCCACCGACGTATTTTTCGTTAATGACCTTGCCCTTGACGTATAAGGCGTACTTGCCCTCATCTACGCGGTAGGTGTATCCTTTTTCAAAAACGGCTTCTTTGGTGTTATCCCCGCCTTCAATGCCGTTAACAGTAGGTGTATCCGGCGACTCTGCAGGCGTGACGTTTTTGAACATCAACGGCAGCGTCAAAGCCGCCGTAACCGTAAAAACAGTCAGAGCCGCCGCTACTGCCGTCCATTTTATCCATGTCGTATTCTTTTTCATTTTCTTTACCTCCTTTTCGGCGCCTTCGATAAGCGTATCGTCGATTTCGCCTATGGCGCGTCTCATGATTTCTTCTTTCATATGAAAAAACCTTCTTTCTTTAAGTATTCCGCGAGCTCATCCCTCGTTCGTTTTAGCATCATCAGGACCCTGCTTTTTTTGAAGCCGTATCTTTTGCAGATACAGTCTATTGAATCGTAATGCCAGTACCTGCGTATGAATACGTTTCGCTTTGTCTCGTCAACGGAGTATAAAAACCGTGATATCGCGGATGAAAGTTCTTTTTCTTCAATATCATCCTCAACGTTTCCGCCGGATACGATCTCGGCTATCTCGTCAAGAGATTGACATATATCGGATTTTATGCGTTTCTGACGGTTTTCGGCTCTCCACCTGTTTATCGCCGTCTCGCGCACGAGCTTGCCGAGATACGTTTTCAGATTTTCGGGATTTTGCGGCGGTATGCTGTTCCATGCTGAAAGAAGCGCGTCGTTTACGCATTCCTCCGCGTCCTGCCGGTTGCGAAGAACGTTGTTTGCAATATAAAGACAATAATCCTCATAACGTTTTTTCGCCTCGGAAACCGCGTCCTCGTTTCTGTCCCGGAACAGGTTGACTATTTCACGATCATTCACGTCTGTACCTCCTTTTTGACTGAAAGGCCTTTCACCATAATACCCGACAAAAAAACGGTTTGATCACATTTTTGCGCAGAAAATCATATGCGTGCCATATATCTTCCCCTTTCGGGAGAGGGGAATCGCCGCAGGCGGATGAGTCGATATGAGTCTGCTTTGTTTTATGCCGCTGTAAAAAATCTCCCGCGGAAGCCCGCGGGAGAAATGATCAGATTTGCGTTTATCAATATGCAACGCCCTGCCACAGCATGGCGTCCGCGACCTTTAAGAAGCCCGCGATGTTCGCGCCCGCGACGAGGTTGTCGGCGAGACCGAACTCGGCGGCGGTCTTCGAGCAGTTCTTGTAAATGTTTACCATAATGTCGTGCAGCTTGGCGTCGACCTCGTCGAACGTCCACGACAGACGCATGGAGTTCTGTGACATTTCAAGCGCGGAGGTCGCAACGCCGCCGGCGTTCGCGGCTTTCGCCGGACCGAACAGCACGCCCGCGGACTGGAATGCCGCGACGGCTTCGGGAGTGGACGGCATATTCGCGCCCTCGGCTACGGCGATAACACCGTTGGCGATAAGCGCCTTCGCCGATTCAAGATCGATCTCGTTCTGCGTGGCGCAGGGAAGAGCGACGTCGGCTTTTATCGTCCAGATGCCCTTGCAGCCGGGAGTGAAAGTCGCGGTCGGCACGTATTTTATGTATTCGCTTATACGCGCGCGTTCGACTTCCTTTATCTTCTTTATTATATCCAGCTTGACGCCGTCTTTGTCGTAGATATAGCCCGACGAGTCGCTCATCGCCACGACCTTCGCGCCCAGCTGCGTCGCTTTTTCAGCGGCGTAGGTGGCGACGTTGCCGGAGCCGGAAATAAGAGCGATCTTGCCTTTGAGGTCGATGCCCTTGTCGGCGAGCATTTCTTTGGTGAAGTAGAGAAGACCGTAGCCCGTCGCTTCTTTTCTTGCAAGCGAGCCGCCGTAGGAGATGCTCTTGCCGGTGAGAACGCCGGTAAACTCGTTTCTTATACGCTTGTACTGACCGTACATATAGCCGATCTCACGCGCGCCGGTACCTATATCTCCCGCGGGAACGTCCGTGTCCGCGCCGATGTGCTTGCAGAGCTCGGTCATAAAGCTCTGGCAGAAGCGCATTATCTCGCCGTCGCTCTTGCCCTTCGGATCGAAGTCGGAGCCGCCCTTGCCGCCGCCTATCGGAAGGCCGGTAAGGGAGTTTTTGAAGATCTGCTCAAAACCTAAGAACTTTATAACGGAAGCGTTTACGGACGGATGGAGTCTTATACCGCCCTTGTACGGACCGATAGCGGAATTGAATTGATAGCGGTAGCCTCTGTTGACTCTGACCTTGCCCTGATCGTCAACCCAGCTTACGCGGAACTGAATGCCGCGCTCGGGCTCAACTATTCTGTCTATAATACCCGCGGCAACGATGTCGGGACGCTTTTCAACAACGGGCTCAAGAGATTCGAGAACCTCGCCCACAGCCTGTAAAAATTCAGGCTCGTTCGGATTTCTTTTGCAAACGTCGTCATAGACTTTTGCAAGATATTCGCTTTTGAATGTCATATTATACCTCCTAATATAACAAATATACTGCATTATAGCACAATAAATGCAATATTGCAATACGAAAACCCCATAATTTAAAAAAAATTAAAAAAATTCTCAAAGGGACTTGCAAAATCGAAAAAAATGTGATATACTATAACACGCTGATCCGCCGGTGTGATGGAATTGGTGTGATGGAATTGGCAGACTTGACAGACTCAAAATCTGTTGTCCGCAAGGACGTGCGGGTTCGACCCCCGCCACCGGCACCATCCCGAAAGCCTTGTTAATCAAGGCTTTCGGGATTTTTTGCGCCGGAACGCAGCTCGATTTGCAGTTTATTACTTCGGATAATACGGCATGATCGCCTCGGTAGACGCCACCTTGGAGCTGAAATCGAGGTGGGTGTAGATATTGCTCGTGGTGGAAATGTCGCTGTGTCCGAGCCACTCCTGAATATCCTTGAGCGCCACGCCGTTTGCATAAAGCAGGGTCGCGCAGGAATGGCGCAGATCGTGGAAGCGGATGCGGCGCATACCGTGGTTTTCGAGAAACTCCGGGAACGCCTGCGTCAGATGAGCGGGCTTGATCCTCTCACCCAGATCGTTGACGTAGATATAATCGCATATTTCGTTTATCGGCTTCCGCAAACAGGCTGCCGGAAGAGGGTGTCAAGAAAAGTGCGGTGATTCAACGAAAAAGTTCATGGAAAAGTGTAAATTATATCTTGATTTCTCCGTGGATTTGTGTTATGATAATACCATCGAGAATTATGGGAG
>CACZVC010000223.1 GCA_902784545.1 uncultured Ruminococcus sp. | reverse complement strand
GAAGCGTCAACAACAAGGACGTCGTTGTCCTGTTCAGGTACGTATCCGGCGCGGATATCACACTGTCCGACAAGCCGTACGTTCCGGGTCAGTAAACCGGAAAACTCCCTCGGTCGGCTCCGCCGACGCGAAAACAAAAAAACAGGGAGTAACGAAAATGAAAAAGAAGATCACGGCGTTATCGCTTTGTCTTACAATGCTTGCGGCGCTTGTCCACGCGGGGATTTTGCCGGTTCCCGCAGCCGCCGGGCTTTGAACACGGAAACTGTAAAAAAGGAGCGTGAGAACGATGAAAAACAGGATCTTAGGCGTATTGCTTTGCCTTGTGATGCTTGCCGGGCTTATTCCGGCGGGCGCCGCCGTTACCGTCTTTGCGGCTGAGGAGGTCGATTATTCCGATCCGGAGCACCCCTATATCGCCACGGATTATATGTCGATGCAGAAGATATTCAGCGCCGACAACTCCGACCACCCGAAGACCATCTATATCAAGCTCGGTTCGAATATTTCTTATGAATCGCATTCGACGAGCATTCAGAACGGCGACACGATAACACATTTTTTCCCGAATGACCGGCTTATCACGAACCACACAAGAGTATATCTCGATCTTGCGGGATATACGCTTTCCTATAAAACGGATTTCGCGTACAGTTTTATCACCGCGGGTATCGGCAGGATAACCATAAAAGATTCGGGCAGGTACGATCCTGCGGCCGGCTTAGCGTATCAGGGCAAAATTGAGTTTTTGCGTACCACCTCGGCGGACGAGACCTGTACATATGCTCTCGCCGGTCCGATAACCGTCGAATCCGGCACCATAGTGAACAAAACTCATTCAAACGTGCAAAGCCACTGGGCGTATTACGGCTATCAGCTTTGTATGACAGGCGGCACGCTGGAGGCGGACACCCCCTTATATCTTAAAGGCAACACGTCAGGCGGTTTCCCGTATCTTATTATCACCGGCGGTCAGCTTCGCGCAAAGAGCTCGCCGGCGATAGAACTGCACTTTTCGGAAGCCGAGCTCAACAAGATCACGCGATTTGCCCAGTGGCCGGATTCTTACTACGCCGACACGGTGCTGCCGCAGATCAAGGCGTGCGAGATCGTGAACGCTTCCGGAAAGTCCGAGATAGACGTATTCGATATCACTTTCCCGAACGATAATTACGATAAACACGGCGAGCATATCGTCCTCCCGAACGAAGAACAGGCGGGGAAAATGCTGGATAATATAATCAGTCCGTCTTCGTGGGCGTATATCGACGGCGTGAAGCAGCCATATCAGAACTTAGGAGTCACGCAGTACGTCGATAACGTGATAAGCGGTCCGAAGATACATTCAAGCTACGTGCTTACGGAAATGGAGTATATTTCGAAGATCGATCTCACGATCCCGCAGCCGAAGTTGGGCGAAACAGTCACGTATACCGCAAACGCCCCCGGCGGCAGAGGCTACGGCGTGTTGAATCAGAGCGACTACAAGGTGTGGAAATCCGGCGTCATGTGGGCGCACAACGATACCGCGCTGGAGATAGACAACACCCGCAAATACAGTAAGACCACCTACACGGTCAACATAGCTGTCGGCATTTCTGCTTCCGTCGGCACGTCGTTCGATTACGCGGAATACCTTTCCGCCACGGTCAACGGCAAGCCCGCGAGAGTGATAAGGGTGTCCGATACCTCTCTTATAGTTCAATACGATTACGATTTCTCGCCGGCTTCGGTAATAAAGAAGATCGAGCTGACTGTTCCGGAGCCGGAGGGCGACAAGCCCATCGACTACGCCGCCGACGTTCCTTCGGGGGCGGCGTACAGCGTAAGCGATTATTCCGACGGCGACGCCTGGCTGAACGGCGTAAAGTGGACTGACAACTGGGGCGGCGGATATCTGGAAGCGAAAAACGCCGGCGTATACGAATACGGCTTCGCCTATACCGCGCACGTGCGCGTAGAGGTGAACGATACCGATAAAAACAGCTTTGAAGACGTTTCAAAGATCGCCGCGACGATAAACGGCAGAAAGGCGACTGTCGAAAAGCTTTCCGACAGCGTTTATATCGTCTCGCTCGAAATCGAAGTGCCGTTGGTAATAAGCTATATAGATCTCAACGTACCCACTCCGAAAGCCGGCGCGCTTATGGAATACAACGCCTGGGGATATGAAAACGAGGTGGCGTATATGGTCGAAGACTATACTCAGGACGCATGGATAAACGGCGTGGCGTGGCTCGATAATAACATGAACTTTATCGATCCGTCGCTCAATAAAAGATTCGAGCTCGGCTATTATTACGTGTTCGTAAGTCTGGTGCCGACCTATACAAGCACCTATACTTTCGCCGCTCCGGAAGAAATAACCGCCACCATCAACGGCTACAAAGCGTCTATCCAAAAGTATTCCGACACCAACTACGGCGTATTTTGCCGCATTCCGGTAACCGAAAGCGATCCGGTCATAGATATGGTCGAGCTCACCATGCCCGAACCCGCCGCCGGCGCGGAGATAAGCTATAACGTAGTTATCCCTCAAGGTCTCGGCTACGCTGTCGGAAAGGACTACGGGGGACACGACAAGGTCGCATGGTACATGAACTGGACGCTGCTTGACAAAAACAGCGGCAGCGTATTCGAGCCGGGCTGGACTTACCGAATGAATGTTTTCGTCGAGATCACAGAACCCGGTCACAAGTTTGCGGACGACTGCAAGGCGACGGTGAACGGCAAGGAAGCGAAGTTCGTCAAATGGACCAACAACGGTGTTGTGAGCGGATATTCCGTCCAATACACCGTCGAAATACCCGACCCGAATGCCAAGGCAAAGACAGTTGTCGACAAAATAGCCGTTGCGGTCGCCGAACCCGTCGCCGGAGCCCACATGCCCTACGCCGTAGGTCTTACCGGCGAGGGTTACGAGATGAATAATTACAACACGACCAAGTATGCCGACGGCGTCGCGTGGGCGGAAGCGGACGGCGATTATTTCCTGAATTGGAGCGATTCACCGGTATTTGAAGGCGGAAAGAGCTATATCCTGCGCGTTTACGTGCAGCTTTCGGATACCGAGGAATATATATTCGCGGACGAGGAGAATATTACCGTCACGGTCAACGGCAAGCCCGCGGAAGCCGTAAGGAACGGGCTGAACACCTATATCGTAAAATATACGTTCACCGTTCCGAAAGGCGGCGCGGCGCAGGATTTCATCCCCGGCGACATCAAGAAGCGTCAACAACAAGGACGTCGTTGTCCTGTTCAGGTACGTATCCGGCGCGGATATCACACTGTCCGACAAGCCGTACGTTCCGGGTCAGTAAACCGAAAAACTCCCTCGGTCGGCTCCGCCGACAGCTCCCCCGAAGGAGGAGCCTTAACTCAACCTCCGTCTTTGAGGGAGCAAATCAAACAAACATATACGTAATTCATAACTCACAGGAGCATATCATATGTATCTCATTGCACGCAAAAAAGAACTCAACAGCACCGTCACTTTGATGGAAATAGAGGCGCCGCTCGTGGCGAAAAAGGCGAAGCCGGGGCAGTTCATTATCCTGCGCGTCGACGCGGAGGGCGAGAGGATACCGCTTACCGTCGCCGGGGTCGACCGCGAAAAAGGCACGGTAAAGATAATATTCCAGATCGTCGGCGCGACGACGAAAAAGCTCGACGCAAAATCCGAGGGCGAGTATATAAGCGATTTCGTCGGTCCGCTCGGCAAGCCGACGGAGACGGACGGCATAAAAAAGGTGTGCATCATAGGCGGCGGCGTGGGCTGTGCGATAGCTCTGCCGGTGGCTGAGGAATTCCACCGTCTCGGCGCGGAGGTCGTAAGCGTCATCGGATTCAGAAGCAGGGATCTGCTTATACTTGAAGACGAGTTCAAAGCCGTATCCGACAGACTGACAGTCATGACCGACGACGGATCGTACGGAAGGCACGGAAACGTGACCGTTCCGCTCAAAGAAATGCTCGAATCGGGCGAAGCATTCGATATGATAATCACGATAGGACCGCTTATAATGATGAAATTCGTCACGCTTACGGCAAAGCCTTTCGGTATTCCGGTCACGGTGTCGATGAACCCGATAATGATAGACGGCACGGGCATGTGCGGCGGCTGCCGCCTGACGCTTCACCGTG
>CACZVC010000222.1 GCA_902784545.1 uncultured Ruminococcus sp. | reverse complement strand
CGCGAGCGTATCGGGATCGCAGGAAATGTAAAGCAGCTTTTCCGGAGCTATATCGAGGACGGCGTTTATTACCTCGTCGGACAACCCTTTTCTCGGCGGGTCGACTATGATCGCGTCGACGCCGTACCCCGCGACCTCTTTTATAAGAGAGCTGTCGCCGCAGTAAAATTCCGCGTTTTTTATACCGTTTATTTTCGCGTTCTCCTTTGCGTTTTCGACAGCGTCCGGCACGACCTCGATACCGACAAGCCTTTCAGCGTTTTTCGCCGCGCACATACCGACGGTACCGACGCCGCAGTAAAGATCGACCGCAGTTTCGCCGTCTTTGATATCGAGCAGGGAGGAGGCTTTTTCGTAAAGCGCCTCGCAGCAGTCGTGATTGACCTGATAAAACGACGAAGGAGAAGTCCTGAAGGTCAGTCCGCACAGCGTGTCCGTCAGCATAGCGTCGCCGTAAACGTGTATGAATTCGTCGCCGTATATGACGTTCGTGTTTTTTCGGTTTACGTTGATATATACGCCCGATACGGAGCCGGTACAAGACAGCTCTTCGATGAATCTTTCCCTTTCCGGCAGATCGACCGCGTTGATCACGAGCGTTAACAGCACGCCGCTTTTTCCGCGCCGCATACAGATATGACGAAGAACGCCTTTACCGCTTTGCTCGTCGTACGCGCTTATACCGAGGCGCGACGCGATATCACAGACGGAAGCGGCTAAAACGGTAAAAGCCGGATCGGCTATATCGCACTCCCTGCAAAATACGATCTCGTGCGTGCGGTTCGCGTAATAGCCGAACGACAGCCTGCCGTTTTTATCGTAACCTACGGGAAACTGCGCCTTGTTCCTGTACGCGTGAAAGCCCGCCGAATACGTATCGGCGACCGCGACGTCCACACCGACGCGAAGGAACGCGCCCTGCACCGCGCGCTTTTTTATCTCAAGCTCGTATTCCTCCGTTATATTCTGAAAAACACAGCCTCCGCAGCGCTTGTAAGGGCAGTCCGGCGTTTTTCTGTAAACGGACGGCGATATCATTCTGTCGATAACGGCGACGCAGTATTTTTTGGCGGTTTTTATTATCTTTATAACGCATTCGTCGCCGGTAACACCGCCTATAACGAAAACAACGGTGTTGTCGACCCTGCAAACGCCGTTTCCCTCGCTGTTCATATCCGTCAGCGTAACGGTGAATTTATCGTCCTTTTTGAACATAACACTACCTCTTTGAATATTATAATAAATATTTATGTATTTATCAATGAAAATTAGTAAACAATGACGGACGGCGCTTGTTATTTGCTTTGAAATTTTTGAAAAAACCTCTTGACAAATGCGTTTTTATGTGATATAATGCCAAAGCAGTCGCAAGATTGCGCGCTATGGCGGAATAGCTCAGTTGGCTAGAGCAACCGGTTCATACCCGGTAGGTCGTGGGTTCAAGTCCAACTTCCGCTACCATACGGCCCGTTGGTCAAGAGGTTAAGACACGGCCCTTTCACGGCTGTAACAGCAGTTCGAATCTGCTACGGGTCATGAATAAACCGCCTTTCGAGGCGGTTTTTTTCAACGAAAAACAGGAGGAGAAAATGGAAAACAGGCTGACGATCAGACGCGAGGAGGAAAAGGACTACCGCAAGGTAGAGGAAATGATAAGGGAATCGTTCTGGAACGTATACCGCCCCGGCTGCAGCGAGCATTACGTTATACACGTTCTGCGGAACGATCCGGCTTTTGTAAAAGAGCTTGATTTCGTTATGGAAAAGGACGGAGAGCTTATCGGACAGAATATGTTTATGAAGACCGTTATCGACGGCGACGACGGGCGTACCGTACCGATACTGACGATGGGTCCGATCTGTATCGCACAGCCGCTGAAACGCAGAGGCTACGGCAAATATCTGCTCGATTATTCGCTTGAAAAGGCGGCGGAGCTCGGCTTCGGCGCGGTGCTGTTTGAGGGGAATATCAAATTCTACGGCACCTGCGGCTTCGATTACGCGCGCAAATTCGGCATCAGATATCACGATATGCCGGAGGACGCTGACCAGTCGTTTTTCCTTTGCAGAGAGCTTGAAAAAGGATATCTGAACGGCGTTACCGGCGTTTACCGGACGCCCGCGGGCTATTACGTCGACGATAAGGAAGTCGAAGAATTCGATAAGAGCTTTCCCGAAAAAGAAAAGCTCGTCCTGCCGGGTCAGCTTACGCATTGAATACGGACGGATAAAACGGAAAATACAAGCCTTTTGACGGATCGCCGGAAAGAGGCTTTTTTTGGACCGGTCCGATAATTGTGTACGTCAAACGAACAAAAACCGAAACGTTTGAAAAAACATTTTAACTTATGTGTTAAAAAAGTTGACAATGAAAAACAGATTCTGTATAATAACGATAATAAAACTATAAAAAGAGGATCGTAAAATGCTGAAAAGTATGACAGGCTACGGCAGAGCGAGGGACAGGATAGACGGTTACGATATAACCGTTGAAATCAAATCCGTCAACAACAAAACGCTCGACGTTTCGGTAAAGCTGCCGCGAGCCTACACGTTCGCCGAGGAGCGCGTAAAGCCCCTGCTTTTATCAAGCGGAATCAACCGCGGCAAGGTCGACGTTTATATATCGGTCGACGTACCGCAGACGGAGGGCGAGGAGCTTTCTCTCGACTCCGATTACGCCGCGCAGTATATCGCGGCGCTGAAAAAGCTCCGCGACGAATTCGGGCTGCCCGACGATATTTCCGTTATGAAAGTATCGGAAAACAGAGATATCTTCACGGTGACGAAAAAAGAGGACGATCTCGAAGCCGACTGGGAGAGGATAAAAACCGTGCTTTCGGCGGCGCTTGAAAAATTCGACGGCGCCCGCGCCGCGGAGGGCGAAAGACTGACTGCCGACGTGAAGCAGAAGCTTGCAACCATCTCGACCCTCGTCGACCGTATCGAGGCGCAGTCCGGCGACGCCGTAAAGGAATATGAGGCGCGTCTGATGAAAAAATTAAAGGAAGCGCTTGCCGACGTCGGCGCGTCCGTCGACGAAAGCCGCGTTATTACAGAGTGCGCGATATTCGCCGACAGAGTTGCCACGGATGAGGAAACGGTGCGCCTGCGCTCGCACATAAAAGCGTTCACGGAAACGCTCGACGGCGACGGACCTGCGGGAAGAAACCTCGATTTCTGGTGTCAGGAGATGAACCGCGAGGCGAACACGACCGGCTCGAAGGCGCAGAATCCGTCTATCACATCAAACGTCGTCGCCATAAAATGCGAGCTTGAAAAGATCAGAGAGCAGATACAGAATATCGAATGACGCGCGCCGGCGTTATTCACGCC
>CACZVC010000221.1 GCA_902784545.1 uncultured Ruminococcus sp. | reverse complement strand
CGCTTTGAGCGCGTCAAGATCCGCGGGAAAGCCCTGTATGTATACCGGCATTATCGCCTTTGTATGCTCCGAAAGCTTTTTTTCGACGTCCACGGGCGAGAGCGTAAGCGTTTCGTCGATCTCGGCGATAACGGGTATCGCGCCGACCGCCGTAACCGCGAGCGCGGAGGCGATATAAGTGTACGCCGGCACTATCACCTCGTCACCGGGACCTATTCCCATACCGATAAGCGCGGACGAGAGCGCGGCAAAGCCCGACGTCATCGTCAGCGCGTATTCAGCGCCGGTCAGCGCCTTCCATTCCTCCTCGAATTTGAAGACCTCTCGTCCGGCGCCGTTTATCTTGAAAAAGTCGCGGCTCAAAAGCGCGCGTCTGAACGCTTCAACCTCGTTTTCTCCGACTCTGTACATTTTTTATCTCCTCTTTCTTATTTATTGTACGCCGCGTCAAGCAGCCTGAGATTTTCGTCAAGTATTATCTGATCCGCGCAGTCGACGAGCGGATGCGCGCCGTTGTATCTGAAGCATCCCACCTCGTAGCCGCCTCTCACGAGCTGATCCTCCGTAGGCAGATACGCCTCGTAGCCGTTTGCGTTCGACAGTACGAGCGTGTAAGCGAAGGGCGAATATTCGCGCAGGCGCAACGACGTTTCCGAGAATATCTCGAACGGGAACGGAACGAGGGCGATATCGCCGAGCGATACGACGGTCTGCTTGTATGAATACGTTTTTTCGTACTCCGGACATCCCGCCTCGTATTCGTCAAGCGACGCCTTTAAATGCGCGTATTGCAGTCTTTCTATGTTTATCAGCTTCTCCGGCTCGGGATAACACGCTATGCGCGCCTTTATTTCGTCAAGCGGCAGAAGCGGCTTTCTCGGTATGCTCACCGTATCTTTTATCAGCTTCAGCGAGCCGGTCTTGTAAACGCCGAGAGCTTTATAAGCGCGGAGCGCGTCCGCCGCCGCCAGACCGCCGAGCTCCTCGACGTGGCGGATATCGCCTACGGTCAGACCGTTCGTCAGCCTCGGACCGACGTCGCCCTGCGAGCCGTTTATGAACGTCGTAAGCGTTCCGGTCTCCCTTTCGAGGCGATCCGTCATAACGCCCGACCAGTCGCGCGTTATCTCCCGGTTGTTGCCCGCGGCGGTGCCGTGACAGCCGTAATGAACGATATTTATTATACCTTTTTTATCGTCCGTACCGCGGACGGATACGAGCGTCATATACGGGTCGAAACAGCCCCACGGATTCTGACCGAGAACGACCGCGCCGTTTCTCAGCTGCTGGCGCCTGTTTATGCCGACCTTCGATCTTATCACGCCCGCGGCGATCTCCGCGGGTCTAAGATCTTCGACCGCGCGCCGCGCCGCTTTTTTAAGCGCGGGTATCAGCACGCCGTCGACGTAATCCCGGTCGATATCGCCCCAGCCCTCCATGCCGGAGACGTTCGGCGCGGAATGAGTGTGCGTCGCCGCGATAGTCACGTTTCCGGGGTCTATACCTGCGGCTTCGCCCGCGAGCCTCCGCAGCTCGTCCGAGAGCTTTGTCTGCAGATCTCCGACCGTCACCGGAACGATAAGCGCGGCTTCGCCTCCCTGCTCGAACGCGACAGCCGTAAGCTCGAGCCCGTCGTGCACCGACGTGCTGACCGAATCGGGAACGTAGCCGTATAAAAGCGTACCGACCTTCGGCGTTATATCCTCTTTCGCCGCGCCGGCTTTAAAAATTCCCGCCATATTGTTCTCCTTTTCAAAAATCAGGGGTTTAAGCAGAGTAAAAGGCTCGACCGGTATGTTCCTCAATATGAAAAACGCGCCGATGACCGCCGAATATATCACCGCTCCGCGGTAAGTGATGCGAAGCTTCGGCATGATATCCCTGCCGGAAACGAAAGAAACGTAATATTTCACGGCAAACAGCGCGAAAAGAGGCAAAGACAACGTAAAAAGCGCGTTATAGCCGAGCGCGTCAGCCGGGTGCAGGTGAAAAAGCGCGTTGAGCGCCCTGCCGGCGCCGCAGCCGGGGCAGAAAAACCCCGTCACGCCGTGAAAAAGGCACGGCGGCGAGCCGAATTTCAGGAACAGGACGATAAAAAGCGCGAGGACGGCGGGGATCGCTGTTCCTGCCGTTATCCTTGCCGTCCTGCTTTTCAGCCTCATTATCTGTCAAGCCCGCAGGCGAGCAGATTTCTTGAATCGGTATAGCGCATTTTGTCGCCCGACGTCTTGAAAACGCCGGCGAGCATCCTTTTTACGCCGAGCGCCGCGGACGAGATAAGACAGCAGCCCGCGTCGTCCGTCGTGCCGGTCTTTATCCCGGTGGCGTTCTCATAGAAATACTTGCTGTCCGGCACTATCAGCTTGTTGCCGTTTACCCACGTCATTTTATGGCCGCTCGCGTATCTCACGTTATCCTCGGCGGTGCCGGCGTATTTCATTATTATCGGCTCGTTCATCGCGGCGTAGCCGACCGTCATTATGTCGATAAGCGTCGTGTAATGGTTATGCTCCGGATCGTCGTAGCCGTCCGGCGTGGTGAAATGCGAGCCGGTCAGACCGAGCTCCTCGACCGCGTATCTGTTCATCTCGTCCATAAAGACCTTGACGGCGTCGATGCCGTTCATCTCCGGGTCGTTCGCTATTATTTTGCCGACGCCCGCCGCAAGCGCGTAAGCCGCGTCGCCGCCGGAGGGGAGCATCATGCCCTCTATAAGCATTTCGCAGGTGAGCTCGTGATGAGTTTTTATGTAAGCAATCGAAGAATCCTTTTCAACGAGGGTAAGCTCGTCCCCGGGCTTGAAGACGACCGAGGGGTCGCAGTGTTTGAGCGCGACGAGCGAGGTGAGCAGCTTCGTAGTGCTCGCCGGATATATCCTTTCCGTCGGGTCGCAGTTGAGATACAGTATCTCCTTTGTGTTGGCGTCTATAAGTATCGCGTACGGCGAGGACACGTTCACGTTTATTTTATTCTCCGTATACGTGAAAATGCCGTAGGGAGACGGCTCCGGCTCGGGCGCGGTCGTCGGCGCCTCCGTCGTTTCCTCCTCCGTTTCCGCCGCCGTATCCGTACCGGCTTCGGTATCCGTATCCGTTTCCGGCGCGGTTATGACCTGCGTGTACGGCTCGTACGACGTTTCAGCCCCGGATCCCGTGCAGGAGAACAAAAGCGGGCAGACCGCCGCGGCAGTTATGATCAGCGCGATAAGTTTTTTCATTATGACATTCCTTTGCTATATTGATCGATATAAATATAGCGCGTTTTTTGTTTTTTTTAAACGGCAAGTAAATAATGAATTGTAAATATTTATAAATACCGCCGGGCTTCGGCGGCGGGGAAAATTCGATTTTTCCAAAATTTTTATCATTTTTCGATAAAAAGGTATTGACAAAACCGTATTTTTGTGATATTATGGTCGTATCGGAAAAAGGAGGTCAAACAAATGAAAAAAACCGTTTTGATCCTGTGCGCAGCCGTGCTGCTGTTATGCTCGTGTACACCGGGCGCGTCGGGCAGGGATTACCGCGAGGATATAAACGTACCTTTAAAAAACGGGTATACGTTGATAATAAGAGAGTGGAGCTATACGGTCGGCAGCGGCGCGGAAATATATTTGAGTCAAAAAGACGGCAAGACCGTTTTTCTCGGCAGAACGACCGGCGGAGACGACGGCTACTGCCCCTTCGCCGACGGCAATTATGAAATTGCGGAAAAAGACGGCTGTATCGTTATATCGTGGGGCTTCCGCGCGTCGGACAACGCCTCGGACAGAAAAACAAAAACCTTTGAAATTCCGAATAAATAAAGGAGCTGTGTTATGGACGGACAGTATTACGGATATGAAAATATCCAGGTGAAAGAAAACAAATACGGCAGAGCGGAGCGCGTTTTCGCGTTCGCGGCGTTCGCCGTCGGATATCTCTTGTTGAAAAGCTTTACCGGCGGCAGCGACGGCGGCGCCGGGCTCGGCGCGTGCGTGTCGACGGTTTTGCTTATCGCCGCCGTCGCCGCTTATTTCGGCGTGAAGGGCGTTAAACAAAGGGCGGGCAATTTTGCGTACCTCGCCTTTACCGCCGCGTTTTCGCTCGTATACGTTCTGTCGGACAACGTGTTCATAAAATTCCTCGTAAGCGTTTTCATACTGCTTGCGGTAACGTTTTATATGTATTTCACGGCGGGCTCCGGCAGAGGCGGGTTCATAAACGATATGTTCGTTTTCGATATGATAAAATCGACGTTCATAATGCCGTTTTCGTCCTTTACCGCCGTTTTCCCCGCGGCGTTCAGGACGGAAAAGGACGTTAAAAAGGGCGGCTTCCGCTTCTGGCACGTACTCGTAGGGCTTGCTCTGACGGCGATCCCGACCGCCGCGGCGGCGGTGCTTCTGGCGCACGCGGATCCGGGCTTTTCAAAGCTTTTGCACGACGCGGGCGAATTTCTGTCGCGCGGCATCGGCGAGGAGATACTGCGCCTGATATTCTGCGTGCCCGTCGCCATGTATTTCTTCGGCGGGCTTTACTCAAACGCCGCGGGAAAGCTGCGGAACGTGCTGACGGATAAGCACCGCGAAAGTTTTTTGAAAGCCGTTTCATTCGTTCCCTCCGCCGCCGCATACGCCGCGGTAACGCCGCTTTTCATACTTTATATCGTGTTTTTATCGGTGCAGGCGAAATATTATTTCGGCGGATTTTCGTCCGAGCTCCCGGACGGGATGACGCTTGCGGAATACGCGCGCACGGGCTTTTTCGAGCTTTGCGCCGTGGCGGTTATAAACGCCGCCGTTATTATCGCGCTCGTCGTATTCACAAAAAAGAAAAGCGACGGCAAGCCGTCCGCGGCGCTTAAAATATTCTCCGTGATACTGTGCCTTTTCACGCTGCTTCTCATCGCCGTCGCGATATCGAAAATGGTTCTTTATATAAAGGGCTACGGGCTTACGGAGCTGCGCGTCTACACGTCGTGGTTTATGATACTGCTCGCCTTCGCTTTCATATTTATAATCATAAAACAGCTTTGGAGCGGATTCAACTTCTTCGCCGCGCTCGCCGCCGCGTTCGCCGTGCTTTTCGGCGCGCTCTGCTTCTGCGACGTCGACGCGCGTATAGCGGAATATAACGTAAACAGGTATATATCGGGCGCCGACGCGGATATAGACGTAAAC
>CACZVC010000220.1 GCA_902784545.1 uncultured Ruminococcus sp. | reverse complement strand
CGGCGTAAGGATATCCTTATGCTTTTTGAACACCGCGGGCGATATCGTGTCGCAGGTCGACCAGTTGTCTATATACGGCGCAAAGCTTTCCATCGCTTTAACGCATTCGCTCTCGTCTTTTATATGCGATATTATTACCGAGTGGAGATTGTTTTCTTCAAAATACCGGTGCGGCGTTTCTTTCATAAACTCCGCTTTTTCTTTTTCGTCAAGCTCTTTATAAACCGCCTTGAGGTCGGGAAAACGGACGCCTATAACGTTTTTTTCGTCAAGCCCCGGCGTCAGCTTCATGGCGAATTTCGCGTATTCCTTATCCTGCCGCTCAAACAAAAGCCTTGTGACCTTATCCATTTTCAAACTCCGTCTTTTCCGCCGCGCTTACCGTATTATTTTATCCACTTTTTAAGCGTTCCCAGAAGGCCACGCGTAATGGAATTGCCGAGCTGGCGGCCTATCGAATTCATAGCCGACTGAGCGGCTTTTTCCGCGGCGGATTTTTTCTTTTTAGACGCTTTTTCCTTTTCCTTCGCCGCTTTTTCCTCTTCCTTTTTCTTCGCGGCTTCCTCAATGGCTGCCGCCTTCTCCTCTTCCTCCTCCTCGCGGGCGGCGGTGATCAGCTCGTATGCGGATTCGTTATCCACCGCGTCCTCGTATACGCCGTACATATCGTCCGCGGTTATCTCTGCTTTACGCCTTTCGTCGTCTATCGCGCCCATTGCGGACTGAGGCGGCAAAACCGTCGCGCGTTCGACGACGGACGGTCTTCCCTTCTCGTCAAGAAAGCTGATGAGCGCCTCGCCGGTACCGAGGTCCGTTATAGCCTCCTCGGTGTTGAAATCCGGATTTGCGCGGAACGACTGAGCCGCGGCGCGTATCGCCCTCTGTTCAAGCGGCGTGTATGCGCGCAGCGCGTGCTGTACGCGGTTGCCGAGCTGCGCGAGCACCGGGTTCGGTATATCCGACGGCTGCTGAGTTATAAAGTAAACGCCGACGCCCTTCGAGCGTATGAGCTTTACGACCTGCTCCACCTTTTCGGTAAGCATGGGGCGCGCGTTGTTGAAAAGCAGATGCGCCTCGTCGAAGAAGAAAACGAGCTTCGGCACATCGGGATCGCCGACCTCCGGCAATTCTTCAAACAGCTCCGCGAGAAGCCACAGCATGAACGTCGAATAAAGAAGCGGAGACTGATAGAGCTTTGCGCAGTGCAGAATATTTATATATCCGCGCCCGTCCTCCGCCGTCTGCATGAAGTCGGACAGCTTTATATCCGGCTCGCCGAAGAAAAGCGTGCCGCCCGCGTCCTCGAGCTGTAAAAGCGCGCGCTGTATCGCGCCGGCGGACTGCTTCGATATATTGCCGTACTTGTTCAGAAGCTCCGCCGAATGGTCCGTAACGTAGGCGACCATACTGCGGATGTCTTTAAGGTCCGTAAGAAGCCAGCCGTTGTCGTCGGCAACGCGGAACGCTATTGAAAGCACGCCGCTCTGCACGTCCGTAAGTCCGAGCAGGCGCGACAGAAGCGAAGCGCCCATTTCGGAAACGGTCGTTCTTACCGGGTGACCGCTCTCTCCGTAAACGTCCCAGAAGCGCACCGGGAAATTCTTGTATTCAAATTTTTCGGGGTCGTATCCCATGCCGGACAGACGCTTGTCTATCGCCTCGGAGCGTACGCCGCGCTTTACGCATCCGGCTAAATCGCCCTTGACGTCCGCCAGAAACACCGGCACGCCCAGATCGGAAAACGATTCCGCCATCACCTTCAGCGTTATCGTCTTGCCGGTACCCGTCGCGCCGCATATAAGTCCGTGGCGGTTAGCCATTTTCGGCAGTATGAACGCCTCTTCCTTTCCCTTGCCTATAACTATCCTGTTATCAACCAACATTTACCGTGTCCTCACTTTTCATTCTGCTTTACGTATATTATATCAGCAAATATGCGGATTGTCAAGCGGATAAGGCAAATTCCGCCGCGGCGCGCCGTCACAAATGTACGCAGGCGCTTTCCCTGCAAATAATCATCTTGACAAGCGGTGATATTTGTGGTATCATATACGCAAAACGGGGGCTTTATTATGATATATAAAAGCAAATACGGCAAAAACGAGCTTTTGAAGCGCTGGGACGATATAACGTCGCCCGCGAGATTCGCCGGGGCGAACGCGGAGCTTGACTGGGTCTACAATTCGTTCCGCAAGGGCGACAAAATAAAGCTCGTAAAAAAGCCGCGCGCATCGTACGACCCTTACGCCACGGTATTCCGCGGCGTTATCGAGGAGACTGAATACGGCTCGCGCATACGCGGCGTTTATACAAAGGGACTTTTCGACTACATAATAACGGCGTTTGTCGCGGCGATATATTTCGGCGTGTGCCTTGAATATCTTTCGCGCGCGCAGGACAGAACGATCCCGCTATTGCTCATATCCGTCGGTATAATAACCGTTTTGTTCGCGCTTATCCCGTTTCCCGGCAAGCGGAAAAAATACGGCGCGCTTATACGCGAGGTGACGGGAGACCCGCCCGGTACGAAGAAGGAAAAAGCGGAGGAACAGCCCGCCGCGCCCGTTTATGAGGAAAAGGAAAAATACAAATTCAGAATGACGGGGAGGAAAAAATGATATACGACAGTCTTTACAGAAAATACAGAGACAGAGATAAAGCGATAGAAAAGCAGAAGATCATGGATATAATCCTCTGTATCCTTACGGTCATTATAATTCCCGCGGTCACGGCGCTCGTTATATATTTGATATTAAGACGGCTCAATATCTTCGGTCTGATACTCGTTTTTGCCGGCACCGTTGCTTTTTCGGTCTCCGACCTTGTAAAAAAGCATAAAAACGGTTACAGATACGTGCACTGCAATCACAACATAAGCGGCATTATTAAGAATTTTGAGGCTGAAAACGGCAAGGGCGTGATAGCCTACGGCGAGGCGAGGAACGAAAGCTCCGTTTTCAAATATACGCTTTCAAACGAAGCGCGCGTAAACTGCGCCGTCGATTTCGGACAGTACACATTCACGGTTTTCAACGACGAATGGGACGAGGTGACGAAATTCAAAGCGGAGCGCGAGGAGGATTTCGAGGAAGTTCTGCCCGAGGCGCTCGCCTTCGCCGCCGCCCTTGAAAAAAAGCCCGACGGCGAATACGATGAATCCTTGGCGGATGATGAAGAATACGGCGCCCCGGACGAATACGCGGAAGAAGAAGATGATGAAGAAAAGGACGAAGAATAGCGGCTCCGGCCGGGATCAAAAAAAGAAAGGACTGCCCCGAAAGGCAGTCTCAACTTGAAGACAAAGTATTTACTCCCTTCGTCACGCCGTAAAACGGCGCGCCATATCCCTCCGTAGGGGAGGGGTCTGCCCTCCCGACAAAAATTTGAAAATGTAATTTTACATTAAAAGCCTCCTTAACGCTTGACTGCGATGATGATATGATATATAATAAAAATGCGGTATTCCGCGGTCGGCATTAACATTCGCACGGCGGAACCTCGCGGGAGGGCAGACCCCTCCCCTACAATATTCCGATTTTTCTTCTTTATTCTTTATTCTTTTTTATTTATTCTTTTAAAAACTCCTTCCGTCACGACACAATGTCGTGACACCTCCCTCAAAGAGGGAGGCAACATAAAGAAGAAACAAGCCCACTTTGACATCTTTCGAATAGAGAAAGTGTCATAGTGGGTTTTTTCTTTCAGCTTGTTCTAACCGCTTTGATATTAAGAATGATTTTGAAAACAGCTAAATTGCTCGCAGTCGCTCGCAGCTAAATTATCTCACTGCGTT
>CACZVC010000219.1 GCA_902784545.1 uncultured Ruminococcus sp. | reverse complement strand
CCGGTGAGCCGGACGGAGTGTGAACGACTTCCCAGTCCGCGGAATTGAGAGCGGCGGGAGCGATGGAAAATACGGAAACGATAAGACTTATTATCATGACCGCGGCTAAAACCTTAGCAATATTTTTCATTTTTTTCCCTTTCCTTGCGCAATGCGCAAAACGTGATGATATATTATAGCATAAAATAAGAGAAAAGTCAAGGAGAAATTAAGAAAGAATAAGAATAAAGAAGAAAGAAAAACGCCGCCGGCGAGCGTGCGCCTGTCATACGATCATATAAGCCTTATCCCGAACGGGATCTGCCGCAAATACCTTTTTTATTATTTCTTATTTATTCATTTTTTTATTATGAGTTTTTCGTTGCCTTTTCGTATTCTTCACGGCTCTGTACTCCGCAGGCGTTCCTGAATATCGTCGTACCGGTCTCATCCGCAGCGTACGTGTATTCAACGAACCCGCGGCAGCCGTCGCCTATGTCTTCAGGTTCGTAGCGGCGTATCAGTCCGTCGTTTATCGGGAAAAATCCTTCTCCCTCTCCCTCGTACGCCGTCAGTTCCCAGACGTTTTCGACTTCGTCATTCACCGGGCGCTTGTATTTTACAAGCCCGATACCGTATGCATACCAGCATTCCATATGTCCGCCGAAATAACCGAGACCGCCCTGATATCCCGACACGTCAAGGATAACGTGCCGGCAGTCTTCAAACGTACCCGAAGGCGTGCTTACGCGCTCGTTTTCAAGTACGGATATATCCGTGCTTACGGCGGTGCTGTAGTAATCGACGTCGATCTTACCGTTATATCCGGGCGTCCATTTATCACACCAGACGCAGCCGGTGCCGTCTTGTATGATACTGTACAGGAAATTATAGAGCAGTCTGAAAGCCTGATCCCCTCTTATACGGTCTTTCCACTCAAACGATTCCGTGTATCTGTCATAAACGCAGACTTTGCCGCCGCTTCTTTTTGCATTATACGTGTTGAAAAAATTCCACAGACCTTTTTCTTTACAGTCCGGTGTGATCTCCGGGTCGGTATTAAATATCCTGTTCATAACGTCGTACGCCGTCTGAAACCACACTTTCTGTTTTTCGGTCGCCGCAAGCTTTTCGGCTTCTTTCATTTTGCCGCGCACGTCAACAAGACGCCACTGATTGTTACCGCACTCCTCGACGTATTTGTCCCTTGCGTATTTCATTATGCCGCCGAACGTATCTTTATAGTCTACAAATTTTGTTATACTGTAAGCGGATATGACCGCTTCTTTGTTTTTATATGACGTTACCTCAAAAACATTTTCGCAATCGTATTCGACGTCGTCGGACTCCATATCGTATTCCCAGCGGTTGCCCGGGAAAAACGGGATCATACCGTCTCCGCCTTTTATAACGTATTTTTTAAGGCTTGTTCTTATGCCGTCGTTCTCGGAATATACGATACCGACGCCGGGACAATACGCCGTCTTTGCCGTAGACTCTCCGCGTATCGAATAAACGGTACAGTTTTCAAACGTGCCCGCGGGAGTTTCTATGACGGCGTCTGTCTGTTCACACAGCAGCGTGGTTTTGCCGTCGCTCGATAACACGGTGTCGCCTTGCTTCAGACCGGGATCGTATATCAGACCGTCGCATAAGCTTGCATAATAGAAGACCGCGGCGGATATTCCTTGGCTGTATCCGGGCTGTGACATGAAATACAGTTTACCGTTTATATACCGGTATATCTCACCGGTCGCGCCGTAGTTTTTGTCTTCGCCGCCCGCCTTGCAAAGCTCCGCCCTCCTTTGTTCCATTTTTATCGCCGCCTTTGCGTTCGCATAGTAAACGTCGGACGGCTCCGAAAGATCGAGCACCGCATTATAGCACGCAAAGCCTTCGTCCGGCTTATTTGAGCTGAAATAATAGCGTCCGAGCCAAAAACGACAGTACGCTTCCGCTTTTCTCATTCTGAGCTTTTGCGTATAAGGTATTTCCGTTTCAAGCATGAATTTTTCGTATTCATCGCCCGAATATTTATCCGCTTCGTTGGCGATGACGCTCATCATCACCTCTTCGTTTTCGCTTTGCTCCGCGTGCTTTTTTATTTCGGCTAAGACCTGATCGTTTTTCTGCCCGGGCAGCCACCAGTAGCCGAGCAGAAGGATATCCGCCATGGCGTGACTTTTATCCTTGCCGTCCGGCAGCTCGTTTGCCGATGCAAGTACGTTTTTGTAATCATTTTCAAAGCCTGTTTTGTTTGATTTTAGCCTCCAGAGCTTCAGCTCGTCGACCTGACGCATTACGCGCCTTACCATTGCTTCATTTTCATCAAATTCTTTTTCCATTATTCCGAATCCCTCCCTGAGTTTTTTTCGCCCTTCATTTAACCGCCATTTGACCGTGCCGACCGGTACGGACAGTCTCTCGGCGATCTCGGAAACGGAGTATCCGTCAAAATAATGAAGCTGTATAACGTCCCTTATCTTCTCGCTCAATTTTGCAACGGCGTCGTGAATATCGTCATATTCGAGGGGCCGTTCCGCGTCCGGTATATCAAAATCAAGCGCGTCAAGACTTATGGCGGGTATGGCGGCGGCGTAGCGCTCGTTAACTATCAGAGCGCATCTGTTGGCGATCGCGCAGACCCACGGACGAAAAGACGCTTTTTCACGCAGCTGCGACAGATTCATCCACGCGGAAACAAACGCGTCCTGACAGGCGTCCTGCGCGGAAAACTCGTTTTTCGTGATCTTTACCGCTGTTCCCATCACCGCTTTTTCGTGGCGTCTGACAAGCTCGCCGTATGCGTCGTTATCACCGAGCAGCGTCATTTCAACGAGCGTCGTATCGTCATATCCGTTATACTTGTTCATTTTTTTTCTCCGTTCTTATCCGTTTCACCATATAAGAGGTGAAAAATCGGGAAAAGGTTGGGTTCAGGTAAAATTTTTGCAATCGAAATATTTCAATAGAATTATATCATGAAACTGTTAAAAAATCCACCTCTTTCGGGCATCCATCCGAGAATCATTTCAATTTTACTATCCAAACCCCTTGACATGATATCAGAGAGAAACAAAACCCATAAAGAAACGGCATAGCGTTAAGCTATACCGTGCAGTAATCAACTGTTGAGCCGCCCGTCGGGACACCTGCTTTATCGCAGACGCCCCGAGAGCCTTTTTTTATCAATAGTCCGCGTTCGGGTTGACCGTCTGATACGACAGCAGCTTGTCCGCGTCGTTTACGAGCTTTTTGAGCATCGAGCGCAGCACGTAGAACTCGCCCTTGTCGTTTATCGTCATAAAGCAGCGGCGGTCGGAATACGAATGGAATTTATAAGACCTTACCGAGCCGTTTCTGAAAGTCACCTCAAGCGTGAGCAGAAGCGCCTTTTCATCCTCGTGCGGCTCCTCCGTGAAGTCCTCGCGGTTGATGCTTAAAATAGTCTGATAGAATTTTCTGAAATTGCGTATGCCGCGGTTTTCGCCGA
>CACZVC010000218.1 GCA_902784545.1 uncultured Ruminococcus sp. | reverse complement strand
TCAAAAACGAGCAAAAACGACGATACGATAAAATATGAGGAGACGGTCGCCGCCTCCTGCACTACGGTCCCCGCCGGATGCGAGACGGACGGGTCGTATACCTGCAAGGCGGAATTCAGCGATCCGGCTTTCACCGCGCAGACATACGAAGAAATCCTTTTGAAAACCGGTCACAATATGGAATTTACCGGATTTTCGTGGACGGTATCTGAGGGTGAACGCGGCGCGGCGGCGTGCTATGAATGTTCTTTCTGCAAAACGGTGACGACGGTCAAAGCCGCGATAACGGCTGAGCTTGACGCTTCATCCTGCGAGGAAGCCGGCGCGATCGTCTATACCGCCGTGATAATCGCCGAAGACAGTCCGGACGGCAAGGAACACACGGATACGGCGACGGAGCCGGTCGAAGGACTTGAACACATATTTGTTTTCGACGGCTTTTCGTGGGACGAAGACGAAGACGGACAGTTTGCCGACGGTATTTTCACCTGCGAAAGATGCGGCGCGGAAAAACAGATCGCGGCGCTTATGACAGAGGCTGAGACGGAGCCGACGTGTACCGACGACGGACAGACCGTTTACACCGCCGTCATATACGGCGATACGAGCCCCGACGGACAGGATCACAGGGATGAGATAACCGTTAAAGGCACGCCGGCGAAGGGTCACGTTATAATCGCGCCTTTATGGATATGGAGTGAGGATCTTTCATCCGCGGACGCGGTGTTCGCCTGCGCGGTATGCGATTTTTCGCACACGGAGTGCGCGGACGTAACTGTAACGGTCGAAAACGGCGTTATCCTCCGCACGGCGTCGGTCATATACGACGGCGCGGAATACAAAACCGAAGCGGAACCGGAGTATATAGACTATACGGTGACGTTTTACGACTGGGACGGCGCGGTAATAAGCGAGAACACGTATCATTACGGCGATCAGATCGCCGCCCCCGACGATCCGCAGAGAGCCGAAGACGATGAATATACGTACGCGTTTACCGGCTGGGACAAACAGATTTCGCCGGTTTACGGCGACGCGGAATATACGGCGGTATATGAAGCGACGGAAAAACAGCACGATGATCCGTTCATTCCGGGCGACGTGAACGGCGACGGTCAGGTAAACAACAAGGATATCGTGGCGATGTTCAGATACGTCAGCGGCGCGGGCGGCAGCGTGAACGCCGCGGCGCTCGACCCGAACGGCGACGGTCAGGTGAACAATAAGGACATAGTGGCGCTTTTCAGATATGTGAGCGGCGGCGACATTTCGCTGTCCGATATACCGTATATCCCCGCCGGCAGTCAGTCTTTGCATAAGATTTACGCCGCAAAAGCCGCCTGATCCGGTTCATAACAAATATCGGCAATTCTTTTTACCGAAAATTCATACATATTTGTTCGTTATTTAACACAAAGCTGCGCTTGTTTGTGTATAATATAGAAAAATGCGCATAAAAAGGCAAAACCGGAGCGATCCGGCGACGCAAAGCTACAGGGTCTTAAATAGATAGCCAGTTGCATCGTATAATAACTGATTTTTATCAGTATTTCCTTGCAGCGGAAATACTGATTTTTTTCGGTTAAACGCGAAAGGGTATAAAATCATATACCTGACGGACGAGATGGAAGCTTTACTGTTGAGATACGTTTTCGCTGCTCATACTGTTCCCGGTGATATTATCACCAACCCGCGCGTGGACGATCGGGAAAACGCTCACGCGCCCGAAGAACAGCGCCGTTTTTTGATTTTGCGGCGCAAAAACTGAGTCACACGCGTAAACACCGGGATACAGACATAAAGCTATCCAAAAGCTTCTGTCTCAGCTATCTGAAAAGGCCCTGATTTTTTAGCTTTGCGTGATTTTTTTGATGTAATACAACGGAGGAAAACATCGTCTGATGAAGTTGAAGTTTTCGTTGAAGAAAAAAACGTTTCTGATGATCATAGCGTTCTGCGCCCTGCTCATAGCCGTTTCCATAATCATAGGCGGCAGGGTCATCGTCAAGACTACCGAAGAACAGTACCTTAACCGCGCGGAGGGAATTTCCGGGGCGGTATCAAGAGTGGTGGACAGAGAGGCTTTCAAAAGATTAAAAGCCCTGGTAAAAAACAAGTTCGACTCGATCGATAACAAGGTAAGCAGCAAATACCTCGGATCCGACGCGTTCAACAAATACACGGCGCAGTTTTCGGATATCGAAAACGATCCCGACTTTATCGAGCTGCGCGATTTTATGAGAGTAATACAGAATTCCACAAAAGTCGGCTGCATTTATCTGACTTACGTCGACGCGCCGACGGAATCCGTTGTTTACGTCGTGGACGCCGCGAATGAAAAAGCCTGTCCGCCCGGCTGCTTCGATCCGCTGCTTGAAAGCCAAAAGCGGGTGCTTACGGACAAAAATTACGTATTTTCGGCTTATATTACGAATACGGAGGAATACGGATGGCTTTCCACCGCCGGATTTCCCGTATACGAAACGGAAGATAACAGCGGCGACGTCATAGGCTACGCGTTTGTCGACATCTCGATGAACCAGATCAGGACGGAGCAGTTCCAAAACGTTTTGAGGTTGTTTCTGTGGCTTCTGCTGGCGACCGCGGTATTGGCGGCTGTCGGTATCATAGTCGTCAACAATCTGCTTATAAAGCCGATAAAGCTGATGTCCGATTCGGCGGCGAGCTACCACGACGACGAAGCCGTTCTCCACAACAAATTCGCAAAGCTTAACATAAAAACGGGCGACGAGCTTCAGGAGCTTTCCGAATCTATGAAGAAGATGGAAAAAGATCTGAACGAGCATATAGCAAAGCTTGTCGCCGCAAACTCCGAGCTTGACATCTCAAAGGACGAGACGGACAAGATGAAGGAGCTTGCAAGCAAGGACTCCCTGACCGGAATAAGGAACAAAACGGCTTACGACCGCGAGGTCGAAAGGCTTGACAAGTCGATCAACGAAAGCTACAGGACAAAATTCGGCATAGCGATGATCGACCTGAATTTCTTAAAGCACACAAACGACACGTTCGGTCACGACCGCGGCGATACGGCGATAAAGGACCTCTGCGACGTTATCTGCTCCATATTCAAGCATTCGCCTGTATTCCGTATCGGAGGCGACGAATTCGCCGTGGTGCTCGAGGGCAAGGATTACGACAATATCGCCGAGCTTACAAAGCGCTTCAACGACGAAATAAAGAAAATATATAACAACGATGCGTTAAAGCCATGGAAACGCGTATCGGCGGCGCTCGGCTACGCGCTGTACGACAGAGACCATGACAGAAACGTTTCCGAGGTGTTCAGACGCGCCGACAAGGCGATGTACGAGCATAAAAACAAAATGAAAGCAGGCGGCGTAAAACCGTTTGATAAATAAAGATAAATAAAAAGGGGCTGTCGCATTTGCGGCAGCCTTAATGATTTGCGTCTTTAATGCAAATCAATTCATGACGGTACGACCGTCAATTCATGACGCTTTGCGTC
>CACZVC010000217.1 GCA_902784545.1 uncultured Ruminococcus sp. | reverse complement strand
TACGTTCATACAAACCGTATTGTCGGGCAGATTCGATAAAAGTGTTAAAAAACACGTTTATACCGTTGAAAAAAAGAATAACGAAACGGTCGTCTGCTCGCAGAAATTCATGCCGGACGGAAAGGCGCTGAAATCTTATCAGCCCTCAGAAGGCTTTATCGACCGGCTTCTCGGCGAGACCGTGAATTACAAACAGACCGACGTAAAATGCGCTGATTTTACAGCCGTGATGCTCCGGTCGAAAAAAGGCGCGTTACATATAAAATACGGCCGGGGCGCGGAGCCTAAAACAGCGTCGGGTGAAAAGAATTACGTTTTATCTCCGTCGCAAAAATATGATTTTCTCGTATACCTCGGCGTGCAGGATAATAACGGCAGGGTCTACGATAAAAGGCAGAGCAAATTCAGGCAGATAAACAAATTTCTTGAGATAGTATCGGACGTACTGCCGTCGCTTCCCGACAACGGAATAAAAATATGGGACCTTTGCTGCGGCAAAAGCTATCTGTCGTTTGCCGTTTATTATTATTTCAGATACGTTCTGAATAAAGATGTTTCGATTTTGTGCGTTGACCGGAAGGCTGACGTAATCGCGGAATGCGCGGGATATGCCGAAAAGCTCGGCTGGGACGGTATGAAGTTTATATGCGGCGATATTTTCCGCGACCTGCCGGACGATCCCGCGGATCTCGTTCTGTCGCTGCACGCCTGCGATACTGCAACCGATATGGTGCTGTCCGAGGCGGTGAAGCGCGGGGCAAAGGTGATACTTTCCTCGCCGTGCTGTCAGCACGAGATATCGACGCAGATAAAAAGCGAGGCTTTATCGTTCATCCTGCGGGAGCCGGTGCTCAAACAAAAGCTTTCCGTCGTCGTTACCGACGCGCTCCGCTGCCGTCTGCTTTACGCCTGCGGCTACCGCGTTACGTCGCAGGAATTCATAGACCCGGACGAAACGCCGAAAAATCTGATGATAAGAGCCGAAAAAACGTATATTCCGATAAATCTGCGGAAAGCCGCTTTATCCGAATACGACGGTATCTGCCGTGAAATGAGTCTTGACCCGACTATGCGTCGTTTGTTATCCGACAAGCTGTCCGATTTGTTATGAAGGAGAAAAACATGAAAAAAAAGCACGTTATAATCTTGATAGCGGTAGTGTCCGCGCTGTGTCTTACGGTATCCGCCGCGGTATACTGGTACGCGAATATCACGTCAATGTCAAAGCTATTGGCTGACAGCAAGGACTTGACCGAGGACGAGACGCTTATAATGAAGGAAACCGGCTATCCCGATTGGAAAACGTACATAATAACGTATTTCCTTATGCTTTCAACGCTTATCGCGTGTATTTCAGTATGGGCGGCGGCGGTGCATCCCGATAAGCGCGGTCCCTCCGTCGCGACTATAACGGAGCTGTTGAGCCTTATTCTGCTCGTGCTGATCTATAAGGATATCAAAGACAATAAGAGCAAGTTTTTATACGATGAAAAGCTAATAAAGCTTTCTTTGATACTGCTCGCCGTGTCTTTTCTGCTTATCATAGTTTATGCGCTGCTTATGTTCATCAAAAAGAAAAACGGAAAACAAAAATCGCCCGAGGAGATAAATAAAGAAAGAGCGGAGACAAAAATCGTCCTGCTCGACAAATGCACGCTGACGGTCGGAGATATAGATTTTTCCGCAATTGAAGCGCTCGGTACGGTCGAATACTATGATATTCTGACAAAAGAAGAGATAATGCAGAAATGCTTTGACGCCGACGTCATACTCTGCAACAAGGCGGTAATAGACAGAGAAATAATGAACAACTGCCCCAAGCTTTCGTATATCGGTCTTTTCGCCACGGGCTACAATAACATAGATATTGAAGCGGCGAAGGAGCTAAATATCAAAGTTTGCAACGCCCCCGGATATTCTACGGATTCCGTAGCGCAGCTTACGTTTGCGTATATTCTCAATCACACCACGTCGCTTGACAAGTACAACGAATCGACGCATAACGGGGAGTGGATAAGCTCCCGCGCGTTCTCGTACTTCCCGTATCCGATAAACGAGCTGAACGGAAAAACTCTCTGCATAATCGGCTACGGCGCGATCGGTAGGCGTGTCGCAAAGCTCGGCGACGCTTTCGGTATGAAAGTAAAAATCGCAACGAGAACAAAGCCGGAGGACTGCCCGTATCCGCTTATAACCGTCGATGAGGCTTTCAGGTACGCCGATTATCTGACGGTCCATTGTCCTTTGACCGATCAGACTCGCGGCCTTATAAACAAAGAAAGACTTGCGACGATGAAAAAGACGGCTTACGTTATTAACACCGCGCGCGGCGCAGTAGCCGACGAACACGCCCTGCGCGAAGCACTTGACAAGCATATCATTGCCGGCGCGGCTTGCGACGTTCTGACCGTCGAGCCGATGAGACCGGACGATCCGCTGATAGGCGCGGAAAATCTCACACTTACGCCGCATATCGCATGGGCGTCATACGAGGCGAGAGTACGCCTTATCGCGCTCGTCGCGTCAAATCTCAAAGCGTATCAGAATGGTCTGCCGGTAAACGTCATAAATAAATGAATAATATTATATATGAGGATATAGCCGATAACGTCAGTATAGCGCAGGACCGCCGCGGACTTCTGCTGACGACGGACGCGTGTCTGTTGTCGGCGTTCGTCAGCCGCAATTCAAAGCAGGATATCTGCGAGCTCGGCGCGGGAAGCGGCATCATCTCCGCCATGCTTTTGCAGTCCGGCAAGATAAGATCGTCGGTCTGCGTTGATTTTCAGCCGGATCTGTGCGTGATCGCCTTAAATAACGCAAAGCTCTTAAACGGAAAAATGACCGTTGTCTGCGCGGATGTTCTTGAATATAAGACAAACGTGAAATTCGACGCCGTCGTATCGAATCCGCCGTATTTCAGATCCGGCGACGGCAGAATAAACGAAAGAGAGCAGGACAGGCTCAGCCGCCATGAAAGCACGGCGACGATAGCGGATTTCGCATCCTGCGCTTCAAGAATTTTAAAGGACGGCGGTATAGCGTATTTCTGCTACACGCCGCAGAGATTATCCGAGCTTTTATGCGCTTTGAGCGCGGCCGGACTTGAACCGAAAAAGCTTATAACGGTTTATCCGACGAAAGATCACAAGCCGTCTCTCGTTCTCGTATCAGCCAAAAAAGGCGCTCTGCCGGGTATGGAAACGGCAAAGCCGCTTATCGTTTATAAAAACAGACCGGGCGGCGAGTATTCCGACGATTTCATAAAGATAAAAACAGAAAACAGGATCATATTATGAGCGAAAAATTCATACACGCAAAGGGTGTGCGCGTCAACAACTTAAAAAACATCGAGGTAAGGATACCGAGGGACAAGCTCGTTGTGTTTACCGGCGTTTCCGGCTCAGGAAAATCTTCTTTGGCTTTCGATACTCTGTACGCCGAGGGACACAGGCGCCTATTTCCATAGATCAGAAAACGACCTCAAAAAACCCGCGTTCCACCGTCGGCACGGTGACGGAAATATACGATTATCTCCGCTTGATCTACGCGAGGATCGGTATTCCGCATTGTCCCGTATGCGGCAAAGAGATAAGGATGCAGACTACCGATACGATAATCGGCAAAATCCTCGAACTGCCGGAGGGTACTCGTTTTGAAGTCTGCGCCCCGGTCGTCCGCGGAAAAAAGGGCATGCATAAAAAGGTGTTCGAGGACGCGTCGAAAGCCGGATATACGCGTATGCGCGTAGACGGCAATCAGTACGACGTTTCCGAAAACGTGGAACTTGACAAAAACATAAAGCACAATATAGAGATCGTCATCGACCGTCTTATAATGAAGAACGGCATAAGACCGCGTTTGTCCGATTCCGTCGAAAGCGCCTTGAAAGCGGCGGAAGGAAATCTTTTGATAAGGATCGTCGGCGGGGACGAGAAAACGATGAGCTTTTCGCAGAACTACGCCTGCGAGGAGCACGGAATAAGCTTCGGCGAGCTTCAGCCGAGAATGTTTTCGTTCAACGCTCCTTACGGCGCGTGTGAAAAATGCGGCGGCCTCGGTATGAGTATGACGATGTCGCCCGACAAGATAATCCCGAATAGAAAAATGTCGCTGCGCGAGGGAGCAATAGCCGTAAACGGCTTCAAATCGCTTGACGACGAATCGTGGTCGGGTCCGCTTTTCGAGGCGGCGATGGCGCCTTACGGCGTTGACCTCGACACTCCGATAAAGGATTACACGAAAGAGGCGTATAACGCGCTTATGTACGGCACGGGCGATAAGCTATACACGATAGACAGATATTTTGAAAAGCTGGCGCACAGACAGACCGTGCCTTTTCACGGCGTTATACCGATGATAGAAAGCCGCAGAAACAGTTATCCCGATTATTACGAGCAGTTTACGGAAGAGGTCCCGTGCGACGCGTGCCACGGTATGCGCCTTAAACCCGAAATACTGAGCGTGACCGTCGGCGGCAAA
>CACZVC010000216.1 GCA_902784545.1 uncultured Ruminococcus sp. | reverse complement strand
AGCATGGAGCTGAATTTCTTTTCGCAAAAACCTTTCATGATCAATCCATATCCCTGGTGTGCTGCGAGACGGCAAGGATAAATCCGGAAGCGGAAACCATTATGTTGAATTTGGAAGTACCGGTGTCAATGGTATCCTTTGCGACCGCGTGCCTTGCCTTATGGAATCCGTGCGCTTCGAGAAACGCGACCGCTTTATCCAGATTGTCCACGTTCATACGGATCATCATCCATTCGCCGGTACCCTGCGTAACGTCCACGTGGAAGCCGTCGGCGCTTTTCATTCTTATGTCGGCAGCGTTGTTTAAGCTTATCTGCTCCTTTATATGGCGCTTTTCAAATCCCAGCTCTTCAAAGAGCTTGACGGCGGACTCTGCGTCTTTTGTGACGATCAGCGGGTTAAAAGATGTGATTTTCATAGCGTTTCTCCATTATAATAGTTTTTTGATTTTAATTTAAAAAATCCCGCCGGTGAAATAGCCGGTCATACGATTCTCTGTGACAAGAACAGATTCCTGATGGAAGAAGGAACACAGATCTTTTGCGATCTCGTTTACGACTTTCCGATCCGCGTTTATGAGTACCAATACAAACGACGTCTCCTCTGTGTATTCGCCGTCATCGTGAAAGTATCCGCCGTTTTCTATATTGACAGAGAAAGCCACGTGATAATTGCGGCACACGTACTTTAATACGTTCATATACATATCGGTCTCGTATATTTGTTCTTTAGTTTGCACATCATTAAGTCCAATATATATTCTGGTTTCCGTCATTCGAAGTTCTTTACTGCGGCGCGGCGGGGCGTTTTTGGTTGTCAGCTTATTTTGACTTTCATTCAATACACGGTACAAACAGGAACCTTGATCAATTTTGTTGCTCATAGTGATAACCTCACACTATTTTTAAGTATGTTATCGCAGCAGAGATCACTTATCCTCGCTTTTGATGTGCTCGGTAACACTGATGGGGAAGCCGGACGGTGATACCATCATAGTAGATTTGGACGTGCCGGTATCGGTGATCCTGTCGCCCTGAGCGTTCTTAAAGCCCTTTTCCTCAAGCATACGATACGCCTCGTCAAAGTCGTCCACGTTCATACGGATCGACGTGATGTCCCTCGGGACGCGCGGAGACTCGGCAATATCAACGTGAAAGACCTTGCCGTCCTCAGAGGTATATCTCATACGGATGCCGGTGATATCGGCATCGTTGATGCCGGTTTTCTTATGACGGCGCTCAAAGCCGAGAGCCTCAAAGAGGGCGATGAGAGATTCTGCGTCCTTGGTAACGATCTGGGGGTTAAAAGTTGTGATTTTCATGGAGTTATCTCCTATTTATTTTTTTTATGCCGGATAAGATTGATAGCAAACCCGGACGGCGAGATCAGCACCGCCGATATGCTTGTTGCGGTGTCAACGGTCCTCTCACCGTAAAAGTTCCTGAAGCCGTTTTTCAAAAGCAGCTGATACGCGAAATCAAAGTCATCCACGTTCATGCGGATGCCTACCATATCGCGCGGAAGATCGGTATCCGGGCAGGAAATATCCAGATAAAAACCGTCCGGATTCTTCATTCGGATCCCCTCCACGTTCAATTCGCCGATACCCTCTTGGTCGTGGCGCACATCGAAGCCGAGTTCTTCAAACAGAGCTACGATCGGATCGGCGTTTTTTGTGAAGATCTGGGGGTTAAAGCTCGTGATTTTCATGGGGCTATCTCCTTTAACATTTATTATACAACTATTAGCACTCGTTCGATTCTGCTTTTCTTCTCGCCTTATCCGCGTACTTTTCGTAAATGGCGATCCCTATCGTGCAGTCAAGCATGATTCTCGAAAGGTTGCCGGCTATGCTGGAAAAGATCTCGTTTTTGTCAAACGTGAGTACGGCAAGGACAAGCTCCAGAACAAGGAGGATGCAGAAGATGATCCAGGTTCTCGTTTTGCCGAGATCTTTGATAAACCGGAGGGCGAGCAAAGCGAGGATGATGCCGATCATCAGGCAGGCATTGACGCCGAAACCGGGATGGATCAGCGTGCCGATAAGACGAAGCGTAACGCCGAGCGCTATAAGCAGGATCAGCGTTTTGTACCAGTTCGCAGCCGATTTGCCGCTGCCCTTCAAAAGATACGTGATACCGCAGGCGAGCGCGAGCGCATTGGCAATGTGCGCAGCACCGTACAGGGCGGCGGTTGCTTTGTAGGCCTCTTCACTTGCTTCAAAGCCGGAAGGAATGTTGCCGGTGAAAATGATGACGGCGCTCACGATACTCAGAACAAAGAGCAGAGCCAGCACGGCAACGTGGGCGATCAGGGACGCGGTTTTCTTCGTTTTTTTCATGATAAGATCTCTCCTTAAATTTATTGATTATGTTTGGTTTTTCCTGAACGTGCGTATGACAGGGCTTGACCGCCGTACGGGGCGCGAAAGCTCATACCGGACGCAAGCGTATTTCCCTTTGAGTGATCTCAAAAGGCGTGCGGCCGTTGACGGCTTTGAGACAGGAGTCGAGCGTCTTCTGCATCTTTCCTGCCATGATCCGAAGCTTTTCGGCTATGACGGGATCGCTGTCGTCGATCAAAAGAATAAACGCGTCCTTTTCGATCCTGAGTTCCCGCACCGCACGATGCTTTTTATGTTCGAGGAGCTGACGGTCGTCGGTGATCGCCTCCAGATCGTAAAGCAGCAGGGGATTTCGTGCGGCCGTGACGTCTATTTCATCCGCCAGCCGAAGCAGCGCCGCAAGATACGGCAGACAAACCTTTTCGCCGTCGGGCATCTCAAGCTTTGTGGGATAGATACTCTCGTTCAACAGGTCGGTCTTCCGGTGACCTCTTGAGATCTGGATGACGGCGTCCGCGTGGGCTTTGCTCGGAAATTCAAACAGCTCCGCGTACTTGCGGACGAACAGACCGGAAAAATCGTTGTGATAATCACGTATCACTTCGGCTTTTGACGCATTCGGATGCTTATCGAAATAATCGCCGAAATCTATCTGACGGGAGAAAGTCTCAAAATCTTTTTCCGTTATCCCCATTCCCGTATCGTGAAAATAGCAGCCGCACAGAAGGACGTACAGCTCGTTCTTGTTCAGAGTCTCGAGCGCGTCTCCGATCAGACGGCGGCAAAAATCGATTACGGTGATCGTGTGAAGCTCGGTGTGATCCGTGAATTCCGGGAATATCAGTTTGTAATTCGACAGGATCTTTTGCAGTACGAAAACGCAGTCGGTAAATCTCTTGTGAAGGTCTGCGTCAAGTTCGCGCAGGCGGAATTCAAGCGCGAAGTTGTTCGTGTCGTCGGTCATTGTATTCTCCCACCTTCGTTTGAAAACTGAAAACAACTGATTAAGAGAGCGACGTATTCCGTGATAGGTTTTTACGTACCAGAAAGATCAGACGGCTCCGATGATATAGGAGACCGTCTGATCGAGTTTGAAGCCCTCTTTTGCCATAAGGATATACGTCGTGCTGACCGCCGTCATAAAGGTCGCGGGAAGTGCTGTGAGAAGAGAACCGAAGCGGTATTTTCCTTTTTTGAGTAAATACGCCGTAGCCACCCAGAGCGCGACCATGGCGAGCGTCTGATTGCTCCACGAGAAGTAGCGCCAGACAGTCTGAAATCCGCTGTCGTTTGCGATAGCGAACCACGTGAGCAGTCCGCCGACGACAAGCAGCGGTATCGTTATCAAAAGACGGTTTTTTATCTTTTTCTGATCCAGCCTGAACGTCTCCGCGAGTATAAGTCTCGCGCTTCGAAATGCGGTGTCGCCCGAAGTGATCGGGCAGACGATAACGCCCACGATCGCAAGGATGCCGCCGAACGTGCCGAGCACGCCGGTTGATATTTCATATACGACGTTGGAAGCGCCGTTTGCAAGCGCGTCGTTCAGAAGTTCTGTCGTCCCGTAAAACGCGACGCCTGCGGCTGCCCACACGAGGGCGATGACAGATTCGCTGATCATCGCGCCGTAGAAAACGCTTCTGCCTTCTTTTTCACTCTTGATGCACTTTGCGATCATCGGGGACTGCGTCGCGTGGAAGCCCGAAACGGCGCCGCACGCGACCGTGATGAACATATACGGCCATATCGGTGTGTCCTTGGGATGCAGGTTTTCAAGCGACAGCTCGGGGATCTTGAACTTGCCGCCCGAGAAAATGATGCCGCCGATCACCGCCGCCGCCATAACGATAAGCAGAACGCCGAAGACGGGGTAGAGCTTTCCGATCAGCTTGTCGATCGGAAGGAGCGTTGCAAGCAAATAGTAAACAAGTATGACGATCGTCCAGAAGGTTCCGTTCATCCAGTCGGGCGTGAGCTTGCTGAGCAGTCCCGCGGGACTTGTCACGAAGACGACGCCGCAGAGCACAAGAAGCACGACCGAGAACAGTCTCATGAACCACTTGGCAGCT
>CACZVC010000215.1 GCA_902784545.1 uncultured Ruminococcus sp. | reverse complement strand
ATCACCAACATAATAATCTGCGTTTGCGCTTTTGCCGGGTTTACATATGGTATCGTCAGGTTTTTCAAGCCGAGGAAAGCCGTTTATGCACAGATGATCGCGCTTTCCGTCGGATGCGTGGCATTCGGCAGGCTTTATCAGGTGGTAAGACTGCTGACCGGCGGCGATATGTTCAACGGATTCCAGCTTGGCGTTTTCGGCGTGATCGGAAGCCTGATGTTTCTGTTTTCCGCAAACTTCGGTGCTATGGACAGCCTTGCGGACGACAAATCGAAGACTTTGGGAAAATACAGGATCATAGCTCTTTCCGCGCCTGCCGCCGCTTTGGTTTTGTATATTCTCTTTATCTGCTTTACGGATCTGCCGCGGTCGGTCAAGATCGCTTCCGCTCTTGTCACCGTATTTGTGATGCAGGCAAGTTATTTCCATCTGAAACATCTGATATTGCCGGACGTGGATTACGGGATAATCAACTGCCTGAAACCGTATAATCTGCTGGCGCTGATATATACGTTTCTTTGTATGGCCGAAACGGTCTTTATCGGCCTCAACAATGAGATAGGCATTCTGATAGTGGGAATTTTGACCGGATGCGTTCTTATCGGTATCGTTGCGGCGCTTCAAAGGGGGATCACGAAATGGACAACCTGATATATATTCTCTTCATCTGCCTTGTCTCTCCTCTTGCGTTTATGCTGCTGATGCTTCGCCAGCGTTCGCGGCTGCTCGCCGGATATATGCTGATCGGCATTTTCATATCGCTTTTCGTGTCGGAGCTGAACACCGTTCTGCTCGGCTGGTTCGGAAACGACGTCTTATACGTTACAACAACGATAACTCCGATAAGCGAAGAAATACTGAAAGCGCTGCCGATCCTGTTCTATGCGATCGTTTTTTCAGACGACCGGGAAAGAGTTATGCCGATAGCCTTTGCGCTCGGCGTTGGTTTTGCCATGTTTGAAAATATGGTCGTTCTCGTTCAGAACGTGGAGAACGTTACCATAGGGTGGTCGATAATCAGGGGCTTTGCGACGGCTCTTATGCACGCGGTTTGCACCGTTATGGTGGGTTACGGCATCTGCTTTGTGAAAAAGAAGAAAAAACTGTTTTACTGCGGCACCTTCGCGCTGCTCGCGCTGGCGATGATATATCACGGTATCTTCAATATGCTTGTGCAGTCGGATTACAGTTACCTCGGATTCTTTTTGCCCTCCGTTACCTATATACCGCTCCTGATTATGCATTTCCGTTACTATAAGAGCAAAAGAAAAGCGTAGACCGCGCCCTCGCTCTTTATTCAAGCGGTGGTTTGCGCTTAAACGGTATGCGATCCGGCAGAATCTGTCGCCGATCGCAGCAAACCGGTAAGAAAACTGTTCATTCCCCTTTTATGAAATCTTTACAGCCGCGTTTATACGCTTGAAAACGTTGCTGCGGGCGTGTGAGTAAGAGATCGGTAATTATTATATAACTTTATTTGCGAAAAACATTGAAAGCCCTGTGTTTTGTCACCCTTTTGTCACCATGCGTGATTTATAGTGACAATGCATTTATAAATCCGGAATCTGGAGTAATTATGAGAAAGAAAATCAAAAGGATCCTGCCGTTTTTGCTGTCGCTGATGATTGTTGTCGGCGCGACGCCTTTTATGTCTGTAACCGTGTCTGCCGCGAACGCGGGAAGCGAAACGGCGCTTGTAAAAGCGGTGAACGCGGGCGGCAGCGTGAAGCTCACCAAGGATATTAAGCTGACCGACGTACTGCGTATTCCCACGGGAAAAACGGTAGTTCTCGATCTTAACGGGTATACGCTTGACAGAGGCCTTACCGAATGCGTGGATCTCGGCAGCGTGATACGCGTCGAGCCGGGCGCCGCGCTCACAATAAAAGACTCGTCGAACGACAACAGCGGTATGATCACCGGCGGCGCGTCGTGGAACGGCGGCGGTATCTGCAACCACGGTACGCTTACGCTCGAGGGCGGCACGATATGCAGCAACAGATCGCTTCATAATACCTACGGCGGCGGAGGCGGCATTTATAACGGGAGCTACAACGGGTCAAAAGCCTCTCTTACGCTTAAAGGCGGCGTGATAGCCTATAACGAAGCGCGCAACGGCGGCGGCGTTTATAACAGCGACGGCACAGTTGTGATTCAGAAAGGCTCATATTCCGTCACCGTTCTTTCTCAGCTCAAAACGTATGAAACGAACGTGACGATAAAAAACAACTCGGCGACCGCCTCGGGCGGCGGTATTTATACCGAAAGGGATATAAGCATTCAGGACGCGCCGGTGATTTCCGGCAATAAAAATAACGAGGATATTTATCTGCTTTACGGCAGGGTGCTGAAGCTCACGGGAAGGCTGAGAACGACAGCGCCGATCGGTATCAAAACGGAAGACTACGATAATATCATCACATCCGGCTATTTTACCTACCATACGGAGGACCCGAACGAATTTTTCAAGCCCGCAAGCTCAGGTGCCGTTATACGAATGAGCAACACAAAGGAAAACGGCGGCGAGGTTATGGTCAAAGCCGGCGGCAAAACGCTGCTTGAAATATATAAAAGCGCCAACAGAAGCCAAAGAAAAGCGTCCGAGCTTCTGATACGGCAGGAATTTGACAACCCCTCGCAGGCGTTTATGAATCTGATCGTCAAGTATATGACTTCCGCTGTGATCGGTTACAGAGTTGAACTGACGCTCGGCTCCGATTATAACTTTGACGGGCAGATAACCGTTCCGTCAAACGCCTACCTTGTTGTCGATCTGAACGGCCACAGCATCTGCCGGCAAAGAAACGGCAAAATGATCGAAAACGGCGGCGTGTTCCTTGTCAAAAGCGGCGGCACGCTGACGATCAACGACAGCAATCCGACCGCAAGAACCGACTGGGGCAGTATCAAAGGCGGCATTATTATGGGCGGCGCCAATTCAAACGGAGGCGGCGGGATCACGGTCGAAAAGGACGCCAATCTGTATATGAACGGCGGCACGATATACGAATGCCGCACCGATCTGCACGGCGGCGGTATCTGCGCAAAGAGCGGCGCGAGGCTCATCGTGCTTAAAAACTGCAGGATCCACTACTGCCATACGATGAATTCTTCCGACGACGCGAACGGCGGCGGGATCTACGCCCGAAACGTCAGCCGTCTGGAGCTGGAAAACGTTGAAGTGACGACCTGCTCATCGGCAGACTACGGCGGCGGCGTATATTATTACGGCGGCAACAACGGGATATTCATAATCAGCGCCTGTTATTTTGACAACAACACCTGCAAGGACGACGGCGGCGCGGTCTATTACAGCTCCTCCGAGGGCGGATACTTTGACAAGTGCACGTTCACCTCGAACACCGCGCATGACGACGGCGGCGCGATATACGTGGTAAAAAACGGCGAAAAAGTGGATTCTTTCAAAAAAGACGAGCCCGTGATGATACGCGAATGTACGATGCGGAACAACAAAGCGGACGACGAAGGCTCGGCTGTATTCGTTGACAGAAACGACGTGGTATTCGTAACGGACAGGATAACGGACAACAGGGCGGGCGACAAGGGCGCGAT
>CACZVC010000214.1 GCA_902784545.1 uncultured Ruminococcus sp. | reverse complement strand
CGGAAGGATCATCCCGGAGCGGGCGGCTTCGTATTTTTATTTATTTCAGAACAAACGATTTGACGTATATCACGTCGTTTGCGGTGCAGGAGTCGAAGTAGTCGAATCTTATGCGGTTGATCTTTCCCTGCCAGAACGACAGCTTTGACAAATCGACCTTAACGGTGTGATACGCGCCGTCCTTCGTCAGGCTGACGCGCGTGCGCTCGGAGCCGTCGGGCTGCATTTTTGAGCCGGTGCAGAGGAACAGATCGCACACGTATCCGTTCGTTTTGTTCGACGTCGGTATCATATACGTTATTTCAAGCGTTTTGTAATCGGAGGCGTAAAGCGGGACGGACGACTTTGTATAATCGATCATGACCTGCGGATCGTTTGCGCTCGTGACGCGCAGCTTCAACGCCTTTTCCGAACTGCTGTACGAGATCTCCGTATTGTACGGCGTGTTGAGCGATGCGCTTATCGTCGATTCCTTTGAAAAATCAAGGCTTGCAAGATCCACTTCGTCTACTCTCATCGAGATATAATTTTTATGAAGCGATTCGTTCGACGCAAAGTCTTTGTTCTGCTTGAACGTGCTCCTTATCTGCTCTACCGTGCCGGTAGTGATGAGATAGCTGTATTCGATCGGATCGAACGATACCATTTTCAGCGTGTTCAGCGGCGCGACGTAGTTTGTGGCGCCGTTTGACGGAGATTTGGAGCCGTTGTAGCTGTATTTTCCCGCGTAGAACATATCTATGTTCGGAACGTAAAGTCCTACGCCGAAGCCGGTATCAGCGGCGGTCCAGGAGCACCACGTTTCCGTGTTGCCCTTTTTTACGTAGAAGCGGCAGTCTTCGGCGTATCTCGCGTCGCCCCAGAACTGAAGATCGTCCCTGTATGAAAGCTCCGCGTCCGTCCACGGCTTCGATCCGCCGTAATATGTGAATCTGTTCAAATAGCTTACGGTGTAGAACGCCGGAAGCTCCTGATGACTGTACGGATGCGTCCAGCCGGAGTAATCCGTGAATCTGTTGTCGACGCGTATCACGCTGTCCGTCACCGTGTACGTGTTTTCCATATAGCTCGGCGTTATTTTGCCGTTGAGCGACCAGTCCTGCGGCTGAGCCTTTATATAAACGGAGTCGTCTTTTACTATAATATCTATAAGCCGGCTCGCGTTGCCGTATTTGTCGCCGCCCTGGACCGGGTTGTACGACCATCTCGACCCGTTGAATTCACCGGGGGAGTATTCGCTGTTGCCGGACGTGCCGTAGTACGACTGCTGAACGAGCCTGCCCGTGTCCGCGCGGTTTATAAGGTTTGTCAGCCCGTTTATATTGCTCGTTTTATCTTCAATATAGTTGATGCCGCCGCCCCACGAAAGCTGTATGCCGACCTTGAATCTCTGATTTTCGATATAATGCGTTTTTGAGTTGTATACGCTTATAAGCTCCGTTTTCGCGTCCAAAAGCGAAAATTCCGTCTGTTGTCCGCCGCAGGTGCCGACGGTCACGGTTTTTATATCCGCCGCCTTCGCGCCGTCGAGATACGTTGATATAAGCCCGTTGAAAACGCCGTTTTCCGCCGCGTCGAGATAAAAATCATCCGTTTTTTCCGCGCCGGAGGATACGTATTTTACGAAAACGTGCAACGGCCCGCCGGACGAATACGTGAAGCTCACGCGGTTGAATTCGGCGGAAAACGCGCCTTCTTCAAACGATATCACAAAGTCTTTTGATATCGTAAAAACTCCGTCCGATTCCGCCGTCTGACCGCTTACGGTGTATTTTTTACCGGATAACGTTCTGTAAACGCCGGGCTCGTCCGGCGTTATCATGCCGGAGACGTAACGGAAAAGATAAACGACGTCCTTATTGTTTTCAACGCCGTCGCCGTTGACGTCGGCGTTGTTTACATCTTCCGCTCCGCCGGAAACGTAACGGAACAAAATCACGACGTCCCTGTTGTTTGCGGAGCCGTCGCCGTTCACGTCGCCGAAAACGCCCGCGGCGGCCGACAGAAGCGGCGTCTGACATAACAGTATCGTGATAACAAGCAATGACAGTATTTTTTTCATATATGCCGTCCTTTCGGTTGATGAGTTAATTATACCGAAAACGGCGGGCGATGTCAAGCAGATTAATTAAAAATATTGACAAACAAAGTTTTATCTGCTATAATCATTATAAGAAAGGCGGTGGGAATATGATTTACAAAGACTATAAAAGAGACAAACTGTCCGCGCTCGGTCTCGGCTGTATGAGACTGCCGGTCATAAACGGCGACGATTCGGCTGTGGACAAAAAAGCGGTATGCGAGATGATAGATTACGCCATGGCGCACGGCGTCAATTATTACGACACCGCCTGGGGCTACCACGGCGGCAATTCGGAGATCGCCGTCGGCGAGGCGCTTGCGAAATATCCGCGTCAGAGCTACCGTCTCGCCTCAAAATTCCCGGGCTACGACCTGTCGAATATGGACAAGGTCGGGGAGATATTTGAGGCTCAGCTCAAAAAATGCGGCGTGGAGTATTTTGACTTTTATCTTTTCCACAACGTCTGCGAAATGAACATAGATCAGTATTTAAGCCCGGAATACGGAATTTTCGACTATCTTATGAAACAGCGCGTGAACGGCAGGATAAAGCATCTCGGGCTTTCCGTCCACGGCAACTATGACGTTCTGAAACGGTTTTTGTTAAGCTACGGTCAATTTATGGAATTCTGTCAGATACAACTGAACTGGTTCGATCTGAAATTCCAGCACGCGGACAAAAAGCTTGAGCTTTTGCGTCAGTTCGGCATACCCGTCTGGGTAATGGAGCCGCTTCGCGGCGGAAGTCTCTGCCGTCTTGCGGGAGAGGATAAGGCCGATATTGAAAAAGCCTGCCCCGGTATGGGTCAGGCTGAGGTCGCTTTCAGATTTTTACAGAGCATACCGGAGGTTACGGTGATACTTTCCGGTATGTCGGATATGGCGCAGTTAAAGGAGAATATAGATATTTTCAGCGAGGAAAAGACGCTTGACGGCGGCGCGCTCGCGGTCTTGTCGGAGCTTGCGGAAAAAATGTCGAAGCGCAATACCGTGCCGTGCACCGCCTGCCGCTACTGCGTATCACACTGTCCGGCGGAGCTCGATATACCGCGGCTTATAGAGCTTTATAACGAGCACAGCTATTCTGGCGGCGGATTTATCGCGCCCATGGCTCTGGCGGCGCTGTCTGAGGAAAAACGCCCGACCGCGTGCCTCGGCTGTCAGAGCTGCGAAGCCGTCTGCCCTCAGCAGATAAAAATACACGAAATAATGGAAAAGCTCGCGGGACAGATGTGGTGATCCGGCTGAATATACCTTTATCCGTTCCTTATCGCTTTCACGACCCGCGCGGCGACTGCTGACGCGTACTCTATATCGTCCTCCGTCGTTTCGTGCGACAGGGAAAAGCGCACGGCGGAGAGGGCGGGGGCGTTCATCACGCCTTCAAACGATAAATTCAGTATACCGGGCAGTCGGCTCGAAAAAGAGCCGTTGAATATAACGCCCGGTATATTTTCTTTTATACCGTCGTATAACGCGTCGCGCAGACGCGCGATCCTGTCGATATCGGTCAGGCGCGCCGCCGGCGGTTTCAAGTCCTTTTCGGGGGTTGAGAGTGAAACGCGGAAGGAGAATTGACAATTGAAATTCAAGGTGTCGCTTTGCGATGAATTGTGCGGCTCACACCGCGTTGATTGCTTTGCGGCGTGAATTGTACCGCAAAGCGGTATATGGACTGTGCCTTGCGGCACGTAAAATGCTTTTGAAATATTACACATTTTCGCGAAAACGGCGACTTATACGTATGAGGGGCCCTTGAAAGGAGGGAAAGTATGACGAAGACGTTTCCCGAAGAGAAGAGAGTTATACGTACGGAAGCTGACGGAAGGAGAAAGTCGATGGACTTTTTGGACGACAACGAAATAATAAAGCGGTATTTCGAGCGCGACGAGGAAGCCGTCCGCGAGACGGAGCGCAAATACGGCGCTTATCTGAAAAAGCTCGCCCGCGACCTGACGGACGACCGGCGCGACGCCGAGGAATGTGTGAACGACGTTTATCTCGGCGCGTGGAATTCCATACCGCCGAACAGACCGGATTCACTCAAGGCGTATCTGACAGCGCTTATAAGGCGCTCGGCGGCGGACGTTTTCCGCAAAAACGGCAGAGAACGCCGCATACCGAAAAAGCTCTGCTCCGCGCTCGACGATCTGGCGGATATACTGCCGGGCGGCGACGCCGATACAGAGCTTGATTCGCGCTGTCTGTCCCGGATCATAAGCGGCTTTGTTTCGCAGCTTCCGGACAGGAGCAAGTACATATTCATCAGCCGCTATTACGCCAACAGAAAGACGGGCGAAACAGCGAAGAAGCTCGGCGTCAGCAGGTCGACCGTCGCAAAGGAGCTTGCGAAAATGAAGGACGAGCTGAAGGCGAGACTTGAAAAGGAGGGCTATAACGTATGAATAAGAACAAAAACAGAGAAAAGCTGTACGACGCGGTGTCGTGCATAAGTCAGAACGATATACGCGATTTTGTAAAATATGAAGAAAAAGCGCGTGAAAAGGAAGCCGAAACGGTCGTCAGAGCCGACAGACCGGCGCTTCGGATAATCGGAGGCTTCGCCGCGTGCGCGCTTCTGTTCGGCGGTATGTTTGTTGGGCTGAAATATCTCGAAGCCCGCGCTCCGGCAGGTCCCGCCTCTGTTGACACCGGATCGACGACGGACACGGACGAAACCGAGCCGTACACGACCGGCGCCGATATAACGGTCGAGGAGCCGGGAGTAAAGGAATTCGCACTTACCGCGCCGTACGCCGCGCCGCAGAAAAATGAGCCGACGGAAAAGGAACGGCAGACGCTTGACAAGTATTACAAGGAACTTATCGAAAAATTCCCCGAGGCGGCGGCGATCCCGCGTGAAATGCTTATTGAGAAGACGTATATGATAGAGGATGAACTGAACGTTTCGTTCACGTTCTGCTTCGGCGGTCTTGAAACCGGTTGTAAATACCGGTTTGCCGTGAGAGATGCGTATCCGGAGGGAAAATGGAACTGTGACGAGGACGGCTTCAAGCAGTATCTGGACTCCGGTGTGCCCGTAGAAGCGATGGATTATATGATATCCCTGCTCAAAAAGAACACGGCTGACCGCGTAACAAAGGAAAAGCTTGATGAGACCGCGGTCGAAAAAACGGATTTCTATTGGGAGTGGGAAAACGGCGGTTTACGCCTGTCGTCCGAATGTATTGCGTACGTAACGGATGATTCATATCTGTACTACGGCTGCGGCGATCACGCGCACATTTTCTGCAGCGTCGACGTTGAGCTGACTGACGGCAAGATAAGGATAACGGAGCATAAAGCCACATCCGACGGGAGCACTGATACGGATTACGAAACCGCCGCGCCTGACACGTATACGGATGCGGAGACGGGCGGCGAAACGGAGCCTTTCGTTCGCCCGCATAACGATCCGGTAACTATCAGTCTTGACGAACGTATCAGACTGCCGGGGGTTGATAACTGGTCTATGAGCGAGGGTGCATTCAGAAACGTCAGCGGCATACCGGATCCGGCGTCTGACAAAATAAGGACGATATTGAAGGAGCAGATGAGGCTTTGCTTTGAGGAAAACAAGCTGATAAGCGACACGTTCGACGACGAGGAATTAGAGCTTTACTGGACTTGCAGTAACGGTGAAATATACGTCTCGTGCGAGGCTATCGGCCATGTCACCGACGAGACCGGAAAGCGATTCGGCTGTATCGACCACGCGCACATTATCGGCAGAGCCGATATCGAAATAACCGACGGCGGGATCGTTTTAACGGATTATTACGCGATCGCTACCTGAAAAAAAAGCCGCCGCGGGTATGATCCCGCGGCGGCTTGCGATATCGGGAAATTTGATCTATCTGAGCGCGGATACGATCCTCTTAAGCCCGGACACGGTATACGCGACGTCGTCCGGTGTGTTCTGATGCGACAATGAAAAACGGACGGCGGAGAGGGCGGGGGCGTTCATTGCGGTCAGAACGTGCGACGGCTCATCGCTTCCACGCCTTCAAACGATAAATTCAGTATACCGGGCAGTCGGCTCGAAAAAGAGCCGTTGAATATAACGCCCGGTATATTTTCTTTTATACCGTCGTATAATGCGTCGCGCAGACGTGCGATCCTGTCGATATCGGTCAGGCGCGCCGCCGCCTCCTCGAGCGATACCGCGAGCGCCGCTGCGAAAGCCGCGTTTTCCGTGCCGCCGCGCAGTCCCGACTCCTGCGTTCCCTCGGTAAGAGGCGAAAGCCTGACGCCGGTCTTTACGTACAGAGCGCCTGTACCCTTAGGCGCGTTTATTTTATGCCCGGACAGCGACAAAAGATCCGCGCCGAGATCATCGGGGCTGAGCTTTACGGCTCCCGCCGCCTGTACCGCGTCGGTAAAAAACAGCGCCCCGTGTTCGTGCGCTATACGCGCCGCTTCGCGCACCGGCTGTATCGCGCCGGTCTCGTTGTTTGCGTACATAACGCAGACGAGGGACGTTTCGCCGTTCACGGCGGCTTTTATCCCGTCGATACCGACGACGCCGTCGCGTCCGGGCTTTACGTATACGACCTCGAAGCCCTCCGCTTCGAGCGCTTTGAAAGCGCGCATAACGGAGGCGTGCTCTATCGCCGTCGTAACGAGCCTTTTTCCCCTGTCCCCGTTCGCGCGCGCCGCGCCCTTTATCGCGAGGCAGTTCGCCTCGGAGCCGGACGAGGTGAAGATTATTTCGTTTTTAAGACAGCCGAGCACCGCCGCGACCCTTTCGCGCGAGCGCTCGTACGCCGCGCGCACGGCGGCGCCGCTTTTGTATTTCGACGACGGATTTGCCCATAATTCCGTAAAGTACGGCTCCATCGCCTTATATGACGACTCTGATACGCGCGTCGTCGCCGCGTTGTCAAGATAAACGTGTTTCATATTATCAATTATACAACCATAACCGCCGTCTTTCATTTTCGATTGAATAAAAAATTGTAAATAATATTCTGTTACTTGACAATTCTTTTTATATGGTGTATAATCATATCAGTAAATAAAGGATTGAAATATGGATAAGGTCGAAATTTATACGGACGGGTCGTGCCTCAGCAATCCCGGACCGGGCGGCTGGGCGGCTGTGCTCGTCTGCCGCGGGAAAGAAAAGGTGCTTTCGGGAGGCGATCCCGACACAACGAACAACAAAATGGAGCTGACCGGCGCAATAGCGGCGTTCGCGGCGCTCAAACGCCCGTGCGAGGTCGTTTTATGCTCCGATTCGAAGTACGTCATACAAGGTCTGTCGGAGAACAGGGCGAAAATGTGGCGTTTCAACGGCTGGCGCCGCTCCGACGGCAAGCCCGCGCTGAATATTGAATTGTGGGAAAAGCTGCTCGAGCTTACGGAGCCGCATAAGATCGAATATCTGTGGATAAAGGGCCACAACGGCCACCCGTATAACGAAAGATGCGATATTATCGCAAGAAGCATTGCAATGAGCTATAAAAAGGAGGATAAATAAATGGCGTACCCGAAAAACAAAAACGGCGATCCCAATGAATTTGAGGACGTTTACGCCGGCCCCGATATGTGGGAGCGCGCGGAGGACGAGCCGGAGATCATCGAAGAGTCCGAGGATATAAAAGCGCCGGAGGACGTCGAGCCGCCGAAGCCCGCCGAGCCGCCGAAGCCCGCCGAGGCGCCGAAGCCGCGCGAGGAATTCGCGGCGGTCTACGCGGGACCCGATATGTGGGACGAGCCGGAAGAACCCGAAGAACCCGAAGAACCCGAGGAACCCGAAGAGCCCGGGAAGCCTGAGGAAAACGACAAAAAGCCGGGACCGTTCGAGGGAGTTTACGCGGGTCCGCGTACGGATTTCAGACAGTACGCGGCGGCGTACGCCGGTCCCGTTAACTCCAATATGTATGCGATGGTATACGCCGGCCCTCAGCAGATGTCAAACGGCGGATTTATCGGTTTTGCGGCGCCGCCTCAGCAGCCGGAGAAGCCGAAGACGAAAAAATGCGATATCTGCGGCGCGGAAATGCCCCTGACCGCGAAATTCTGCGGCAAATGCGGCGCGAAATTCAAGGAAACGAAATTCTGCGCGTTTTGCGGAGCTGAGATAATGAACGGCTCGAAATTCTGTACGGAATGCGGAGCGCCGCTCAAATGACCGGATATAAGTTAAAAAGCTGCGTATGGGAGATAACCCTCGCCTGCTGTTTTTCGTGCGCGTACTGCGGCTCCTGCGGAGGCAAAGCGCGTGAAAACGAGCTTTCGACGGAGGAATGCCTGAACGTCGCCCGTCAGCTCGCCGACATCGGCTGCCGCCGCGTTTCGATGATAGGCGGCGAGGTGTTCATGCGGCGCGACTGGCAGACGATAGTAAGATCGCTGACGTACAGAGGCGTAAAGGTCTGCATAATCACAAACGGCTTCGCGATGACGGATCGGATCATATCGGCGCTTAAAGACTGCCGCGTGGAGTCCGTCGCCGTGTCGCTCGACGGACCGGAGGACGTGCACGACGCTTTCAGGCAAAAGGGAAGCTATGACAGAGCGTTAGCGGCGATAAAGGCGCTGACGGACAACGGCGTGCCGACCTCGGTTATAAGCGCTTTACGCGCCGATAATTACCTGCGTCTGCCCGAGCTTTACGAAACGCTTAAAGCGTACCCGATTTTCGCGTGGCAGTTACAGGCGTGCTCGCCCATGGGCAACGCGAAAAAGAACGGCGTAAAGGTGGAATTCGACGCGAAATACGTTATAGATTTCGTCGTAAAAAATCTGCCGGCGGCGCCGTTTTCGATGGGTACCGCGGATAATATCGGATATTATACGGAAAACGAGCCGATAACGCGCGGCAGACCCGGCTCCTGCTTTACCGGCTGCAACGCCGGACTTACGGCGATAGGCATAGACAGCGTCGGAAGCCTTTCGGATATATGGAACGACGAGGACGCGTTTGCGTATAACCGCAAATTCAAAACGTCGATGCTCACCGGCAAATGCGCAGACTGCCCCGTCGGCATGCTCTGCGCCGGAGGCTGCCGCTCGTATAACTACTTCACGAACGACGGAAAGCTGTACGAGAACATACTTTGCGCGAGGCGGTAAAACCGGCGCGTAAGGCGGCGCGCTTTGCGTACGCAAAGCCGGAATATTTTTCCTTTATACATATAAAATAATGAAACGCAGAACCGGCGCGGAAAAATATTTGTTTCCGTGCCGGATTTTGTTTTGAATACTTTTTACCGCGCCGCATACGGCACGGAAGCGCCGCCGCGGGATAAAGCCCGGCGAGGCTCCCTCTGTTTTTAAAAAAACTCTGTCAGCACGCGGCCGCGAAAGGATTCATTTCCCGAATTTTTCAAAGCGCTTATCGTCGAAGGCGGGGATGGAAGAGACGCGGGAGCGGCGTATATTGCCGACAAACGCGCCGAAAAGAGAACAGGCGAGAGTCGACGGGATAAAAGCCGGGTGAAGCCTGCCCGAGACGATCAGCGCGACTGTCATTACTGTAACCGTGAATATCGCGCCGGAGATCAGCCCGGCGATAAACGGGCGCTTTTCCGTACAGCGCGCGCCGATGAAAGAGCCTGAGAAGCAGCAGATGAGAAGCACGGCGGTGCCGAGACGCGAAAGCGACGCCGGATCCTCCGACAATAGCGTCAGCGCCGCCGCGGCGGTCAGT
>CACZVC010000213.1 GCA_902784545.1 uncultured Ruminococcus sp. | reverse complement strand
GATATGTCTCCCCAGAATCCGCCTATCTCCGCGACTTCAGCGTTTATTATCGCATTTTTCAGATATATACATCCTCCGAATGCTTCGCCGAGATTTTCTGCTGAACTCGGTATAACAACGGAAGTGATACCGGTTTCGTTAAACGCCGAATCGCCGATATACGTTACGCCATCGGGTATCACAAGATCCTGTGTTATGTTTCTGCATTCGGTAAATGCCCTTTCACCTATCGTTTTCAGCGTTGACGGAAGACCTATATAAGAGATCCCGGACAGATAGAATGCGTTTTCTCCTATCTCGGTACATCCTTCCGGAAGTATTACCGGTATATCAAGAGACTCACATTCTTCGAAGGCTCCGTCTCCTATGTTTGTTATTTTGTCCGAAAACGTGATTTGTTTAAGCTTTTTACAGAGTCGGAACGCTTCCGAACCTATATTTGTATAATCATCGGAAAGAACGACCGTTTCAAGAGAGGGGCAATCCATGAACATACCGTTTCCGATAGTATCGCACAAAACAACTGCCTTTTCAAGTGAATCGCAGTCTGCAAACATTTGCTCGCAGCTGTCAAATGAAATACCATCACGTATAACTATCTCTTTAAGACTGTCGCAGTTCTTGAACGCATACCAGCTTATATGTTCTATGCTATACGGAAGATCTATCGTTTCAAAAGCGCAGCCTTCAAACGCGCCGTAACATATTGCGTGTCCGTCTATGATCTTAAGTCCCTCGTTCAGATGGATATTCTTAAGATTTCCACAGTATGAGAACGCCGATATACCGACGCGGATTATACCGTCCGGGAGATACACGTCGTCAATACTGTAACAGTCGCTGAAAGCAAAGTCGCATATCTCGGTGAGCTGTTTGGGAATATCGAACAGTTTAAGCGATTTAAAGCCTTCAAATGTTTCGGGACCGATAAAATATGTATCCTCAGGCAAAACGACCGTTTCAACATAATCAAGTTTGCGGAAACTTCTGAACGGTTCGCGCTCACCGGGCAAATTGAATACTTTTTGTGCGGTCACGGTAATATTCTTCAAAGACCGCGGCACGAATTCCCGGTCGTATTCGGGATGATCGGAGCCGAAAATAAATCCGAACCAGCAGTTGGAAAGCGCATCGTATCTTTCGCCCGTGAACGGCAGCGTTATGCTTTCAAGCCTGTCACAGTCGGCAAATGCACCGAGTCCGATCGTTATCTGATATAAATTCTCCGGCTCTATGACAAGCTCCTTGATCGCTATGCCGCGGAACGCGTATTTACCGATATCCATTATCCTCGGGGACAGTTCAAGATCGGTGATTCCCGTATATGCGAAAGCGTAATCGTATATTCCGAGTACGCAGGAATCCTTGCCTAACGGGAGCGTATCAAGCGATTCACAGGCGTAAAACGCATAATCGGATATCTCGATAACGGTATCGGGAAGCGTTATGTTTTTCAGACTGCGGCATCCGAAGAACGCGCCTTCGTAAATACCCGACAGTCTGTTTCCTTCTTCAAATACCACCGTTTCAAGTTTATCACATTCCGCAAACGCATAATAATCTATGGATACAACCCCTTCAGGCACGGTAAATGATTTTATGTTTTTGCAGCCGTAAAAAGCTCTGTAACCGAACGTTACTATATGCGAATCAGGCTCAATGTTTATTTCTGAAAGCTTGGAATTTTCAAACGCCCCGAAGCTGAGGATTTCAACATTTGCAGAAATAGTGTATGAGCCTGTTCTGCCGGCGGGCATGGATATAAGCGTAGTGCCCTCCTTATTGAATAGCACACCGTCGATCTGTTTATAGTACGGGTTGTCTTCATCGACTTCAAAAGCCGTAAGATCGTCAAGCTCCATAAAAGCGTATTCGCCTATAAACTGTACGTTGGCTCCGATATGAACGTTCGTAAGCCCCGTGTTATAGAATGCGTTGCTCATTATCATAAGGCCTTCGCCCGAGCCGAGATCGACGCTTTTAAGCTCGCCGATATGACTGAACGCGTTATCGTCTATCACCTTTGTGCAATCCGGAACGGTTACGGAACTGAGTTTCGTTTCCGCAAAGCAGCCTTCCGGGATTGTTTCAAGACTGTAACCGTCTCCGAATGAAAGCGACTCGATACCGCTTGTATAAAATGCGTATGTGCCGAGCTTTTCAATACTGCCCGGAATCGTCACCGACTTGAGCTTTCTTGTGTTTGCAAAGGCGTACTGCTCTATGACTTTAACATTGTTCCCTTTGAATTCCAGAGAACCGATGCCGGTGTTTTCAAACGCGTGCTGAGCAATAAACGTAACGTTTTCGGGTATCTGTACGCTTTGAAGCTCCGTATTACCGACAAAAGCGTAACGCTGTATCTGCTCAAGGCTCTCCGGAAGTATGATACTTTGCAGGCCTTTGTCAGCGAAAGCGTAACCGCCGATAACGGAAACCGTACCCGCTTCAAAATCATTCAAATCTATATTCTTTTCCGATCCGAGATATTTGATTATCGATACCGTACCGTTTTTAAGATTTGCATATTGCCAGCCGTCCGATTCAATTATTTCGGACACGCCCGTATAATACCCCTGTATACCGTTATCCCAGTTTTCGTCAAGATATATCGGCAAAAGCTCTGATTTGAAGTACAGATTGAAATCATTAGTAGCGAAAAACGCATATTCGCCGATATGTTCCAGTCCTTCCGGCGCTGTCAGAGATCTGAGGCTCTCGCATCTGTAAAAAGCAAATCGTCCTATGTTTTTCAGGGAATCGGGAAGTATAAGCTCTTCAAGCTTCGGGCACATACGGAACGCGTAATTATCGATGTTTTCGAGCTGAGCGTCTCCGAAATCAACGCGCTTCAGCTTCGCCATACCATGGAATCCATGTGCCTGTATCGATTTCAATGCGCTTCCGTTTTCGAAGATAACCTCTTCTATCGAATCGCATCCGAGGAAGAAGTAAGCTGATATGGATTCGAGCCGGCTGTTTCCGGCAAACGTAAACGTATGCAGTTTTTTGCAGCCTTCAAAAGCGTACTGAGCAATAGAAGATATGGACGAAGGAACTCTGAACGAATCAAGTCCGCAGAATGCAAACGCCTGGAAGCCTATGCGTCTCATTTCCGTGTTTTCGTTTATATCGATGTTATGCAGCAGCCAGTCTTCCGCATAACAGCAGCGACTTATCTGACGTACACTTTCAGGCAGAGACATGTAACGCAGGGAAGAATTGCGGGAAAACGCGTTTTCTCCGAGATATACGAGATTTTCCGACAGATAATAATCTGTCATGTACTTGCAATCATAAAACGCGAAACCGTTGACGTTTATCACGGTATCAGGCATTGTTATGGTGTCGATATTCCACGAACCGTAGAAAGCGGCGTTATAAATATCCTTGACACCGACAGGTATATCAAAGGATGTACGAAGGGCGCCGGCGGGGTACTCGATCAGAGTATCGCCGTCCGATGTGTAAACAACACCGTCGGTATCATCGTAGATCTCATTTCCGTCCTCGATCCTGATCGCAGTCAGCTTCCGGCATGAAGCAAACAAGCCTTCTCCGTAAAAAGTAACGGATGCGGGTATAACGATCTCTCCGGTGAGTTTGCTTTCCTTAAACGCATATTTGCCGATGATCCGCAGTTTTGA
>CACZVC010000212.1 GCA_902784545.1 uncultured Ruminococcus sp. | reverse complement strand
ATGAAGACGCCCGCAAGCGGGCTAATGAAGAAATGAAGACGCTTCGCTAATGAAGAAATTCGAATTCAACGGTTTTCTTCAAGCGGGCGGCTTCGCTTCATTAGGCAACGCAGTTGCCGTCTTCATTAGTGAGCGAAGCGAACGTCTTCATTATACCGGTTGAACACGAAAAAGCAGACTGATTTTGTTCTCAGTCTGCTTTTCTTAAGTTCGCACTTACTCACCACTCGAACGTGAGGTGAAAAAACTTCCTTATGACGGTCGGGCGTTCGCCGGGGCCGCTTTTTTTGACCGCGCCGCCGCATTTTTTCAGAATTGTTTACAATTTGCCTATTGACATAGTAGGTAAATAGTTGTATAATGAGGCAGCGACCTGAAAAGGAGTGAAAAATGATGATTTACGCGGATAACGCCGCGACGACGAAAATGAGCGAAACGGCGATAAAAGCGATGATGACGGTGATAAACGAGTCGTGGGGAAATCCGTCGAGCTTATATTCTCACGGGCAGAACGCCGCGGAGGCGCTTGAAAAAGCGCGGAAAACGATAGCCGCGCAGATCGGCGCCGACCCGCGTGAGATCGTATTTACCTCCGGCGGAAGCGAGGCGGACAACCAGGCGATAATATCCGCCGCGGAAGCAGGGAAAAAGAACGGAAAAAAACATATAATATCGACCGCCATAGAGCATCACGCCGTTCTTCACACGCTTGAAAAGCTGAAAAAAGACGGGTTTGAGATAACTCTGCTCGGCGTACACGAAAACGGAATCGTGATACCGTCCGAGGTCGAGGCCGCGATCCGCGGCGACACCTGTCTTGTCACGGTGATGTATGCAAACAACGAGATAGGAACGATACAGCCGGTCAGGGAGATCGGCGGTATCTGCCGGAGGAAAAACGTGCTTTTCCACACCGACGCTGTGCAGGCGGCGGGACATATCCCGATAAACGTAAAAGACGATAATATAGATATGCTTTCCGCTTCGGCGCACAAATTCCACGGCCCCAAGGGCGTCGGATTCTTATACGCGGGAAAGGGCGTGCGCCTGACAAGTCTTATCGAGGGCGGCGCGCAGGAGAGGGGAAAACGCGCGGGCACGGAAAACGTATCCGGTATTGCCGCGATGGCGGCGGCGCTTGAAGAAGCGAATGAAAAAATGGCGGAGAACGCCGCGCGCCTGACTTCGGCGAGGGACAGGATAATCGAAGGGCTGAAAAAAATACCGCATTCCGCTCTTAACGGAGACCCGGTGCGGCGCCTCCCCGGAAACGTCAACTTCTGCTTTGAGGGGATAGAGGGCGAATCGCTTCTGCTCCTGCTCGATGACAGGGGGATATGCGCCTCGTCCGGAAGCGCCTGTACTTCGGGATCGCTCGATCCGAGCCACGTTCTTCTTGCGATAGGCAGAGCGCACGACGTTGCGCACGGCTCTTTACGGCTCAGTATAGGAGAGGATATCACGGACGGCGAGGTCGATCATATCATAAGATCGGTCGGCGAGGTCGTTTCATACCTGCGCGGCTTTTCGCCGGTGTGGCGCGATCTTACGTCGGGCAAAAAAGAATTCATACTGTAAGGAGGATATGAAAATGGCGCTGTACAGCGAAAAAGTTATGGATCATTTCCGCAATCCGCGCAACGTGGGCGTTATAGAGAACGCGGACGGAGTCGGAGAGGTCGGCAACGCGAAATGCGGAGATATAATGAAAATGTATCTCAAAATCGACGGCGGCACGATAACCGACGTTAAATTCGAGACCTTCGGCTGCGGCTCGGCGATCGCTTCAAGCTCCATGGCGACGGAGATGATAAAAGGCAAACCGGTATCGGAGGCGCTCGGGCTTACGAACAAGGCGGTCGCGGAGGCGCTCGACGGGCTCCCCGCGCACAAAATGCACTGTTCGGTCCTCGCAGAGGAAGCGATAAAAAACGCGCTTAAGGATTATTACGAAAAAAACGGGATAAAAAACGATATTTAAAGGAGAAATAAAAATGAGTAAATATAAATTCGAGACCCTGCAGCTGCACGTCGGACAGGAGCAGGCGGATCCGGCGACCGGCGCGAGAGCCGTGCCGATATATCAGACAACGTCATACGTGTTCAACAACAGCAAACACGCCGCGGACCGCTTCGGCCTCGCGGACGCGGGCAATATTTACGGAAGACTTACGAATTCCACGCAGGACGTGCTTGAAAAAAGGCTTGCCGCGCTCGAGGGCGGCAGCGCGGCGCTGGCGCTTTCATCGGGCGCCGCGGCGATAACTTATACGATAGAAGCGCTCGCCGCGAACGGCGGACATATCGTCGCGCAGAAGACGATTTACGGCGGTACGTTCAACCTTCTGGCGCACACTCTGCCGCAGTACGGGATAAAAACGACATTTGTAAACGTTCACGATATTTCCGAGGTCGAGGCGGCGATAAAAGACGATACGCGCGCGGTATTCCTTGAAACGCTCGGCAACCCTAACAGCGACATTCCGGATATAGACGCCATAAGCTCAACGGCTCACAAACACGGTGTTCCGGTCGTTATAGACAACACGTTCGGCACGCCTTATCTTATCCGTCCGATAGAACACGGCGCGGATATAGTCGTTCATTCAGCCACAAAATTCATCGGCGGCCACGGTACGACGCTCGGCGGCATAATAGTCGAATCCGGCAAATTCAACTGGAAAGCAAGCGGAAAGTATCCGAATATAGCCGAAGCGAATCCCAGTTATCACGGCGTTTCTTTCTATGACGCAGTGGGACCGGCGGCGTTCGTCACCTATATCAGAGCCATTCTGCTCCGAGACACGGGCGCGTGCATCTCGCCTTTCAACGCCTTTCTGCTGCTGCAGGGAGTGGAAACGCTTTCGCTCCGGCTTGAAAGACACGCATTTAATACAAAAAAAGTCGTTGAATATCTGTCAAAGCATCCGCAGGTCGAAAAGGTCAACCATCCGTCGCTTCCGGATCATCCCGACCACGCGCTATACGAAAGATATTTCCCCGACGGCGGCGGCTCGATATTTACGTTCGATATAAAGGGCGGACAGGAGGAGGCGTGGAAATTCATAGACAATCTTAAAATATTCTCGCTTCTTGCAAACGTCGCGGACGTAAAGAGCCTTGTCATACATCCGGCGTCTACGACGCACTCCCAGCTTTCCGAAAAAGAGCTTGAGGAGCAGGGCATCCGCCCGAACACGATACGGCTTTCCGTCGGCGTAGAGCATATCGACGATATAATAGCCGATCTCGAAAACGGCTTTGAAGCCGTAAAAAATAATTGAACAGAAAGGAAAATAATAATATGTCAGCGATTTATACCTCAGCCGATCATCTGATCGGAAAAACACCTCTTCTCGAGCTTACTCATATCGAAAAGGAATACGGTCTTAAAGCAAAGATTATAGCAAAGCTCGAATACTTCAACCCCGCCGGCTCCGTCAAGGACAGGATAGCAAAGGCGATGATTGACGACGCGGAAGCCTCGGGTAAATTGAAGCCCGGCTCCGTTATAATCGAGCCTACCTCCGGAAACACCGGTATAGGCCTCGCCTCCGTCGCGGCGGCGAGAGGCTACCGCCTGATCCTTACGATGCCGGAAACGATGTCCGTGGAGCGCCGTCAGCTCATAAAGGCGTACGGCGCGGAGATAGTCCTTACCGAGGGCGCGAAGGGAATGAAGGGC
>CACZVC010000211.1 GCA_902784545.1 uncultured Ruminococcus sp. | reverse complement strand
TCCGTCAAAAAGCCCCGACTTACGTTGGGGGGAGGCGGGGGTTTGGGGGTGGATTTGGGGGGTGGGAACCCCAACTGCGCCGGAACGGCGCGAACAATTTGTCGGCAAAGGGGTTCCCCGCCGCGAACTTGAGAGCGGTGGGGATTCACGCAGGCGACTCCTTATTTCTTCTTTTTTCTTTCTTATTTATTCTTTATTCTTTAAAAAGCCCCGACCTGCGTCGGGGCTTTGCGCCTGAAAGGCGGCTTTTATATTGCGTATGATTTTTCAGCTTCCGGACACGCTTCTGAAAAGCAGTACCACGTCCCTGTTGTTTACCGAGCCGTCCTGATTGAAATCGAGGACTTCGTCCGGTATTCCCGACGATCCGTCGGAAACGGCGCGGAACATGAGCACGACGTCCTTGTTGTCAAGACGTCCGTCCATATTGCAGTCGCCGGGCAGATATTTCGGGTTGTTGAGGTTTTCGGCGATCTCGGCGCCCTGCGCGTCGGCTTCCGCTTTTGTCTTCGACAGGATTATATCGTGTATATACATCGTGTCGCCGTTTTTCATCGTTCCGTAGAAAAAGTCTATGCGAAGCCCCGTTATCCGGTTTTTCCACTTAGTAAGGGACGAGGCGTTGAACGTAACGTATTCGTACTTTCCCGTGCGCGACACGGCGGCGGACACGCTCTGCCCGCCCTCGGCGCCTCTGCCCTCGCACTGACAGAACACCTCCGAGTAGTACGCCGCCTGGGAGTTCGTCTCCGGCAGCTTGTAAACGTACGTTATGTATTTATATTCGTTCGCGCTCGCCTGACCGGTTATGCTCTGATAGCTGAGCGCCACGTACGGATCAGCCATACCGGGCTGTGTGTTTATGTTGTCCGCTGTCAGTTTAAGGCATCCGTCCTCCCAGCCGAACGTCGCCTGATTCGGTCCGGTGACGAGCGCTTTGACGTGAGATTTCGTGGGGAATGAAATATGTACCGGATCGTCTATTACCGCGGGCAGCTCGATATTGAATTCGCCCTGCTCGCACCTTTCGGGTCCGAAAGCGAGTATAAGCGAGTTATTGACCGTTCTGTCGCTGCCGTCTGACGATGTGCTTACGGTCTTATACGAGGTATATTCCTTATTGTCAGCCACGACCATAGTCATGGAGCCGCCGCCGTCGAGGATAAAGGCGTCGTACAGTCCGAGGTCCTTTATAAGCTGAGTGTATCTCGCGGTCGAGGCGCCGGCGCCGCCCTTGCCTCTGCCGTCCATGGTCAGAAGTATTATTTTGCCGTTTTTGTCAAAGCCGACCATCGTCGTGGGATAACCGCTTTCGATACCGTTGCCGGTAAGCACGCCGTCCTTTATGTAGACGATATTGCCGCCGACCGCCTGATTTACTCTCTGCCACATTTCATCGTTTCCGCTGTGTTCGTGTACGGATACCTTGAAATTGACGGTATCGCCCACGGCGAAGGACGAAACGGACGATTTTTTCGCCGTGCCGCGCACGGTTATCACCATCTGTTTTTCGTTTATCTTCGGAGCGTTGGAATCCGAGCCGTATATCGCCTTAACCGTGCCGGTAACGTCGGCTCCGTGGCACATTTTATAATCGGCGTCGAATTCTATGAGATATTCGACCGCGTCGTCAAGCGCGAAGGCGTTCGTCGCGCCCATAACCCTGTCGGTATACATCACTATCGCGTTGTTGGCGGGCAGACGGTTTATGCCGTCGACCTTGACCGATACGTTTTTAGTGACGTTTTTCATATCTATCACGGCGTAGGGCTGACCGAGAGTGGGAACGAAATCGTCGGTTATGCCGAACGACCACGCGGGACCGGGGTACGGAGTTTCCTGCATCATGTGCTCGGTCGTGTATATCTCGCCGTCAACGATATTGAACGCGCGGGATACCGTAAGCTCCTTTTTTACGACGTCGTCCTTGTATCCGCCCATAGCGGGGTTGTTGTGTTCCTTGCCCTCGAGCCTTGCGTGCGCGTACGTGACCATCCACATATCGCCGTTCACGGCGGCGATAGCGGTTTTGTCCGGATGCGTGCTGTTGTACTGTTTGAGCGTGTTTATCGTCTGCGAGCCGCTGTAATTGACGAGCGCTCTGTCGTTATAGTAAGCCGTTTCAAGATAAAGGTCGCGCTGCTTCAGATCGAAGCTCAACACGTTTATATGCTGACTTCCGTAAGGGCTCGAGCCCGACGGCGTATATATCTCGGCTCTCGTGACGCCGGGATACGGCTCCGTTTCCGTGTGCGAGGACTCATCCTTCAATGCCGGCACGACGCTTGCCGCCGACGCCGCGCAGGTCAGCGCGAAGATCACGGCGAGGACCGCCGACAAGGCTCTTATTTTTTTCATAGCTTTTTGCCTCTCTTTTTTAAAGTTGAATATATAATATCATAAACCGCGCGCCGTGTCAATAGAAAACTTGTTCATTTTTTAACGTATTGGAACAGTCTGGTTAACATATTCATGGTACAATTGATATGAAAACAAGTGTAAGGAGAAAACCGATGAAAAGAATAATATCCGCCGTACTGTTTTTCGCGGCGGTATTCACCTTCTGCTCCGTGCTTGCGCCTTTTGCGGCGGCGGCGCGCATGACTCTCGACGCGCTTTTCGTGAACGAAAGCGTTTATCCGATGTCTGATAATCTCAAAGGCAACGAGACTCTGACGATTGATCCGGGCGACAGGATATACATACTCGGATGGGCAGCGTTTTCGAGGACCGACGGACTGAAGGAGATCAAGTATTCGATCGACGGCAAGGAATACGCCTGTGAGGACAACTACCGCGACAGATCGGACGTCGCGCAGGCGGGCATACAGATATACAACAACGGCGCGCACGCGGGCTTCGGCCACGACGAGAAAATGATGGAGCTTACCGGCATTGACAAGCTCGAGCCCGGAAGCTACCGGCTCGTCATAAAGGCTTATTCAAACGGCGGCGATTCCGCGACGGTCGGCTCTTTCGAGCTTACCGTCAAGGGCGACAGCATAATTACGTGGGTCGACTATCTTTATATAAACGAAACGCGGCACGGCATGGAGGCCGATCTGTCGAAGGCGAAGCGCCTGACCGTCAGGAAAAACGACCGCGTGTACATTTCCGGCTGGGCGACGTTCGGCAGAAGCGACGGACTCAATAAAATAGTATACACCGCGGACGGCGCCGAATACGAATGCTACGGTGCGTACAACGACAGGGCGGACGTCGCCGCGGCGGGCATCGCCGTATACAACAACGGCGCGCACGCGGGCTTCGGTAAGTCCGGCGACATGGCGGAGCTTACCGGCATCGCTTCTCTTCCCGCGGGCGATCACGACGTTTCCGTCATCGCCGTGTCGGATTCCGGCAAGCGCGCGGAGATACGTTCATTTACGCTCAGGGTATCGCGTGACGTTTCCGCCGGCGCAAAGGGCGACGTGAACAAGGACGGCAGTATAAACAACAGGGACGTCGTGATGCTGTTCCGCGCCGTATCGGGCGCGGCGGAGCGCCGCAAGCGGAGGACGATTACGCCGGTACGCCCGCCTACACCGTATCGGGCGATAAAATAATCGTGGACGGCGTTTCGTACCCGAACACGGTAAATATGAAAAACGGCGCGCTTTACGCCATGGACGATCTCGGCAGAGAGCTTGTCGAAAACGGAAATTACAGCTTTGACGGCAGCAAAAACGTCGGCGTGTTCTACTTCCTGTGGCTCGGCGAACACGGCGATTTCGGCATATACGACATAACGAAAATACTCGCCGAAGGCGGGCAGGCGGCGAGAAGCGCTTCATATTCCGGCTGGGGTCAGGTCGGCGCGATGCATTTCTGGGGCGAGCCGCTTTACGGCTACTATTTCTCACGCGACAAGTGGGTGATGAGAAAGCATATCGAGGAGCTTACGGAGGCGAACGTCGATTTCCTGTACATTGACGCAACGAACGGCTTCCCCTACGTCAACAACGCCGTGCCGCTTATGCAGATAATGCACGAATTCAACGAAGCCGGATATACGGCGCCCAAAATAGTTTTCTATACTCATTCAAGCTGTTCCAACACGGTAAAGACGATATACAATCAGATCTACGCGAAAAACACGTACCCCGATACGTGGCTTTACGTCGACGGCAAGCCGCTTATAATCGCTTACGAGTCGGAATGTAAGGAAAAGCTGACGGCGGCGCAGAGCGGTTTCTTCACCTACCGCGAGCCGCAGTGGCCGAACGAAAGACAGAAGCAGAACGGCTGGCCGTGGATGGATTTCAACTATCCGCAGAGAGTTTTCTATAACAAGAGCTACAAGGCGGAGGCGATAAGCGTATCCGTCGCACAGCACAGCGGCACGGTTTGCTTCTCCGATTCCGCGATATACGGCGACAGAACGAACAGGGGCAGAAGCGCCGTCGGCAGCGCCACGGGCTTTACCGCCGAATCGACGCTTTACGGCTATAATTTCCAGGATCAGTTCGACCGCGCGATAGCTTCGGGCGTGCCTTATATCCTCGTTACCGGCTGGAACGAATGGGTCGCTCAGAGGCAGGACCCGGCGGCTACCGGCAGAAGTGGTCAGGCCGTTTTCGTCGACACGGCGTCGATGGAATACTCGCGAGATATAGAGCCGATGAGAGGCGGATATTTCGACAACTATTACATACAGCTCGTCGACAACATACGTAAATACAAGGGCTCCGCGCCCACGCTCGTGCAGGATACGAGAAAGAAGATTGATATAAACGGCGATTTCAGCCAGTGGGACGGTATTTTCGTAACGTACACCGATATGAAGGGCGACACGGTCAACAGAGATTCCGCGGCGTTCGGCGGCGTAAGACTTACGGACAACAGCGGAAGGAACGATATAGTCGCCGCAAAGGTCGTATACGACACGAAGAATATTTATTTCTACGCCGAGACCGCGGACGCAGTCACCTCGCCCGACAGCTCCTCGTCGTGGATGCAGCTGTTCGTGAACGCCGACTGCGACGGCGGCACGGGCTTTGTCGGATTTGACTATATCGTCAATTACGAACCCGGCGAAAACGGCGTAACGCATATCGCAAAGCTCAAAGCCGCAAACGGCGCTTACGAGGTACTTCGCAGCGAGGAGATAAGCTACAAGGTCGAGGGAAATAAAATAATGATAGGCGTTCCCCTCGCATCGCTCGGCATCTATGTCTATAACGACATAAGGATAGCCTTCAAGTGGGCGGACAGCAAAACGAAGCTCACGACCGCCGACCGCTTCTACACCGACGGCGACGCCGCGCCGATAGGACGCTTCGGCTACGTTTTCACGAACGTAAAATAAACGATACGACAAAAGGCTTCCCGCCATTGTGCAGGAAGCCTTTTTTGCTTTTCCGGGACAGCTTGTATCGGGCAGCCGCTTTGCGGCGCCGCGGTCGCTTTTATGCCGGATCGGTCTATTTTATTATGAACGAGTTGCACGGAACGCCTTCGCTGTTGCAGAGCGTGATCGTCTCGGGGAAGGTGTCCTGCATCGCGGTATTGTAGCCTATCTGCTTCACCGTCTTCGCGCCGGTTATGACTATCGTGTCCTTGCCGGTTATTTCGGCGGTAACGGGATCCTCCCATTTTGCCGAATATTTGACTTTAAGACCTTTTATCTCGCCGCCCTCGGCTTTAAGACCGTCGCCCACGTTTCTGAATTTAAGCGTTATTTTCGTCTTGTCTTCCGCGTATTCGACCGATACTATCGACGGACCTTCTTTATACGTAATGTCGCCGACGCCGTATCTGTCCGCAAGTATTATGGACGTCATCCTCGTCGCCTGCTCCCATTTTACGTACGGGTGCAGGTTGTTTTCATACGTTTTATCCTTCCAGAGGTCGGACGACTGGCAGAGGTGGGCGTTTGTTACGTAATTCGGAAGCGTTCCCATATACTGACGTATCGCGGCGTAATCGAAATTCATGAATATCGCCGGGAACTCTACGATATAAACCGGATAATCGTGATTTATAAGGTCGTGTCTGTTCCTGTACTCCTCTATCAGTCCGGCGAATCTCTCCGGATATTTCGAGGCGAGCGTCTGCGCGCAGTCGGATTCGCCCTGATACCAGATGATACCGCAGATCGGATATTTCTGGAACGCATACATATAATGATTATATATAAAGCGCGTGGGATGGTTGTTTACGCTCGGCGCCTCGTATATGCCTTTTTTGGTATTCAGCTTGTCTATTTTATACTTGTCGCAGATCTCGTTGGGGCAGAAGGCGTTGAGCGCAGCGCCGCCGTACGCGAATTCTATCATGCCTATCGGTATTTTGCCCTCAAGCGCGTCGTATAACTGCTTTGCGGTAAAGTAACCGAGCGCGCTGAAAAGGTTTGCGAGCTGTACCGGCTTCTGCCAGCCGCGTTTCGTCGGTACGTCCTCGTTGACCTCGGCGGTGCCGACGGTCAGACCGGACGGCTCGTCCGCTGTGTTGAGATTGAGGCGTATGAGATCGTCGTTTGAAATGCCGACCCTTTTGCCCGCCTGGCTCGCCCTCGGCTCGGCTTTTATAACGCTTACCGGGTAAGAGGCGTTCGACTGACCGACCATCCAGTAAACGTCGCCGACAAGAACGTCCTTGAACACGTATTCAACGCCGTCGCCGTAAACCTTGAATTCCTGCGGCTCGGTGTTCTCGGGCAGACTGCCGTTGAGCGTTATCATCCACTTGCCGTCCTCCACAAGCGCGGCGCCGGTAAGTCCGCTGAATTCGGCGTTTACCCTTTTGCCGTTCTGATCCTCGCCGGCAAAGCCCCA
>CACZVC010000210.1 GCA_902784545.1 uncultured Ruminococcus sp. | reverse complement strand
GATTTCAAAGGTCAGCTTGCCGCCGCGGATATGGACGGCGACGGCTTTGACGATCTTATAGTTTACGATGACGGAGTTATATCCGTTTATAAAACGAATTCGACGTTCAAAAAAGAAACGACGTATACTTTCGATACAAATAACAAATATACTGTCGGTCAGCTGTTTACGGCTGAGATCGGAAAGGACGCAAAGCTGTGCGGAGCGGGCGATTTCAACGGCGACGGATATAACGACCTGTTGTTTTATAAAAACGGAAATACCGTCATATATGAAGGCGGCGAGAGCGGTTTTGCGCTTAACTCGTTCATTCTCCCGGATGATACCGAAGGCAGCCGTCTTTGCGGCGACGTCGACGGCGACGGACTTTGCGATATAGTGATCTTAAAAGACGGCAAAGCGGCGGTATATGTATCGGACGGCGAAGGATTTAAAAAGTCGTGTGAAAACCCCGTAAACCAACTGCCGCAAAGCTATGAATACGCGCTGTGCGCCGATTTCAACTGCGATAAACGCGCGGATCTCGCGTTTATCGAAAAGACGGAAGAATCGTATAAAATAACGTCGGTTTTCGGATTGGGCGACGGTACGTTCGGAACAGATAAGGATAATAAGAATCTTTACTCTGTATTTGAATTCGATAAAAGAAGTTATCCCGAAAACGTGACGGTGGGCGATTTTACCGGCAACGGCGCCGCGGATCTTGCCGGTTACGGAAGCGTCAAGGGCAAAAAGCTGAACGCTGTCTACTGCGGCGCGGGCGAGCCGGCGTACGATTATTCCCTGTTCGGAATGAAAGTAAACGGCGAATACAGACTGTATTCGGGATGCCGCTGGGCGGACGCCAATACAGGCGGCGACGGCGACCACGTTATGCTTTCTATATCGAAGGACGGCAAAAACTGGCAAAGAAACATCGAGGCTCCGATGTTCTTCCTCGGCTGGGAGATCGGCGAGGAAGACGCCTGGTGGCGCGACAACACGCTCGAGCCGGAGGTGATTTTCGCCGACGGAAAATATCATATGTACTGGCAATGCTCGTACGTAACGCCAAAAGGCAACTACGGTGATAAAATAGGATACGCAAGCTCATCGGACGGCGTAAACTGGGAGAGAAAAACAGATGAACCGGCCAGATCCTGAAAGGTTTGATTACAGCGACGCGGAAAGTACGAGCGGATTCTCTCAGATAGGCAATCAGATAGCTTATCTGACGGATAAGGACGGCGGCAAGCTGTTTATGCGTATCACGTTTACGGATTCAGGCAAGGGATATACCGTACCGACTCTTCAGTTCAGCCGCGACGGGCTCAGATTCGACGGCAGCGGAAAGCTGCAGCTTGCGGGTGTGGATCAGGACGATCCGAGAAACGCGCCCGTCAAAAACGTTTACTTTCTCGGTCTGGCGACCGAAAACGGTACGGGCGAGATAAAGCAGAACGACGACGGAACGTATACGTTCATGTACTTTGCAACGACCTGCGCTACGTCGGTAGCGCCCGAGATTTTCGGTGCCGAGGGCGGTTACGGTATCGCAACGTTAACGATCGGCTGATATAAAGGTTCGGGAAGCGCTTTTATTTGCGCTTCCCTTTTTTTTATTTCTTATCCTTGAAGCAGTATATGCAGTCGGCTATCGCCGAAGGGTGTATGAACATACCTCCGGTGTTTCCGGTGACGGAGTTGAAAGTGTCCGAATAACAGGTATCGTATTCTCCGTTTTCGTATCTATCAAGACTCGACGGAATGTTGTGCGGACGCCAGTTGTACTTTTTACTGTCGCCCATCCAGTTGTACGCGGCGGTCGTGACGCCTTCGATATATTTGAGCCAGTCTATCTCCGGATCGATCTCGGACCAGCAGAAGCCGAGGGAGCGCGCCTCTGAAATACAGCGCAGTACCTCCCATTGTACGAAATCGCGCACCCAGTTTGCAAAATACCAGTCGGACGAGCAAAGACAGGGCTTCGTGTTGTATAATGACGGCACGTTTTTCGGCTGTCTTAAATGCGTGAACGCAAGAAGCGAGCGCAAAAAGAATACTGCTTTTTCCCTGTATCTTTCTATCCCGTGGTTTTTGTAGACGTAGTAAAACGCGTTTGTGGCTTGTCCCGCGGCGAGCAGATTAGGCGCGTGAAGCGGCGTTTCCCAGTAGTCGCCGCCCTCGGGTCTTATCATATCCATACAGAAATCGAACGCTTTTAACGCCGCGTCGAAATACTTTTTGTCGTTCGTCGCCTCGTATATCTTCACAAGCTCGAGCGCCGGAACGGTACAGAGATATAACGCCGTGTCGCCGCTTTGCGCCATCGGGTCGATAAACGAGCGCGCAACTACAAAATCGTCCTTTGCGTAATGGCGGCCGTCGGGGTCGAAGCAGAAGGCGCCGTCCTCTCTCTGCCAGCTCATAACGGTATCACCGCGCTTTTTCAGAGCTTCGACATCGGGCTTGCCGTGAGGCTTTTCGGGGATTTTGCCGAGCTTCTCTTTTAAAGCTTCGGCGAGCGGCTCGCCTTCGTGCTCTTTTACGTATCTGTATAAGAACGCGGGGGGATTTTTCGATATACTGTTGATGTGTCCCTGAACGTATCCGAATCCCTCGCCCTCATGATACAGATTCGTATTATATGCGTTTGCTATCTTTGTAAGAGCCTCGTCTGGCGTATAAACCGGCTTCGGATCGGGCAGACCTCTGCGCTTTACGTAACCGGTGAGCGCGTCGACGCTTGTACCTTTGCCGAGCGTTATATCTGCCGAAAACGTGATCCTCTGCCCCTTGTGTATCTCAAAAGGCTTGGCGAACGGCTTGTTTTCATCGTCCTCCGTTTTTACGTCGGGTATCATAACGCCGAGCAGACTGTTGTTCTGTCTTTCGATAAAGTTCGGCGCGGCGAAAACCGGCTGAGCGTAATATTCATTGTAATTGAACCAGCGGGTTACCGGCTCGTCAAGACTGTATTCGACGGAAATATAATCGTTTTCATACGATAAAGCCATAACGGGCGAGCCTACCTTGTTAGGATGCGGTATCCTTCTGTCCGCCCACGGCTCTTTGAAAAAGTCCGTGCCGGACGACCATTCGTCGCCTACCGCCCAATCGACACCGGGAAGCAGCGCGTCCGTCTTTTTCGTACCGTATCCCGCTTCACCGCAGTAAAGCCATAAAAGGCGCAGATATTCGGCGTATACGTTATAATCGGAATAAAGCTCCGTTTTGATCCTTAAACGGTCGTTTTCAAGTGTCAGACTGTATTTTCCGTGAAGAACGCTGTCCTTGAAAGGATAGCCGATCCAGCTTTCAAACGATGTGTTTTTCAATCTTTCGGCGGCGTTTGCGGAGCGTACTTCAAACGAAAGCGTATCGCCATCCTTGGCTATACCGTCCGCTTCGATACGCATGGGTATATCCTGATCGCGCAGCTTGAGCTCGCCGAAATTGTCGAGCACGCCCATAAGCTTTCCTTTGCTTGTATATATTTCGGCAAAGCCCCAGCCGCTTATGCGCTTAAATACTTTTACGGTAATATGTTCGTTTTTCAGCTCCGCAAATTCGTTTGCGTATGATGCGCGTTTGTATAAAGGCATATCAGTCACCGTAATCCTTTATGTATTTCAAAACCGCTCTGCTCGATATATCGGCGGCTTTTTTGCGCAGCGCGGGAAAATCGAGCGCGGAGCTTTCGTCCGCTCCGTCCGAAATCGCGCGGCTTATCGCAAAAGGAGTGTTCGCGGTAAAGCATACTTGCGCGATAGCGGCGCTCTCCATATCGCAGACGGAGGCGCCGAAAAGATCGGTTATGCGCTTTTTCGTATCCGGGTCGTCGACGAAAACGTCGCCTGAGGCGATCGTACAGTATTTCGTTTTTGTTTTGCCGTAGCATTTTATAAGGTTGTCCGACACGGTCTTGTCGGCTTCAAAAAAGATCCTGTTTATGCCGGATACGAATCCGACGGGATCGCCGAGCGGAGATGTGTCCATATCATGCTGTACGCATTTTTCCGCTACGGTGCAGTCAAGCTGTTTCAGGTCTTTTGTAAGCGCGCCCGCCACACCTGTGTTTATAACGACTGACGGCGCGTATTTTATAATCATTATAGCCGCGCACATTGCGGCGGATACCTTGCCCATACCCGACACCGCGCATACGACGCTTTTGTTTTCATATTCTCCCGTATAGAATACGATACCGCCGGCGTTTTCCTCAGTTACGTTTCCGAGCTTTGATTTTATCAGTTCAAGCTCCACGTTCATTGCGGCAATTATTCCCGTCATTTTTAATCTCCTTTACTCTCCTATTATTTTTATCATAACGCGCTTGTTTCTCATACCGTCGAATTCGCCGTAGAAGATCTGCTCCCACGTACCGAAATCAAGTTCTCCGTCAGTTACGGCGCAAACTACTTCTCTGCCCATTATCTGACGCTTTATATGCGCGTCGGCGTTGTCCTCATATCCGTTGTGAAGGTATTGCGAATACGGTTTTTCCGGCGCTATTTTTTCCAAAAACGCTTCAAAATCCTGATGAAGTCCGCTTTCGTCGTCGTTTATAAACACGCTCGCCGTTATATTCATCGCGTTTACGAGGATAAGTCCCTCTTTTATTCCGCTTTCGTGCAGCGCCTGCTCGACTTGCGGAGTTATGTTTATGAACGCGCGGCGCTTAGGCACGTTAAAGGTCAGTATCTTTCTGTACGATTTCATTTTTTGCTCCTTTTTCTTTTATATTTGTTCCCCTGTATCACGACGACGGCGATGAACACCGCCGCGGACGCCGCGGGTATTATCAGCAGAGCCGCGGTCAGAAACGTCGATATTTTTCCGTTTTCCGCTTTTTCCTTTAAAAGTATCACCGTGTCGGG
>CACZVC010000209.1 GCA_902784545.1 uncultured Ruminococcus sp. | reverse complement strand
AGAGCGCTTACCGCGGTCCTGCTTTCTGCCGTTATGCTGTGTGCGTGCGGTAACGGCGGCGCGGAGACCGTGACCGTTGCCGAAACGACGGCGGCGGAGACCGTGACGGAAGCTGTGACGGACCCCGATACGACCGGCGGTGTGATAACGCCCGACGAGCCGTTTTCCGTCGACGTGCGCCCCGTGCCTTTAAGATTCTCGGCGTCGGACGGATACGCGTATTTCAAAAGCCTTACGCCCTCGGCCGACGGATATGACGGTATATTCGACAGATTCGGCTTTGACACGGGCGCGGACGGACTTGCTGTGGAAATAAAGGACGACGGTTCGGCTGACGAGGAATACAGACTGAGCGTCAGACCGGACGGGATAACTATATATTCCGGCTCAAAAAGCGGCGTTTTCAACGCCGTGTCGACGCTTGCGCAGCTGAGGCGCGGCGACTTTATCGCCGCCTGCGAGATAGAGGACAAGCCCTCCGTCGCCTTCAGGGGCGTTATAGAAGGCTTTTACGGCACGGCGTGGACGCACGAGTACCGCCTCAACCTTTTCGACTTTATGGGCGAATACAAGCTCAATTCCTATATGTACGCGCCGAAGGACGACGCGAAGCACCGCGCGAGATGGCGAGATCTTTACACGGGCAAAGAGCTTGAGCGGATGAAAGAGCTTATAGACGGCGCGGCGAAAAACAACGTCCGTTTCATCTACGCGCTCTCGCCCGGGCTCGATTTCGACCTCGGCTCGGGATTTGACCGCGATTTTGAAAAGCTCGTCAAAAAATGCGAGTCTATGTACGGCCTCGGCGTGCGCGATTTCGCCATACTGCTCGACGATATAGAAACGCACGACGCGAAGGGACACGCGCGGCTCGTAAACGATTTTCAGAACAAATTCGTAAAAACGCACGAAAACTGCGCCGATCTGATAATCATAACGCCCGAATTCTGCGGCGCGATGACGACGGGCTACACGGACGAGATAACGAAGCTCCTCGACCCGGATATTTTCGTCATGTGGACAGGCGACGGCGTAGTACCTCCGTCAATGTCGGCAAACGATCTGAAAAAGATAAACGACAGAATAAGCAAAAACGCCTATATCTGGTGGAACTACCCGGTAAACGATATGGACAAAAACCGCCTTTTCATGGGTCCCTGCGTCAATCTCGGCAAAAATCTGAGCGGCGCGATATCGGGCCTCGTATCGAATCCGATGAATCAGGGCTACGCCTCTTTCGTACCGCTGTTCACCGTTGCCGATTATCTTTGGAACACGGAGCGGTACGATCCGGAGGACTCCTTTCTGTCCGCGTCAAGGCATATAGAGCCGGATTGCGCGGAAGGCCTTTACGAGTTTGCCGATCTGACGCGGGCGTCGTACATAAACGGCGAAAAATCGTCGTCTTTGATCTCGCCGCTTATAAATGAATACGAAAAATCGAAGGAAAACGGCGATAAACTGCTTGAAAAGCTGAGCAAAACGCTCGCCGAACTCAAAGCCCTCTCGGAAAAAGGGAACGCCCGGCTTATAAAGGAAATAAAGCCGTGGCTTGAAAAAGCGGTAAACGAGCTTGAAGCCGCCGCCGCGTACGTCAGATACGAAAAGAGCGGCGACAAGGCGGACGCCTTTGCGTTCATAAAGCCGTATACGTCGGCTCTCGATTCGACAGTCGTCGTAAGCGGCGACGCGCTTATACCGTTCCTCACGTCAAAAGACAGGGAGATAAACGGCGCTTTCACCGGCAGCGCCGCGGTAAAATTCGATAAAATAAAAACGTCGTGGAACACATATGACAAATACGTACCCGAATACGCCGTAGACGGCGCCGAAAGCACGTTTTTCTGGTCCGCGGGCGCGGCGAACGCAAACGATTATTTTCAGATCGAGCTGGCGGAGGAAACGAAGCTGGGCGGCGTAAGGCTTCTGATGAGCGATAAGGGACATAACGACGACTACATACAAAAGGGCGTCATAGAGTATTCGGTAAACGGAAAAGATTACGCGAAGCTCTGCGATATAAACGGCAGAAAAACGGAATACAGCGGCGAATTCATCGCCCGTTACGTGCGCGCCCGCTCGACGGGACAGCAGGTGAACTGGGTCATAATAACCGAATTCGAGCTGATTCGCCCGGCGGTCCTGCCCGACGGCGCGTCGTTTGACGGCGACGCTTACGTCAATTTCACGCCGCTTTTCGACGGTAACGTTTTTACGGTGTTTTCACCCGACAAAAAAGCCGTGAACGGAAAGACTCTCACGCTTGACGCGGCGGAAAAAAACAGCGCGGAAATACTATTGACGGACCCTTCCGGCGTGACAGTCAGAATAAAAACGGCGGATAAGGAAAGCGATATAGAGCTTACTTATTACAACGTCATAGACCTTACAGGAGCGGAAAGCCTGAGCATCGGATTCGGCAATAAAAAAGCCGGGATATCTGAAATCATAATAAAATAACGTCACAGGAGAAAGACGATGAAAAAAACAGCTTTGATATGCGTGCTGTCGGCCGCGCTTATATTCTCCGCGTGCGGACAGACCGCGGCGGACACGACCGGAAAAGACACGGAAAATAAGGAGGAAACGACAATGACGGAAACGGAAACCGTAACGGAAGCCCAAACGACCGCCGAGGAGACGGAAGCGGAGATAAAAAAGAGGGCGAAGTTTTACAACCCCGTCTCCGACAAATCGATGCCCGATCCTTTCATAACGTATCACGACGGATATTATTACGGGCTTGCGACGGAGGTGCCGAGCGTCAGACTTTATAAGAACAAAACGGTAGAAGACTTGTTTACAAAGGGCGAAAGCAAGGTCGTTATCTCGACCGGCGCGGATATCGGCGGCGGCAAAAAGCTCGGCTGGAACGAGTGGGCGCCGGAGATACATTACCTTCCGACGACGGACAGGTGGTATATATATTTCTGCGCGTGCACGGACGGCTTCGATTTCGGCTCGATGCGTATGCACTGCCTTGAATCGGAGGGGAACGATCCCTTCGGCGATTATACTTACAAGGGTACGACGGTATCAAACAGGATCTGCATAGACCAGACCGTTTATTACGACGAGGAAAGCGGCGTCCTTTACACCGCCTACTGCGATTTTACCGAGCTCGGTCAGGTCATTATGCTCGCCGAAATGAGGGAGCCGTGGAAGGTCGGAAGCAAGCGCGTTATGGTAACGCATCCTGAATACAATTGGGAAAAACGCGGAACGGATTCTTCAAACGACGGCAGAGTGAACGAGGGACCCGTATTCATAAAGCACGACGGACAGATATTCCTTTTATATTCCGCAAGCGGCTGCTGGTCGGAATGGTACTGCCTGGGCTGTCTGCGTTATAAAGGCCCCGACACGTCGAAAAAGAACTTTTTGAACCCCGACAACTGGGAAAAGAGCAAGAAACCTGTTTTTGAGAAAGCGAACGGCGTTTACGGCGTGGGACACTGCTCTTTCTTCACCTCGCCGGACGGGTCTGAAACATGGATAGCGTATCACGGCATGGCGACGCCGGACGCCGGAGTCGAGGGCAGGTACGCGTATATACAGAGAATAGAATTCGGCGAGGACGGCGCGCCGGTACTGGGCGAGCCTCTTTCGAGAAGCACCGTGATAGAGGTGCCGTCGGGACAGGAGAACGGATAGACAAGCTAAATTCGGCTGACGCCGAGCTAAATTTGCCCTGTCGGGCAAGCTAAATTCGGCTTACGCCGAGCTAAATTCGCCCTATCGGGCGAGCTGTCGGAGGAGAATTCCTTTAAGCTGCCG
>CACZVC010000208.1 GCA_902784545.1 uncultured Ruminococcus sp. | reverse complement strand
CAAGCCTTCTCCGTAAAAAGTAACGGATGCGGGTATAACGATCTCTCCGGTGAGTTTGCTTTCCTTAAACGCATATTTGCCGATGATCCGCAGTTTTGATGGAAATTCGATTGTACGCAGTGAATACGTGCCGGCGAATGCATATGCTCCGATCTGCTGAAGATCGCTTCCTTCTTCAAACACGGCTTCGTTCAAAAGATTGCAACTCATAAAAGCATTCGCACCGATAAACGCGAGGCTTTTCGGAAACACGACAGACGTCAGCCCAGATTTATTAAACGCAGATTCCTCTATGGTATAAAGGCGCGAGCCTTGCTCAAACGTAACGTTCGCAAGCGATTTATCTCGGTAGAACGCTTCTTTACCTATACGGGTTATATTCTTTCCTATAAATATTTCCGTCAATGACGTGCATCTGGAAAACACACTATTTCCGATCTCAGTAACGGAATTACCTATTTTCGCCGAAGTCAAAACTCCGCATTGGTAGAACGCATAACTGCCTACCGTTGTGCAGGTATCCGGTATAATCACTCTGCCGATTCTGCCGTAAGCAAATGCGGAGTCTTCAATATATACAACGGAATTCAGATCAACGCTGTATGCGGAAGTACCGTAAAACGCCGAAACACCGACGGTACTTGTTTCGTCGGGAAGAGCGTAATTCGAAGAACGCGCAGCGGGATACGCTACGATCTTACTCTTTGAATGATTGTATAAAACTCCGTCAACAGAGATAAAATCCGGACATTTTTCATCAACAAGTATCGCCGTCATCGATACCGTCCCGATAAATGCGGTCCCGTTTATCGAACGGAGCGTTTCGGGAAAATATATCGAGGTTAATTGGCCGCAATTTTCAAACGCGTTGTTCCCTACTGTGCATAACGACGTACCAAGCGAAATGGAATTTAGTCTTACGTTGTCGGAAAACGCCTTTACACCGATATTCACAACACCGTCCGGCAGATCGAAACTGAGAATGTTCACACAACCGGAAAAAGCCAAATCGGATATATTCGTAAGATAATGCGGTAAAATGATCCTGCGCAGACGGCTTTCTCCCTGAAACGCACCGAAACCGATACTTGAAACCTGTCTGCCTTCAATATAATCCGGTATGGTTATGTATCTCCGTTTTCCGCGATATTTCAGAATTTCGACGGTGCCGTCTTCAAGGATCCTGTATTCAAACGGTATGACGTCGTCTTCATTCGCCCATTTTGCATACAGCGTTACGTCAGCGCTATACGTGTCTTCGTACCAATTCAGTTCATCTGTGAACTGCGGATCGTAATACCAGCCGTCGAATACAGCGTAAAGTCTCTCAGGTTCGGGTATGTCGGCTATTGCGTGGCCGTGTATGAAAACGCCTTCTTCATCATAGAGCTCGTCCGTCATCATATTGAACGTAACTTTTCCGGTCTGCTCAAGTAAAAGCGCGTGAAAATCGACCGCGCCGTAGCCGTAGAAGAAATCCGGTCCGGGGTCGCCTAAATCATAACATGCAGCGTGCAGTTTTCTTATAAAAACCTCGTTCATCTCATAAGGTCCGGAAATCGCTTTATAGTGTACAGCCGCGGCAGCTACTATCGGAGACGAAAACGAGGTTCCGCTGAAGTATCCGTAACCTCCGCCGACGGCAGTCGTCAAAACCGTGCCGGGAGCGTATACCTCGGCATTATCACCGTAGTTTGAATAATCTGCGCTTTCCCACCCGTCGTCTGCGAGTGAACCGACACCGATACAGTTCGGATCCGACGCCGGAAAACAATGTACGGCAGATTTTGAATTGCCAGCCGACGCAACGCATATTATATCGCTGTCACATGCAAGCTGCAGCGCATCCTCAAACGGATTGAACATTTCAATCGCAAACGACATATTGATCACGTCAACGTCGCGCTCAATAGCGTAGTAAAGACCGAAGACGAGATCTGACGTACGATAGAACGCGCCTGTATCGTCACATTCCGCTTTTATTACCAATATCCCGGCTTCCGGAGCTATACCGGTAACTCCTTCCCCGTCCATGGCCGCCGCTATAACGCCGGCAACAGCGGTGCCGTGACCCGCGTTATCCTCAATAAGCGACCAGTCGTTATCGTAATCGCGGACGATCTTGTCATAGGTCGCGTTATACGACCAGTCGCTGATCCTTCCGTCAAATTCCGGATGATCGGTATCGATACCGGTATCAATAACAGCCACTGTACGTCCGAAGCCTTTTGAATATTTCCACGTATCTCCGAGGTTGAGATAATTCAGATAATCCTGCTGCGGATAATACGTATCATAAACATCATATTCAGGCCGTTTTGCGACATGAATGTATATATCTTCCGATTCCTCCTCCTCAGCGATTCTCGCGTTATAGTCAGGCGAGAAGCTGGATATATGTTTTTTGTATTTATCATCACGGCAGACATCCAATATGCTCTGCCCTTCTTTCAGATACAAAACGGCAAATCGCCCGTTTGACGACATACGAAGACGAGCGCCGAGCTTTCCGGCGAGCGATTCAGCTTCGTATTTCGTCGTATTGCTCAAAACGATAGTCGATTCATCATACTTTCCTTTCTCTGTTTCGAGTTTTGCGACGAATTCATTCCGTATTGTTGTTTGATTTGAGATTTTTGCCGTAAACACAACGGCAATAATTACCGCTGCCGTCAGGACGGCGGAAACTGCAAACAATATCAGACGCTTTTTCGTTCCTGTTTTCATATTGTCCTCCGAAATAAAAATGCGGTCGGTTTGATATTAAATAATATAATATCATATTTATATTCAATTGTCAATGGAATTTTAATAAATAAGTATAGCCGAATGTCGTTGATCGCGGCGGGTGCACCGCTTGCAAAAGGCAATACATAACGCACAGCGGCGGGATCGCTCCCGCCGCTGAATTATTTACGTAAACAGTTATATGGTAACCGCACGCACTTTTTATCATTTACTCAAGCATTTTTCCCGAATGATCGGCAGAGGCAAGCTTTTTGCATCACGGCGCGATGACCGTGCCGAGCGTTCCCGTACCGCTCCGGTTTATAATAACCGCCCCCACTTTTGAGTGAAAGGGAGGGCGGTTTTCATTTTTTCTCAACACTTTCCGGAAGCCGGCGCAGACGATAACAAACACCGTCAAACACCGCACGGAACATATACGTTAATTGTGTTATCCCCGTTTATATATAATGACGGAACAGGATCAGATAAGCGCCGTCGTCTTTTGCAAGCAAAGCGACCGTGCTTGAACCGGTTTCGTGCGCCGTACCGAACAGACGATAACCCTTCGCTTCGTAGTAAGAAACGCCCTCATCGAAATCGTCCGTGTTGACTCGCATACCGAGAAACCCTTCCTTGAAAGAGTCCGCCGGAAAATAAGAATGCACGATATCCACGCGTCTGTTTTTCCCGTTTTCCAGAACTGCGTAATCCAGGTTTTCGATCTTCGGTCTGTGTTTAACCGTGTACCCCATATCTTCGGTGAAACGCTTTATTGCCGCTTCGATATCTTCCGTGTAAAAAACGGGATAGCAATCCTTTATTATCATTGTTTTTTTCTCCTTTTTTTATTTCTTTGAGAAACGTATCATATTCCGGTTATATCCGGTTGTCACGAGATACGCTTTTTCATCGTGCGCTTCCATAAGACCGCTTAATATGAATCCGCTCAGTCCCTTGATCTCGGCGTCCGGGTCGGTCAGATCGAACAGCTTTCCGGAATCGCGCTCGATGATCAGAACGCGATCGTCTTCAAAGAAAAGCGAAAGCTCGACCAAAACCGGCTTTTTCGACTGTTTGTTGACGTCGAGAACGGTCAGCCCGATCTCTTCGGTAAACAGCGCCGCGCGGTTTGCGACGTCTTTCGG
>CACZVC010000207.1 GCA_902784545.1 uncultured Ruminococcus sp. | reverse complement strand
GACGCGCTCGGACACCTTTCGGTTCTCTTCCTGTGCGAGCGTCGCCATGATCGTAAGTCAAGATCGCTGAAGAACTGGGAGTGCTTCATCAAACGTTGAATTATCGTAAAAGAACAATTTTAAAGAAAATCAGAGGAGGATTTATTTGCCTTGCCATTTATGGAGACCATCTCCGCGGTTATTCCATTACTTGGGCTGGTTAATATATTTCTATTTACCGTCCATGTCGTTTACGGGCGTTTCAGTGCCACTGTGTATAATGCGATAATTAACTATTCAGTGTGAGAGCACCACAATATGACAAGTCACACCGCAATTTTGCGCTTGTCATGCTCCAATAATCATTCACAGCCCCGCGTCGTTTTGACGCGGGGCGGTTTTGTATTAAACGGGGGTTGAAAAAGCCGGTTTCGGTTTTCTTTATCCGGCAAACGCTTGCGCGGCGGCTTTTTGCAATATGCGAATCATTCAGTTGACCTTACGCCTGAATATGACCGCGGAGAGGGGGGCGAGGGAGGCGGAGATACTTTGGTCGAAGCCGTCGCAGGGTATGCTTTCGCTCTGCGCGGCGGGGCGGTTCGACGGATATGAGGCGAAGACCTCCTCATACTTACCGTTGTCCGGCACGCCGAAACGGTAGTCGGGCAGATACGACGCCGAGAAGTTGAACGCGCAGACGAGAAATTCTCCGCCGCCGGAAATCCTCATAAATACCGCGGTATTGTGATCTCTGTCGTCCGCTTTTATCCATCTGAAGCCGTCCCAGCTGAGGTCTCTTTCCCACAGCTCGGGCGAGGACAGATAAAAGTGATTGAGCGCCGCCGTGTAGTTCTGCATATCCCTGTGCTTTTCAAAGTCCGTCATGAACCATTCAAGCGAGGCGTTGTTGTTCCATTCGGCGAACTGACCGTATTCGGAGCCCATAAACAGCAGTTTTTTGCCGGGATGACACATCATATACGCGAGAAAACAGCGCAGTCCGTCAAATTTCTGATCGTAGCCGCCGAACATCTTGTTTATGAGCGAGCCTTTTCCGTGCACCACCTCGTCGTGCGATACGGGAAGAATATAATTCTCCGAAAAAGCATACATTAACGAGAAAGTTATGCAGTTATGCTCGTATTTTCTGTAAACCGGGTCCGTCCTTACGTACCTGAACATATCGTTCATAAAGCCCATGTTCCATTTGAAATTGAAGCCGAGACCGCCCGCGTAAACGGGCTTTGTGAGCATAGGCCAGTCGGACGATTCCTCCGCCGCCATAAACACGTCTTCGTGCTGACGGAATATCTCCGTGTTCAGCTTTTTGAAAAACGCTATCGCCTCGTAATTCTTGTTCGAGCCGTCGGGCGCGGGGACCCATTCGCCCGGTCTTCTGTCAAAATCGAGATAAAGCATAGCCGCCACGGCGTCGACGCGCAGACCGTCTATATGATATTCGTTCAGCCAGTACAGCGCGTTTGAAACGAGGAAGCACTGCACCTCCTCCCTGCCTACGTCAAAGAATCTCGTGCCCCAGACCTTGTGCTCCTTTCTGTCCTCTCCCTGATATTCGTAGCACATACCGCCGTCAAAGTCCGAAAGACCGTGCGCGTCCTTTGAAAAATGCGCCGGCACCCAGTCCAGAATAACGCCGATACCCGCCTTGTGGAATTCGTTTACAAAATACATGAAATCCTCAGGCGAGCCGAAGCGGGAGGTGGGCGCGTAGAAGCCGCATACCTGGTATCCCCAGCTGTCGTCGAGCGGATGCTCCGCCACCGGCAGAAGCTCTATATGCGTATATCCGAGCCTTTTTACGTACGGCACGAGAAATTCCGCAAGCTCGCGGTAGGAGCAGTACGTTCCGTCGGCGCGGCGTCTTACGGAGCCGAGATGCACCTCGTATATATTCACCGGAAGCGAATAGGGCGGCTTGCCGTCAGACGCGCACATCGCCTTTTTCCGCCTGTCGAGCCATTCTCCGTCCTCCCAGTCAAAGTCGGGAAGCTCGTACAGATAAGACGCCGTCTCCTTGTGCGTGCCGTCCGATACGGCGTAAGGGTCGGCTTTGAAAACGACGTTATCGCCTTTTCGCAGCACGTACTTGTATCTCTGCCTGTCGGCGTTATCGAAACGAACGTCTGTATAAAGCTCCCACACGCCGCGGTCGGATATTTTATTCATCGGCATATCGGCGCGCCAGCCGTTGAAGTCGCCCGCGACGTAAACGGCGTCGGCGTTCGGCGCCCACGTGCGGAATACCGTGCGCACGTTTCCGTCTCCGTCCTTTTCCCTGTGTACGCCGAGAAATTCATACGCCTTGAAATATGAACCCTGATGGAACAGATACAGTTTTTCGCTTTTATCCATTCTGAAAGCCTCCGATCTTAATTTGTTTACATATAATTTTGTTTTACCTTATTCTTTTTCTATTATATAGCAAATTTATACGAATTTTCGATACTGCTTAATAACATTATTGTTAATTTTTTTAAATTCTTGCCTTGACAACATCATAATTGCGTGTATAATTATTATTACGGTGAAAGGGGACGGGTCCCGCCGCCTTGCGCCGAACAATAAAAAAAACATCTCCGGAGTATATATATGGAGATCAAAAAAAGAAGGAGAAAACACATGAAAAAAATCATCGTTATGCTGCTTGCCGTCGCTATGATATTATCCATCGCGGCATGCTCGCAGCCCAAACCCCTTGCCGACAGCGAACACGAGCTGTGGGCGGCTCACGGTCAGTATCTGCTTGCCGACGGCACGAAGAACGACTGGGGCGGCAAGTCCTCGGAACTGTATGAGAAATCCGCTCTTAAAGCCATCGCGCTTGACGACGTAAAGGCTATAAGCGCAGATCTGTACACCGCGCTTTCCGCAAAGGAAGTAAAATACCTGTACACGATCGACCTTATATTCGGTACCAACGACGCCGGCTGGGATTGCAAATTCGTTAAAGACGGCAAGATCTACAAAGCAAACGGCTCATATGCTGTCAAGGTAGCGCAGTGCAACTCCGAGGTCGACGGCGATAAGAAGGTATATTCCGAGGCGCAGTGGATCTCCGACCCGAAGACCGCTTACGTTGAGTCTCTGACTCCCGCTACGGTATTCTATCCGACCTGGCAGGAAGAGAAAGATGAAAACGGATTCAGCTGGGCGGATAACCCCGTTGTTATCGGCGGCGCAGGTCTGTACACTCTCGTTATAGCTCAGTACAAGAACGCTTCCGCGGCTGGACAGCCCGGATACGGCGTAGGCCTTGTTCTGAAAGAAGCTAAAGACGGTAAAGCTTACGAAGAAGTAAAGACGTTCGTAGCTGCCGATCACACCTACGGTATCGTAGGAAGTTTTGCTGCCAGCAACTGGGGCAATGACGGCGCTGACGTCGCCATGACTGCCGACGGTGACAAGTGGGTAGGCGAAGTTGAACTTAAAGCGGGCGAAGAATTCAAAGTAAGAGCCGACGGCGCATGGGATTACAGCTGGGGCAACGGCGCAGATAACTTTAAGGCTGACGCAGACGGCACATACGTTGTAACGCTCACATTTGATGCCGAGGGCAACGGAACCGCAACCGCGGCTGTAAAATAATAGTCTTTTAAAACAGCAAGGGGGCTTTCTATCCAAAGCCTCCTTGCTTTAACGAATATACACGGAGGTTATCCCGAAAATGATAAAAAAACTGATTTGCGTGCTTTTATGCGCGGCGTTTTTGGCTGCGGTATGCTCGTGCGGCAAAAAACTGCCGGAATTCGACGATTTTCAGGATAACTACGTTGACAGTCTTCCGGAGAACGCGCGGGACGGACTGACGCTGCACGCGTTCAACTGGACGTATAAGCAGATTGAATCAAATCTTGAAAGCATTAAAAACGCGGGCTTCAAAAACGTGCTTACGATGCCGGTACAG
>CACZVC010000206.1 GCA_902784545.1 uncultured Ruminococcus sp. | reverse complement strand
GGGCGGACCCCTCCCCTACAAACGGCTTCGTTTATTGTGCGGCGATAATTTACGGGAGGGCAGACCCCTCCCCTACAAATATTCCGATTTTTATTCTTTATTCTTTATTCTTTTTTATTTATTCTTTATTAGGTCAAGCTCCATCCTCATCCTCGAAGCTTTCATCCCCATGCTCTCATAAAACCTGATCGCGCCGGTGTTGAACGTCCAGACGTTCAGATCGATTATATCGCATCCCCGCTCCGCCGCCATGCGCTTCGCTTCGCCGAACAGGGCGGTGCCGACGCCTTTTCTGTGAGATCCGGGCTTTACGCAGAGATCGTCTATATAAAACGTTTTTCTCGGCTTCATATGCGGATCGTGCGAGGGCTCGCTTATATACGCTATAAGGTACCCGAGGACCTCATCGCCCTCCGTCGCCGTTATCACAAACGTGTTTTCATCGTCCGTCAGGCGGAGAACGGCTTCAAGGTCGTATTTGGGCAGACCGGTCGCAAAAACGTCCGGTCTGCCTTCCTTATGCAGTCCGCTTATGTACCGGAGCAGCTCGACTATCTGCCCGGTTTCGCTTTTTTTCGCTTTTGAAATAATCATTTTTTCGCTTTTCTGCGTTTTTCTTCTATTCTCTTCTTCTTTTTGCGGTAGTTTATATACGCGCGCAGATACATTATGCCGTATGCCGCGGCGGCGAGAGCGACGATGCAAATAACGACGATTATCACCATTCTCACAACGGAGCCGGTCGTTGCTTTTTTATCGCGGTCCGCTGTCGAAACGCCGTTCACGAGCAGCTTGTACTCTCCGTTTTCCGTACTTCCGTGCGGCTTTACCCAAACGCTTAAACGGTCGGCTTTCTCACAGACGGACCTGAATTCCGTAAGGTTGAAATAAAGCCTCTGATATTCGCCGTGCGCGGCGGCGGCGACTCCCTCGTACACTACCTGTCCGCCATCGGCGTTTTTGCCTGTCAGACGGAGCATTACGTCGGCGACGCCTTCCTTTCCGTTATCGGCGCGCATATCGAGCACGGCGTATTCCGCCTTTGAAACGTCGAATTCGCCGGAGGCGGAAACGCCTCTGTATTCGGGCTGAGGCGCGGCGTTAAGCTCCGCGGTGAGCGAATATCTGGAGCCGAAAAGCGTCGACGCCTGCGCGTCGTTTTCGGTCGTTATCATTTTTGCGTTCTCGGACGGATAAAAGGCGAGCGTCTCACCGTTGAAATCGGTCAGACGGTTCAATTTCGTGCCGCCGAGGTCCGGCTCGTCCGTGAAGCCGGAGCCGGATATAACCGTTTTCCTCTTCGCCGACGCGCTGTAACCGGAGACCGCCTCGCCCCACGAGATAAGTCCGTAGTATGATAAATACGGCTCGGTTATCACGTTTGAAAAATCTGTGTCTATGTATCTGAAAACGCGGTAAATGCTTTTCTGCTCCGACGCGGCGTTCTCTGTTCCGGCGGCTCTCGTGTAAAGTCCGGGATTCAGCCCGTCGTCCGCGGAGTCGACCTGCGCGGCGTAAATTATCGCCTCTATCTGCCCGTTCGCCTCGGCTTTGTAATACGCAAGGCAGTAAGCCGCTGCCTGCGCTTTCTGATTTTCCGAGGAATTGTCCTTTGACGGATAGCTTATTTCTCCTATTATGACCGGTCTTCTCTCGCCGTTATACAGATACGCGGGCTGAGATAAAAGCGACGTCAGTATGTTTATGTTGTCCATTGTCAGATACTGCGCGTCATAGCCGTATTCCGAGCCCTCCGCGTCCCTGAAATCCGCTTTGTTCCTGTCGGCGTTGTACGGGTCGGCGGAAACGCGCCACGGTATATTACCGCCGTTTCTGATATTCTCAGAAAACTGCGACAGAAAATCCATTACGGAAAAATCGAGCGTGGGGTCGGCGCTGCCGTCAGACGACGGTTTGTTGAAATTGTTCGCCACGGAAACGTATACTCTGCCGTTCGAGTAAACGGAGCGGAGCGCGGCGTCCACCGTGCGGAGCGCCTTCGCGTAATGCGAAACGTACTCCGGCAAGGACATACTGCCCGCGTTGTTTTTGTATCTGTTTGAGTTTACCTCGCTGCCGACGATTATACTGCCGCAGAAGCCGACCCTGTCGGCGCCGGTGTATTTTTCGGCTAAAAAAGAGGTAAAGGCGTAAAGCGCGGCCAAAGACCGGCGCGAGGTGCTTATCGCGTAGTATTCAGCGTCGTCGGAAACGTTCGGGAAATAAAGATACTCTTCCTGCCCCGGCTGTTTTTTCGTCAGCACGAACTGCAGATATACTCTGATACCCGCCTCGCTGTACGTTTTTACGAGGTGGTCGAGCACGGTGACGCGCGTTTTATCGAAATGATACGCCGCGCCGAGACAGCGGTACGTGACGGAATTACCGGATTCCGCCGATATGTATTCGTTTAACGGCACCTTTATCACGGTGTGCGACGCGCCGAGAAGCTGAGCGTCCGCGAAAAGCGTTATGTCAAGACCCTTTTTGCCGCTTACGGCGGGATAGTCATACGTGTTTTCCGCCGCGGCGTCGGGATTTGAAATATAGGCGTAGTTCGACACGGCGGCGTAGCCTCCGCCGTTGTTTTCCGTCGCGAGAACGTAGCCGCGGCTCATATCCTCCGGGGCTGACGTCTGTATCGACACCGTTTTTCTCGCCTTTATGCCGCGTTCGACCGGCGGCTCCTCGCCTATGTACGAGCCGGGCGCGACGGCGAACAAAAACAGCTCGGCGCCGCTCAGAGCGTCGACGTCCGCGGAGGAAAACGAACCGGTTATCTCCACGTACTGCCCGTTTTTGTTAAGGACGGCGGAAATGTGCGTAGCGTCCTCGTCGCCCGCGGCGTTCACCGTAAACAACGATACCGCCGCCGATAACAGCAGCAGTACCGCGATGATTCTTTTTTTCATTATTCGGCGGCGGAAACGATAGCCGCGAATTTGGAAGCGACGAGCGACGCGCCGCCTATAAGGCCGCCGTCGACGTTGTATTTCGCAAGAAGCTCCGGCGCGTTCTTTTCGTTCATCGAGCCGCCGTACTGCACGGTAAGAGCCTCCGCAGCCGCCTTGCCGTAAAGCGATTCGACTGTCTTTCTCACGACGCCGTTGCCCTCGTCCGCCTGCTCGGGCGTTGCAACTCTGCCGGTGCCGATAGCCCAAACCGGCTCGTACGCGATTATAACGTTTTTAAGCTGTTCCGCGGTGACGCCCTGAAGCGCTATCTTCGTCTGCATCGCAAGTATCTCGTCCGTTATGCCGAGATCTCTCTGCTCGAGAACCTCGCCTACGCAGAGTATGACTTTGAGACCGGCTTTGAGCGCCGCAAGCACTCTCTTGTTCACCGTCGCGTCCGTCTCGCCGAAATACTGTCTTCTCTCGCTGTGACCGATTATAACGTATTCGACGCCGCAGGACAAAAGCATTTTTGCCGAAATTTCGCCGGTAAACGCGCCTTTTTCCTCAAAATGCACGTTTTCCGCGCCTATTTTTATCCTTGAGCCCTTAGCCGCCGCGACCGCCGCGGGGATATCTATCGCGGGAACGCAGAGCACTACGTCGCATCCGCGTCTGCCCTTTATCATCGGGCGCAGTTCCTTTATCATAGCCGTCGCCTCGTCCGGCGTCATATTCATTTTCCAGTTGCCCGCTATAACGGTTCTTCTTTTTCTCTTATTCATTTTGGTATATTCCTTTCGTTTTATAAAATCATATATAATACTCAAAAAGCAACCGTGTATAATGTTCGGTTGCTTTTTTCAGCTAAATTGACGCTGCGCGTCAGCTAAATTATACACCTTCGGCGTATAGCTAAATTTCCGCTTACGCGAAAGCTAAATTAAATTTGCCATTTCAGCTCGGCAAAGCCGAATTTAGCTTGTGAAACAAATTTAGCTCTGCGTAGCTGAATTTAGCTTGCCGTCAGGCAAATTTAGCTTATTTATCCTGCAGGCAGGCTATTCCGGGAAGAACAAGTCCCTCGAGGAATTCGAGCGACGCGCCGCCGCCGGTGGATATGTGCGTTACCTTGTCGGCGAA
>CACZVC010000205.1 GCA_902784545.1 uncultured Ruminococcus sp. | reverse complement strand
GTCAGCACATACACCACCAGCATGGTGACGCACAGCGCCAACGCCAGCGCCAGCGCCGTCGGCCGCTCGCGCCGGACCCGCACCCGCGTCATGCTCAAAGCATCGCCTCCCCCGCACCCATTCCCTATAGCCTATGCGCGAAGCCGCGGTTTTACACGTTTCCCCTGCCCGCGAACTGTGACAGACGTTCGCTTTTTTTATGAGAAAACCGCGGGAAGGTCACTCCGTCCTCTGAAATATGATCAGCCTTCCCTCGACCTTACGGAATACGGTGAAGAGCGGATTGTGCTCGTAATCCTTGAGCGATTCGCGCCCGTCTGGGGTGCGCAGGTCTATTATTATATAATCGACGTCAAATTTATGCTCCGTGTATTCAAGCTGATACAGCTCTTTGCGGCGAGAGGCGGCGGCGCAGCAGAAGGTCGATGCGCTGACGGAGCCTTCCTCGGGGACGGAATCAACAGCGGAAAGAATTGCGTCGTATCCCGCTTTATCCGCAAGGTAGCTTTTCAAATAATCGTTTTTCTGCCACACGGTCTGCATACAGATAAACGTCGAGGCGATAACGGCGAACGTGCAGACTGTGCGCATCGTTCTGTCTTTAAGCTCCGAATAATTCATTATCGCGGCGAATATCAGAAACGCCATCGGACCGTATGTGTACTGGAAGAAAATGCTGTGCTGATAAACGTAATCCGACATCAGATTTATCAGAACGAGCGGAAGCAGAAGTATGTATCTCGACGGCTTTTTCGTCATAAGCGGCAGAAAACCGAGAGGGATGAACATACGGAGCATAAACTCTATTTTGGTCTCGACCGAAATATCCGCCGCGTTGTCAAATATCTGATGCACCGCGTAAGCCGGGTCTTTTATGATATTTGATATCACCGTCAAAAGGCTGTCGTTCTGACTGCTCATGAAATTGCCGAAACGGTAGTCCATCGTCCCCTCGCCGAAGGCGTTTAGCAGATAAGCCGCTCCGACAAAGTACGCGACGGAGAGCAGAAGCATGAAAAGCCCCTTGAATTTGTCCTTTTTGACCGCCGTGAACAAAACGTAAACTCCGGCGAACGCGACGTATACCGCGGCGTCCTCCTTGACGAGCATAACGAGAACGGAGAATGAGGCTATGCCGTACCACTTGTTTTTGAGTATGAAATAAAACAGCCACAGCAAAAGAGGCGGCAAAAGCTTGTTTTCGTGCAGATCGTAAAAGCATCCTCCCGCAAGCGCAGGATAAAGCGCGTATATGAGAGCGAAAGCCGACGCCGCTTTGTTCGTAAGACCGAATTTTTTACAGATGAACGCGACAGGTATGACGCCCGTGGCGATAGTGACCGCCTGACAAACCATAAGCGTCGCCGGCGACGGGAATATCGCGTAAAACGGCAGAAACAGATAAAACGCCGGCGAAAGGTGAATCGAAAAATGCGACAGCAGCATATCGCGCTCGCAGGTCGCAAGCGGCAGAAGCGTCGTTTTCATATAATAGAACATCTGCGAGAAAATGCCGAAATCGTAGTTTGGTGTCGACTGCGTCAGATATCTGCAAACGGTCTGTACGCCTATATGAACGGCGAAATACAGTCCCGCGGCGGCGACGGCGGCGATCATGACCCAACGAGGAACGTCGCGCCGAAGCGCCGGAGCTTTGCCGTCTTTAAAAACGTATACGCAAATCACAAGAAGCAAAAGGCACGCGCCGACGCCGAACCAGATCGAATCCGTCTCCGCGATGCAGAAAAGCGCGTACGCGGTATAGCTCAAAAGCAGTAAAAGCCGCTCTGTCTTTATCGAATCAAAAAACGTGAATACGACGGATAAAACGGCGTAGGAGAGAATAAACGCGGCGATGAACGGCAGTATGCCGACCTTGTCGAAAAACTTATAACTGTCGAATTCAACCGGGTAGGCGATAGCAAGAAAAACGGTACAAACAAGAAACAGCGCGGAAAAAAACCTCACCGTAAATTTTTCTGCGGTGTTGTTTTTTATTTTCTCGCTGACCGTTTTCCAAAGCTCCTTCACTTTCTGTAAACCCTGCACCCCTTATCCTTCAAAAGCTCGACTATACCGTCGGGACCGACTGTGTGAGCCGCTCCGACCGCGAAAAACACGCGCTTGCCCCCGGTAAGATAACCGTAAAGCGCCTCCGCCATTTTAGCGTTGCGCTCCGTATACATAAGGTCGTAGTACGCTTTGAGCTGTTCCGCCAAAACGGCGTCCGCTGTTTTTGAATTCCTGCCGGTCGTAAGCGTGTATTCGAGCGTCGACATATCGCCGCTCCTGTATAGCTGATTATAGTATTCCATTCCGGAGCTGCTTCTGTTGTTTAACGCCGATATCATAAAATGCTCGTACACCTTGTCGGATACCTTGCCGGCAAGCTCCGCCTGATATTCATAACCCTCGACCTCAAAAACGGTCTTGTTTTCGTCCTTCGCTTTTTTTATAAAATATATATCCGTGCCGTATTCGGCGGAAAAGCCGCAGTCCTTTGTGACGAACGAATCGAGAAGGCCGTACCAGAATGCGGCGCTTTTGTTGTCGTATTCGCCGTTGTACTCTCCGTTGTGCCGTTTTATCGACGCGACGGCGGCGTTATATACGGATTCCGATATGTGATCCGTTATGCTCGAGCCGTCGCCCTCAGGCAGATCATCGCCTTCGGCCGTGTAATCGCATTCGACCGCGAGATAATCGCAGTAAGAATATGCGTCCTCTATGACGTCGGGCAAAGGGAACGCGTCGGTCTTTTTTCCTGTGTGTACGGTGCCGAACAGATAACAGCGGTGTCCGTCCCTGTCCTCGACTATCCACATAGCCGGTCCGCTTCTTTCGCTCTGATAGTTTATAAGCGAAAAACAGCCCGTAAACGAAAACAGTATAAATAAAAGACACAGCAAAAAACAAACAAACCTTTTCATCGTATCTCCGAAAACAGATATTATATAAATTATAATACACCATCAATTTGCAAATTAGAAAAATTCTTTGTAAATAAAAAGTAAAAGCCGATATTTTCACTCCGTTTTTTATACGGCGGCGTCGCAACGGAATAAATTTACGTATGAATTAAAAACAAAAAAACGGGAAACATCAAAACGTATGACAAAAAAGATACCTCAAAACCGTAAGGAGCGAAAAATGGAAGAAAAAGACGACTGCATAAAAAAGGACGAAAAAGAAAACAATAATCATAAGGAGCCGGTCGAATGCATAACGATCTCCGGTCAGGTCGAGGGTCATTATTCTCTCGGCGCGGGGCAGAAGGCGACGAAATACGAGGAGATAATACCGCGGCTCGTCGAATGCGAGCAGGACGGTGACGTCAAGGGCGTGCTTTTTATCCTCAACACCGTCGGCGGCGACGTGGAGGCGGGGCTCGCCATCGCCGAGCTTATCGCGTCTATGTCGAAGCCCACGGCTTCGCTCGTGCTCGGCGGCGGCCATTCGATCGGCGTACCGCTCGCCGTCGCGGCAAAACGGTCGTTCATCGTGCCGTCCGCGACTATGACTGTACACCCGGTAAGATACAACGGCCTCGTGCTCGGCGTGGAGCAGAGCTTCACGTATTTCCGCCGCATGCAGAAGAGGATAAACGGCTTTATAGTCGAGCACAGCGGAATAAGCGAAAAACAGCTTGAAAAGCTGATGTTCGACACGGACGAGCTTGCGTCCGACACGGGTACGATAATCTGCGGCGGTGAAGCCGTTTCGTCCGGGCTGATAGACGCGACCGGAGGTCTGTGCGACGCATTATCGTGGCTTTACGGACAGAATAATAATTTACAAAATATAAGTAGATAACATTTATTTGATATGATAAAATGATTATACCTTCAGGAGGAAGATATGAAAAAATTAACGGCAATACTGCTTTTGATATTCACCGCGTTATCGCTTTTCGCGTGCGATCCGATGCCTGCCGACACAACGGCAAAGGAGACCGGCACCGCCGCCGATACCGTTACCGCGCCGGTCACGACCGCGCGGAAACGACGGCGGAGCCGGCGGAACAGCCGGCGGTCTATAAAATGTACGATCCGATGCTCACGCAGTACGGATATACGGCGACGCTTACGCTCAACGGGAACGGAAGCTACGGCGCGGTCAAGGAGTATACGGACAGAAGCTCCGGCTTCGCCGTACATATAACTCTGAACGAAAAAGGCGTATTCGACGCCGAGCTTCCGGAAATAACGCTTTCCGCGGAGGAGATAGAATTACAAATTAAATTCGATACGGAAGACGACAGGCGCGCGTATCTGTCCGGTATCGACGCGGCGTTTAACTGGGGCAGTATGGATAAAAAAACGCGCGACGTGCTCAAAGCCGCGGCGGAAGGCGTTTACAAGGGCGTCGCTTCCGATATTACGGGCGTGGGCAAGCTGACCGCGGGCGGAAAGACCGTGCTTGACGCGGAAGAGGACACCGTGTATCTGCTCGTGCCCGGCGTGATGCTGTCAGACGACGAGTATTATATTACGGAAAACGGCTTTATACTTACCCTGAACGGCGACGGCACGTGCTCCATGCATTGCGACACTCTCAAAAACGACGGTATATCCGGTCCGTATATTTTAAGCGACCTGTACTCGGGAACGTATACCGCCGGGGGCGGCAGCGTAACGTGCGTGATGACGGAAAACGTGACGAAATACAACTTCTCCGACGAGGAGGCTGAAAGGGAATACCGCGATTACTATACCGAACGGTATAACGGCGGCTCTATCGGCAAGGTCTATTACGATTATTATATGTCGCTGATATCGGACGAAGGCTGCGTCGACTCCGGAATAAACGACAGATACGTTATATCGGTCGAGGAGCATACGCACACGGCGATAATAAC
>CACZVC010000204.1 GCA_902784545.1 uncultured Ruminococcus sp. | reverse complement strand
GTAAAGTCCGGGCAGGAGTATATCTCGCACGAACAGCCGCCGTCGGGATAAACGCCTTTTTTGTGGTCGGTCTTGTATCTCTGTATGAATTCCGTGCCGTCTTCGGTCAGCGTTATCACCTTGCCCGCCTCGTTGTTGAAGCCGACCTTGAGCGCGCGGTCCGATTCCGGGTCCTGCTTTACGGCGATAAGTCTGTCCTTTATCGTCAGACGCGGATCGTCTATTTTCGTATACGGCCACAAAACGAGTGTGCGGTTGGGCAGAAGTCCCGTGTCCTCATCCGTCTGCACGGCGAAGGTGTGCGTGTTTTTAGCCATAACGCAAAGCGTCCACGCCGCGCCCTTCTTTTTGCTCTTGGAGAAGTTTATCATACGGTTTTTGACGGTCACTTTTCCGTCGCCCGTAAGCGTCAGGCTGTATAACGTCTGAAGCGCGTGCTCCTTCTGCACCGGCGGCACGAATATGACGGTATCCTCCTTGATAACGTATTCCACGGGATCGTTATCCGGATAATACGTTACCGGCAGATATTCCGGCGACATCCACAGACGGTAGCCGCCGTACAGATACCAGTATCTGCCCTTGCCGTAATACTCGTCCATTTCGGGCTTTTTGCAGTTCGTGTTTCTTTCGATATCGCAGAAAAACACGTTCTTTTTGCCGGGCAGACCGCAGTAAATGACGCGGGGACCGACGTCGAGCGTTACTTTGAGCTCGACCACTCCGTCCGTAATTTCAAGCACTCTGCCGTAATTTTCAAACTGCGCGATATTTGTCTTGATCATTTTTCAAACCGTCCTTATTTAGTTACCTTAAGCGCCTCTCCGATACTGCGCAGAGCCTTCGTTATATTCTGCGTAGGCCGGGTGGCGGCGGTTATATTTATCGGGTATATCATTTTTCTTCTGACAGCGGTCACGTTTTCAAGCCCGTTTCTTTTTCTTACGCCGTCAGCCTTGAAATTCTCCGTATCGTACGTCAGAACTATTATTACCTCGGGGTCCTTATCCGTGACCTCGGCGGCGTTTGTAAGATACGGCGTTTTTTTGTCACCGAACACGTTGTCAGCTCCGGCGAATCCGCAAAGCTCGCTCACTATGCTGTCGCCGCCGTACGACGAGAACACAAGTCCTTCGATATAGACCTTTTTCCTTACGCCTACTATCTCCGCCGCGACGCGCATCTTTTCAAACTCGAAGCGCATCGTGCCTATCAGCTTTTCCCCCGCCTGATCCTTGAACATAACTGAGGAAATAAAGCGTATGTTCGCTTCCGCCGTGGCTATCGTCCCCTTCTCAGGTATCCTTATCAGCGTCAGCCCGGTATTTTTAAGCACCATAAGCGAAGCGGATGAAATAACGTCGGTCGAATAAAACACGATATCCGGCTTCATTTCCGAGAGCTTTTCCGTATCGGAGTAAAAATCCGGGACCTTTACGGCTGAGATCGGAGCGCCTTCGACGTTTGACGACGATTCATTCATTATTGTTATGTATCTTCCGGCGCCGATACCGCAGAGTATTTCCGTCGATATGGGCGACAGAGAGGCTACCGACTGAGGCGCTTCCTTCAGGGTTATGACATTCCCGTCGAAATCCCTGAAATAGACGGTCCCCTCCTCCACGTCGACCGGGACGAACGGCGCCTGTGTGGTCACGGCGGTATCCTCCGGGATGAGCTGTTCCACAAGTCCCGTACAGCCGCACAGCCACACCGTCGCCGCCGCGAGCAGGCAAACGGTGATTTTTCTGATCATTTTCATAAACGTTTTCCGTCACAGATTTTCTTTTTTTGTTATTATATCATATTTTTTTCTTTCAGTCAATAGCCTTTCACCTAATTTACACATTTTGTTTATTATATATCGGAGGTGTATATGAAGATAGAAAAGATATCGGAGCATAAGATAAGGGCGTATCTGACGGACGAGGACGAAACGCAGCTTTACGCCGACGACGCGGATACGCTCGCCGACAGGATAAAGGACGTTATGATTGGCGCGGCGAAGGCGCAGTTCGGTCTGTCGTTTATCAAGTCCGACTGCGATATGACGCTGCAAAGCTGCTATACGCTGACCGCAAGGGACGAAAAACGGAAGAAAACGGACGGTGTAAAAAAACACGCGGCGGTGTTTTGCTTCGGCGACGGCGCCGCGCTGAAGACCGCCTGCCGTCTGCTTTACGACGGTAAGGAGGAAAACGGCGCGCTTTACCGCGATCCGCGCGGCAAAGCCTATTATCTTCTGACGGAATACGACGGCGCGGACGGCGATAACGCTCTGCCTTACAAGCTTTTGTCTTTGAGCGAGCTTTGCACGTCTTATCAGACGGATAAAAAACCCGTTATTTTATGGCTCAACGAGCATTGTGAAATAATATTTGAAAAAAATGCGGTCGGGCGTATTGCAAAATCGGAGAAAACGTGGTAAAATAGAGAAAAACGAAAACGGGAGCGAAAAAATGGAATTATCCGAGCTTAAACAGATATGCGAAAACTGCCGCAGATGCGCGCTGTGCGAAACGAGGACGAACGTCGTTTTCGGCGCGGGAAACCCCTGTGCGGACATTCTTTTCGTCGGCGAGGCTCCGGGCGAGAAAGAGGATCAGACCGGCGTGCCGTTCGTCGGCCGCGCGGGACAGCTTTTCGACAAATATCTGGCGGTGGTGGGCTTGAAGCGCGAGGACGTTTACATAGCGAACACGATAAAATGCCGCCCGCCGAAAAACCGCGATCCGAGTCAGGAGGAGCAGGCGGCGTGCCTTGAATATCTGCGCGAGCAGACGAGGATAATAAATCCGAAAATGATAGTCTGTCTCGGCAGGATATCGGCGTACAGGATAATATCGCCGGATTTTAAGATAACGCGCGACCACGGCGTTTTCTACGAGCGCAAAGGTAAAATATTGACCGCCGTATATCATCCGTCGGCGCTTTTGCGCGACCCGAAAAAAAAGGACGATATGCTGGCGGATATGATGAAAATAAAGGCGAAAGCCGACGAGCTTGCGGGAATCTGATATGATAAACGTCACGGATCTTTCATACACGGTAATAACGCTTTTCATAATCGTTATGGTAAGCTGCTCAGCAACAAAGCTGAAGCTTATAAACGATACTTTCACGAAGGGCTTTTCCACTTTCATAATCTGCGTGGCTCAGCCGTTTATGATAATGAGCTCGCTTTCGGGCGTCGAATTCTCGCTTGAAAACCTCAAAAAAGGCTTTACGGTAACGGGTCTCGGCTTCATTTCGCTTGCGATATGCGCCGCGGTCGGCTTTATCGCAACGAAGCCGTTCAAGGACCTTGACGAGCGTAAGATCGGCACCTTCGGGCTCGTTTTCGCAAACACCGGCTTTATGGGCATACCCGTGCTCAAAGCGCTTTTCGGCGATATCGGCGCGTTTTACGGAGCGTTTTTCATAATCACCTTCCACGCGACGCTGTGGACGTACGGAATGATCCTGCTTGCGAAAAACCGCGGCGACATAAAGGTAAAGCCGCTTAATCTGCTCGTCAATTACGGGACGATACCTGTTATAATAGGTATAATTTTGTACGTTTTGCCGTTCGATCTTCCCGCCCCGGTAACGCAGGCCATGGATATGCTCAGCTCCATGTGCGCGCCCGGCTCCATGATAATCGTCGGCTCGATAGTCGCCTCGATTCCGATAAAAGAGCTTCTGCTCGACGGCAAGGCTTACGCTGTATGCGCCGTCCGTCTGCTTGCGCTTCCGGCGCTCGTCTGCGGTCTGACCGTGCTTCTGCGTTTGCCGGAGGATTGGGTCTATCTTTTCACAACGCTCACCGCTCTGCCCTGCGCCACAAACTGCACGATGTACGCGCAGAAATACGACATAGCGCCGAAATTCGCGGCGAAGATCGTTTCGCTCACAACGCTTTTCTCCGTCGGCACCGTTCCGCTCCTTATATGGTTTGCGAAATTGCTGTTGTCGTTGAGATAATAAAGGAACAAAAAGGTGCTGTCGCATTTCGACGCAAAGCGTCATGAATTGACGGTCGTACCGTCATGAATTGATTTGCATTAAAGACGCAAATCATTAAGGCTGCCGCAAATGCGACAGCCCCTTTATTTGACTTGATTCAGAACGGCATATCGGAAATATCAGCTTTCCTCCAGTTTTCTCCGTGCAGCTTGAAATATCCGTTTTCGTTCACGTAAGCGTATGCGACGGCGCCGTCCTCGTAAACGAAAGCCAAAATATACGTCGTACCGGTCTGCGGCGGGGTCTCCTCCTCCGCGGTTTTTATATTTTTGACGTAGTCGGCGATTTTTCCGATATCCGCTTTATCAACAACGGTTTTATCGTGCTCAGTAGCGTTCGGCAGCGAGCTTATTATTATTTTTGCGATATCGTCGTATTTTATATCGACGATATTCACCTTTTCTCCGCTGTCGGCGTTGAAAACGGGTCTGTTGTCCTTCAGCGTCACCGTGCCGACGTTCTGTATGGCGGTACAACCTAAGTCCGCGGGGTTATCGTTGAAAACCGTTACCGTGACGGCTAAAACGGAAAATATATCCGGCTCGCCCTCCTCAGCTTTCTGCCTTACGAGATACAGCGCAAGATCGCCCTCGGCGCTGAAAACCGACGAGGAATAACCGAGAACGCCGTTGAAAACGCCGATACCGTATTTATGCGCCGTTTTGTCGGAATACGTGAAAAGTATATCCGTAATACCGTTTCCGTCCGCGTCGCAGGTGACGGCGCTGATCATACCCGGAGCGTTCGACATATCGAGGAACGAATAGCTGTAGCCGGGATAGACTGCGGCGGTATACGCGGTATCGGCGGATTTGAAAAGCGTTATGCCGCCTAAGCCTTCGGGCGTTACGTTATACGTCGCCTTTTCGGTAAAGCCGAATTTTGAAAGCTCCGGATCGGACTGCAAAAATTCCGAAACGCCGTCCTTTGTCAGCCTGTTCGTCATATACCCGCTTTTATCCGTTCCGCACGAGCATACAAGTAAAAGTAAAACCGCCGCGATAAGCGTCACGGCGGCTGTTTTTATAAATTTCATTTTTCTGTCGCCTTTGCTTTTTTTACTATTATAGCAAAGACAAGCCGTTTTGTCAAGACTTTTTAATGCACGATAACGCGTGACCTATGCATACGAGCGCGAGTGAAACGTACATGATTATACCGAAAAGATTCAAAGCAACTGAGAAAAGCGCCGCTGTTTCCGCGGTAATGCCGTTCATTATCCCTTTTCCGAGCGCCACGAAATCAAAGCGCACCGCAACTCCTAAAAAAGCATACAACGACGACGCGCACGGAATGACGAACAGTCCCGCGAATATGAATCCGGGTACGGGTTTTCTGCCGAACGCGCCGAGCAGGAGAAGTCCCGGCAGAAGCGTCAGCAAAAACGTCACCGAACGCAAGACGAGAGTCGGTATAAGATCAGGTACAGCCGCTAACTTATATACACTTACAAGCGATACGACCGATGTGAGAAACGGTATTACCGCCAAAACGATGATTATAACACCCGACGGTTTATCCTTCGTTTTCAAAAGCATGACCGCGAGAACGATAAGCAGTATGAAGCAAACGGCTGACGATGACAGCGACGCTAACGACGAGGCGTTGAATCTGAAGGAGCCGGATGCGAAGTTGTATATGAATATAAAAGAATATTCAACAAACGCGTATACCAGAAGCAATATCGCGGCGATGCGGTAAAAAACTCGCTTTTTATTCATTTATCTGATTTTCCTCGAGCTTAGGCTGCGCTTTTTTTGTTTTTTTCAGCGCTATGCTGAGCGAGAGTATGCCGAGAGCGACGAACAGAAGCATACTTGCCGTCGCGATCGTCATATAATCGAAAACCAAAGCTAAAATATACCATATTGCTCTGCTCTGACTGATCGCCTTAACGATCTCAACTATCGCGCGTACCCAGTCGACGAACGCCATAACGGTAAAGAACGCGAACATACCGGTTATTATAAAGCCGAAAAGCTTTGACTTCTTGCCGAAGCCGCCCAGCATCAGCATCGCGAACGCTCCGAACGTTACGGCGGCTATGAAGTTATAGCAATACGACCATACCGTACTGAAGCCTATGCTTACGCCTCTGTATCCTCCCAATGTCATACGGTAAAGCATAAATATGAACGGGGATATCGCTAAAACGTCAAGCGTCACTAAAGTTGCCTTTGACGCCGCCACGAACGCGATATTTTTGCGGCTGCCGCTGATGACAGCGATAAGGAACGCCGCGATAACAAGTATCTGTATAATATCGAACAGAACTACGTGGGAAAAACTTAAAAAGTCAGGAAAGCTGTCAAACGCTCCCTTGAACAGATCGCCCATAAAGTCGAATATGTAGCCGATGAACAGCGCGGAAAGCGACAGCAAAAGTGTAGCGGCGAGTAAAATGGCGGATATTTTTGACAATACGGGAAGATTTTTGATATTTGCAAACAGTTTTTTCATAATGCCACCTCGTTTTTTTCTTTATGATATCATATTATT
>CACZVC010000203.1 GCA_902784545.1 uncultured Ruminococcus sp. | reverse complement strand
TATGACGATTACGTCGTGAACGAATCGGACAAGGCTTACGTGGAGCTGCCCGGCTTTTCCGATCATCACACCGGGCTCGGCTTCGACGTCAAGATCTACGACAAGGACGGAGCGTCCTACGGCTTCGGCAGATACGCCGCCGAAAAAGTGCCGTGGATACTTGAAAACTACAAATACTACGGTTTTATTATCCGCTATCCCGCGAACAAGGGCGACTTTACCGGCATAGACGGAGAGTCGAATCATTTCCGCTACGTCGGTCTGCCGCATTCGGTGTATATCACCGAAAACAATATCTGCCTTGAGGAATATCTGACGGCGGTAAAGCGGTACACGCAGGAAAAGCCGCTTGAAATAACCGTCGATCACGACGAATACGCCGTGTGGTACTGCAAGGGCGATACCGTGTACGTACCGTATGACGGGGATTACGAGGTGTCGGGCGACAACGCGGGCGGTTTTATAGTAACGGTCAGAAAATAATTTATAATAAACATCACGGAGGTCTTTATGAAAAAAATCATCAGTTTGCTTCTTGCCACCGTACTGCTTTTCGGCGCGTTTTCAACTGTTTTGTCTGCGGTTGAATGCGAGCACGAAAACACAGAGTGGCAGCAGATCACGGACGGCTGCGCTCTCGTATGCACCGATTGCGGCGAAATGCTGTCCGAAGAGATCCCGCACGATTTTGAAATTTTCGGTGAATACACGGACGAGGAAGACTGCGAGCTCTGGGGCTGTACGGGAGAACGGTACAGAGGACTGATTTGTACGCGCTGCGGTTGTTTCGGGTCCGAATGGATACAACGCAGATCGAATGCGAGCATGAAAATACAGCGTGGCAGTGGTGGTCCACGGACGGCTGCGCTCTCGTGTGCACCGATTGCGGCGAAATGCTGTCCGATATAGAGCCGCACGATTTCGTTGACGGCGTCTGCACGCGCTGCGGCGAAGATGAGCCGGAGCTCATACCGCCGGAGGAGGGCTGCAAACATGACTGGATCATCGACAGAGAGTTCCCTCCGATAACGTGCATCAAATCCGGATACACGATTTATCACTGCGCGAAGTGCGGCGGAGAAAAAAAGGAGACGTTCTGCAGTTCACGGCACCGTTACGATGACGGCGTATGCCTTGACTGCGGTCTTGTAAGACCGCCGGAATCCGGTAAAGTCACTCTTACCTTAGTCCTTGACAAAGAAAACTATGCGTACGGCGACGAACCGTATGCAGAGATTGACCGTGTGTTCGACGACGATATGACGGACGCCGAGCGTGAAAACTGGGAGCGCTCGGATCTTGTCGTATACATACTCGATTCTGACGGAAACGTTGTGTTTGAATCATCGTCGCGGGACTATTACGGCACATGCGGATTTGACGTGCTGTATTCCTTTGAGGCCGGTACGTACACGTTCAGGATTGAAACGTACGCGGTGACGGAGGACGGTGAATATACCGCCGTCGCGTCCGCTGAGGCCGGGTTTGAATATACGGAGTATAACGGCGCTCTGCCTTATTCTCTCAGCGTCGATTCTGTAAACAGAACGAGATACGGACTTGAATTTACGGCGTCGCTTCTGAGCGAGGACGGTCTGCCGGTACAAAACGAGTACATAACGGCGGAGCTTTTGCGCGGCTCAGAGTTGATATACGAAAATTGGGCGCACACCGACGGGTCGGGCGTCGTAAAGGCTGAGCTTTTCCCGGACGAGAACGATTTTACCTACGGCGTTTATACGCTGCGAGTCAGCTGTTATGAGCACCCGGAAATTTTCGGAGAATACGAATACGTCAATGTAAATAAGCCGCTTGTTATAACCGTGACGACCGACAAGGACAGCTATGATTGTTACAATACGTTAAAATATACCGTGACCCTCACGAATGACGAGGGCACGACGGACGGGATCGAATGGGTGTTTTCAGATTACGGCGATTACCTGCTGACCGTTACGTGCCCCGAGGAATATCAGCCTGTATGGCAATGGGTCAAATTCAACAGCGACGACACCGTGTTTACGGGCGAAGTCCGACTTACTATGGACGCTTATTACGCCGGACAAACCGAGCTTACGGTACGGATAGGCGAATGCTCGGGTTCCTGCTTCTTTGAATATACGGGCGAGGTCGTGCCGTGCGAAGGCGAACACGTCTGGGGCGAGTACGTTTGTTGGTATGAAGAGCATTGCATAGTGTGCTCCGTCTGCGGTGCCGAAGGCGAGCATGAGCCGCACACGTTCGGCGACGAGGTCGGCGTGTATAAGTTAGGCGACGGCGAATGCCCCTGCTATGAGGAATACCGGGTATGTACGGTATGCGGAGTCACGATAGCCGGAGAGGCCGTTCACCCGAACGGTAATTTCAATACCGATATAGAGACCGTTCAAGAGCCGGGTTGTTCGGATTACGGAATTATCCGGTATGTGACGTACTGCTCTGACTGCGGACGGGAGACCGGCACCGAAATTGAGTATATTTCCCCGCTCGGACATGATTTCGTCGACGGCTTCTGCACGCGCTGCGGCGAGGCGGAGCCTGACTGCGATCACATATGGATATACGGTTCGTGCGGCACATGGAAAAACGTCGCGGTACACGGCGTAAACCATCACTATGAAAACGGCGTTTGCGCGGTATGCGGCGCGGAAAAGCCGGAGGCGTCTTCTGACGTGGAGTTTGACATAGAGCTTGACAGAGACGCATACGATTACGGCGACTACATAGATCTGGATTTCAAGCATAATCTTACGGACGAATACTGGGAGGATCATTATTTCTTACAGTACGCCGAATACATATTCGACGAGGACGGAAACATAGTTTTTGAAAATAACGGAGCGTTATACCGGAACTTGAGCGGCGCGAAACTGAACGTTCTTACCGCCGATACGCCGTCGGGGCGCTATACGGTCGAATTCGACGTCTACGTTCCGGACGGAAACGGCGGATTTACGATAATACAGTCGGCTGAACCGTTTGATTTTACGGAGTATAACGGCGCCCTGCCTTACGCGCTCGAGGTTTACGAGCTTGAAAGAAACAGATGGGGGCTCGATTTCGGCGCAACGCTTACGAGCGAGGAAGGTCTGCCCGTTCAGAACAAATACGTAGACGTGACGATCACGCGCGACGGCGAGGTCCTGCGCGAGTACAGCGAAGCGACGGACGGCAAAGGAAAGCTCGCTTTGCAGTATTACGTCGGCGGGAGCCTGAGCGAAGGCAGCTATAAGATCACCGCGGTATGCAGCGACCATCCAGAAATAAAAGCGGAATATGAGTTTGAAATAATAAAAAAGGATCCCGTCATAAACGTAACGCTTGACAAAGACAGCTATGATTATTACAATAAAGTCGCGTACACCGTAACGCTCACAAACGAAGAGGGTACGACGGACGGGCTTGAATGGCTGTTCGAATACGGCGACCTGTGGTTTGAAGTTGAGCTGACCGACGAAAACGGCGACGTTATAAGCTATAACGGCGGCGGCGAGATAAACGGTTATACCGGCGAAGGCGAGTTCAGACTTTATCTGGACGAGGAATACGCCGGCAAGCTGGGGGTCCGTATAACGATATGGCAAGAGAGAGAATACGACGGCGTCGCGTATTTCGACTATTCCGGCAAGCAGATAGAATGTGAAGAGCACGTCTGGGGCGAATATATTGAAAGCTGGGACGGCCATTGCAGGGTATGCGACTTATGCGGAGCCGAATCTGAGCTTGAGCCGCACGTCGAACCCGAAGAATGGACGACGAAGGAGTTCGGCAGCGGAGAACTCAAATGTCACTATTCATATAAGAACTGTCCCGTATGCGGCGCTTTGCTGGAACGTACGGACACCGTACATCCGGGAGGCCATTTCAGCGAGCATATTGAAGAAAACGATCCGGGATGCGAATATTACGGTGATTACGAACGTTATCTTTCCTGCGACGACTGCGAAGGATGGGTCGAGATCCTTGAATGGCGCCGGATACCGCCGCTCGGACACGATTTCGTCGACGGCGTCTGCACGCGCTGCGGCGTGGAAGCCGACTGCTTAGCCACCCTTACGCTCGACAAGACGGAGGCGGGAGACGGCGAGCTTATAATCGCGACGTATACGCTGACCGACGTTGACGGAAATCCGATACCGGGTGTTCAAGTCTTTTTCTACACCGATTTTACAGGCAGGAATTTCGACAGAACGACGGACGAAAACGGCGTCGCCGTGTTCGGATTCAGACCGACTCTGCCGCATAAAGACGAGGACGGGTATATATACTACGGCGACGAGTTCGGCGAACACCTCCTTGAAGCATATACGGATGAATACCGCACCTCGACCGCGTTCGCGACGTTTGAATTCGTCGAAAAAGACGTGACGGAGGAGAAATACACGGTCATATGCGAAGTCTCGCCCGATTTCATAGGCGACTATTCCGTCACAAAAGACACCGTAACTTATACCGTTACCGTGCTTGACGAAAACGGCGATCCCGCCCACGGCGTATACGTAACGTTTGAAACGTGGTACGGCGACGTACATCTCTACAGCGGCTTGTTGATAACAAATGATGAAGGCATATCCTTATTCAAAACAGGCTTCACAGAGGACGATGAAACGCCCGCCGGAACTTACACGATCGTTGCAAAGGCGGGCGACGCGTCGGCAAGCGACACGTTCGTGTTCATACACGAAACAGAGGAGGACGAAACTCCCGCGGGCGACTGCAACGGTGACGGAGTTATAAACAACAAGGACGTCGTCGCAATGTTCAAATACGTTTCAAATTCCGGTGCGGAATATAACAGGGTGTACGACTTCAACGGCGACGGCTCCGTGAACAACAAGGACGTCGTTGCTCTGTTCAAGTACGTCAGCAGAACGTGATAAAAAATAAGGAGATAAGCTCATGAGCGCGGAAATAGTCATAAGCGGCGTGACGAAGAACTACAAGGGCTGCGTCGCCGTGAACAACGTTTCAATGACTCTGCAAGGTCCGGTCATCTACGGACTTATAGGTAAAAACGGCGCCGGAAAAACGACGCTTCTGAAAATGATATCCGGGCTTGCGGCGCCGAGCGCGGGAAAGATCGAATGTACCGCGCCAAACGGCATAGGAAGCCTTATCGAAGCTCCGGGCGTTTTCGGGCATCTTTCCGCGCGCGACAACATCATCATAAAAATGAAGCTGACCGGGCGGACGGATCACGAGAGGGCGGACGCGCTTCTGAAGCTCGTGGGGCTTTCAAACTCCGCGCAAAGGCGCGCCGGCACGTTTTCGCTCGGGATGAAGCAAAGGCTCGGCATAGCGATGGCGCTTATCGACGACCCGGATATACTGCTTCTTGACGAGCCGATAAACGGTCTCGATCCCGAGGGCATAGTCCTGGTGCGCGACCTGCTTTTATCGCTTAAACGGGAAAACAAAATAATAATAGTGTCAAGCCATATGCTGGAGGAGCTTTCAAAGGTCTCCGACAGATACGGCATACTCGAGGGCGGCAGTCTTATAAAGGAATTTACCGCAAAAGAGCTTGAAACGGGCTTCGAGGACGCGTATTCGGTAATAGTCAGCGACAAGGAAAAAGCGCTTGCGGCTTTGTCGGAGCTCGGTATCGAGGCTTTCGTTTCCGAGCAGTACGTGCTCATACACTCGGACGAGGAAAAAGCCTGCTTTGCGGTATACAAGCTCTACGAATACGGCGTGCGCGTGAGGGAATTCAAAAAGCACGGCACGACGCTTGAAAGGATCCTTTTGTCGAAGGGAGGCGATCTGAATGCGTAACGTACTTTCAGCGGACCTTTACAGGCTTAGCAGACAGAAAAGCACGTGGCTGCTGCCGGTTTTCACGCTTCTGGCGGTCTTTCTGCTCTCGTGCCTCAACGGTTTTCTGTTCGGCAACGCGCCCTGGGTAAAGGAAATACACGAGGCGATAGCGAGCGGAGCCGCGCAGGTTGACGATCAGGCGGGACTCAACGGCTCGCTAAGCTCCGTTTCGATGCTTTTCGGCGGCACCTTCAAAAGCACGGCGGACTATATTACGACGACGTTCCAGCGCGATACGATGATCGTTCTCGTGCTGTTCGTATCGTTTTACGCCGCGTCGGTAAGAAGAAACGGCTTCTGCAAAAACATCGGCAAGATCTATAATTCCGCCGTATACAACATATCGCAGGCGCTCGTCATTTTAGCGTACAGCCTTGTGATAATCTTCGTCAATCTCGGGGCGGCGCTTCTCGCCTCCACGATATTCTTTACCGGGATGGAATTCGGAAACGCCGGCTCGCTTCTGCTCTATTTTCTGATAACGGGCGTTTTACACTGGGCGGAGGCGCTTATGGTCGTTTTGATGTGCGACTTTTTCAAAAATCCGTCGACGGGCGTGATAATCGGCTGCCTCTATAACGGACTTATCGTATCTCTCGCCTGCTCGCTTCTGAATTCCCTTTTCGCCATGGTGCTGAAAACCGATTTCAAGCTGAATCACATAATGCCATACGGCTTTTCGATGATAATGAAGTATGACGATACGAAATCGTATCTTTACGGCGTCGCGCTCGCGGCGATATACGTTGTTATCTTCTTTATCGGAAAAGCGCTCGTCAGAAAAAAGGACGTTGCCTGAGAGCCGCCGCGGGCTGCGCGCAGGGCATCGGGTTCG
>CACZVC010000202.1 GCA_902784545.1 uncultured Ruminococcus sp. | reverse complement strand
ATTAAAAGAGGGAATCGTTCTCGAATTTTGCAAAGCAATTTGCACAGCTTTGTTAATGCGTGCTTTGCAAAATTCTTTAGTCACAGCTGAAAACGCCATAACATGGCGTTTTCTTAACGCTGTGTTCGATTCCCCTATATGAGGCACTCCATTTAAAAAAGCAGCCATCGGCTGCTTTTTTAAATGGAGACGAGGGGAATCGTTCTCGAATTTTGCAAAGCAATTTGCACAGCTTTGTTAATGCGTGCTTTGCAAAATTCTTCGGTCACCGCTGAAAACGCCATAACATGGCGTTTTCTTAACGCTGCGTTCGATTCCCCTCACCAAGTTACAGCATAACGAAAAGGACGCCGATGGCGTCCTTTTCGTTATGGAGACGAGGGGAATCGAACCCCTGTCCGAAAAGTCATGTTCAAGACTTTCTACGGGCGTATAACGTCTTTTGAAATTCCCCTCGTCAAACGCCGGCGTTCAGGCTTTTGATTTGAGTATCTTTTTTCTTTATGGCCGCTTCAAAAGAAAACCGGCAGCGCACATTTACCACTGTGTCACGCCCGCATCACAGCCGTGGTGCTCTGTGAAGGGACGCTCGCGCACTCAGGCAGCGAGAGCTACTCTGTTATTGTTAGCGTTTATATTTAAATTGCGGCTTTTATAGAGGTACCGCACCTCTGCCCGCTTATCAAGCTTCCGGCTCCCCGTCGAAACCTTTACGTCCCCGTATATTTGCCGTTTGATTTTTCGGCTCTTTCTATATCGCGCGCGGCGCGTTTTTTGGCGTCGTCGTCGCGCTTGTCATATAGCTTTTTACCCTTGCACAGACCGAGCTCCACCTTGACGAGTGAATTTTTGAAATATACCGACAACGGTATGAGCGTCAGCCCCTCCTGGCTTACCTTTCCGAAAAGCTTCATTATCTCCTTTTTATGCAAAAGAAGTTTTTTTTCCCTGTCCGGATCGCGGTTGAAAATGTTGCCCTGTTCGTACGGCTTGACGTGTATACCCGTCGCGAACACCTCGCCGTGCTTTACGTAGCAGTACGAATCCTTCAGATTTACGTTCCCGCCGCGTATGCTTTTGACCTCGGTACCGAAAAGCTCGACGCCGCATTCGTACTTTTCAAGCACGAAATAGTCGTGGTACGCTTTTTTATTGGAAGCCACGAGCTTTATCCCGCCTTTGTTTTCCGCCACGGCGCCTCACCTCCTTGTTATTTCGGGATAGCTATTATACTATAAAAACACCGTTTTGTCAATACCTAAATATACAATTTCAGCGTATCCTCTATCCAGTAACCGTATTCTCTTTTCGGACAGAGCTTTTCATATTCCTTCATTTTCAGATACAAGCCGACGCCGTCCGACGGATCGTGCCAAATATCGGTAAAAACAAAATCGTATCCGTCCGTTTTATAATGCTTTTCCGCATATTCAAAAGCGTCGGCGCAGACGATTTTTATTTTTTCTTTGTTGGGAAACAGCGGCAGGATGTTATCGCAGAACAGCTTGATCACGTTTTCGTCCCTGTCAACGACGGTGACAGATGATACGTTTGATTTGTTTGCCGAATGAAATGCAAAATATCCGAGTCCGAGACCGAAGGTAAGCACGTTTCCGCGCGCTTTTTCGATATGCGGCTTTGTGGTTATTATCTCGTTCGGCAAAAGCGTCATCCATTCACGTCCGTCCTCAAGTATCGCGGGATATTTGAAACCTCGCTCAAAATATCCGATCCTCGGCAATATCCTCCCGTCGGGCAGTATATCAGGATCTCCGCAGACGAATGCTTCGTAAGGCTGACATGTCAGATTCGTGAGCTTCCATTTTCCGAGCGATTTATCTTCATATTTTACTGTTTTATAATATTCGTCCGCTTCGAATTCCGAGGCGTCGAGCTTGTGCACCATCGGGATAAAATACTTTCTGTAAAGAATTTTGTCGTCGGCGTCGTTTACTGTGTCAAGCATACACACGGCGGCAAGCAAGGCGGAGAAAGCAAGCTTGTCTCCGCCCGTGTTTTTATAAAGCGTTTCGTTTATAAAGCGCGGCGCGGAATTGAGATATAAAGACATACACTCAAATACGCGGGCGTTGTATTCTGAATAATCCAAAGCTTATACAGTCTCCGTTGTCCTGTAAAATTAACCCATATTGCTGAACTGCCACGCCGATGACGGAACGTCGGTCCCGGAGCAGAGCGTAAGAGTTTCGGGATAGCTGTCGGAGCGCGCAGTGTTATAGCCGACCCACAGCATTTTCGACGCTGTTAAAACAACTATCGTATCATCAGACGTTATAACAGCCGATAAAGGCGAGGTCCATACGTCTTTCGTTATAACTTTAATGCCTTTAAGCGCGTTTCCGTAAGCTTTCAGACTGCCTCCGACGTTTGTGAATTTTATCGTCGCCGTTCTGCCGCCGTTCGAGAACGTACATGAAACGGCGCGCGGTCCCTCTGTATCTTCGATATCGCCGATTCCGTAAGCGTTTGCGAGGATTATATCGCTCATCCTATCCGAGATCTCCCATTTGTTGTACGGATGCAGATTGTTGGAGTAGGTCGTATCCTTCCAGAGATCGCACGACGTGCAGATATGGGCGTTTTTGAGCTTTGTCGGGATCATACCCATGTTCATTCTGACCTGCGCGTAATCGAAATTCATATATATCGGAGGAAATTCGACGATATAAACGGGATAATCGTGATTTATGCAGTTATGCTTTTCGCGATAGTACGTCATAAGAGCCGCGAATCTGTCGGCGTATAAAAAGCAGTTGTTGTTCGCCGTCGTGCAGTCGGATTCTCCCTGATACCAGATGATACCGCTTATCGGCATATTCTGAAACGCATACATATAATGGTTATACATAAACGAAGACGCGTGCGGATTGACTCCCGGCGCGCTGTATACGCCGTTGCTGTACGTGCTTATATTGAGCGAATCGCGCACCTCGTTCGGCAAAAACGCGTGAAGCGCCAGACCGTTCCCGTCAAATTCTATAAATCCGAGCGGTACCGTACCGCCGAGCTTTTCATACATCTGATAAGCGGTAAAATATCCAACGGCGGAAAATTTGAGCGCTCCCTGCGACGGATACTCCCAGCCGCGCGGCTGTACCGCGTCTTTGTTGACGTCGTTCGTACCTTGCGTAAGTCCCGGCGCGTCCTCATAATAACAGTTTCTGTTAAGCCTTATAAGCAGATCGTTCGACATACTGACGTTTCTGCCTTTGGGGTTTGACAGAGGCTCGTTTTTTATATTCTGTACGGAATAAGCTATATTCGACTGACCGATGACCCAGTATACGTCGCCGACAAGCACGTCGCCGTAATTTTTCTCATAGCTTTTGCCTTTTACAGTAAGCGTCTGACCGACTGTATTTTCTTCAAGAGTACCGTCGAGCGTTATCATCCATTCGCCGTTTTGTATATTTGCGGCGCCGTAAAGACCTGAAAAGCCCGCGCGGACGGTCTTGCCGTTTTCACTTTCCGGAGCCCAGCCCCATATCCTTACCGGCTCGTTTCTCTGTATTACCATACCGTCGCCGAATGCGCGTGATACGGTGAAAGTGTCGGCGTATCCCACGTCAGGCAAAGGCTCGCCGCTCGCGTATTTGAAAAGCGATACTACGTCCTTGTTGTTTACGTATCCGTCGCCGTTCAAATCCGCCGCGAACTTATCTATGACGCCTCCGTCTGACACGTAACGGAAAAGGATCGTAACGTCCTTGTTGTTTACGGCTTCATCTTTGTTAACGTCGCCGCTCACGGCGGTCGACAAAACGAAAAGACCGCTTAAAAGCAAGATCGAGATCAAAGAAAATAATACGGTTTTTTTCATACCATCCTCCGAATTATTATTTCAATATGAACATCATCCAAATATAGAAACCAAGAGACAGTACGCAAAGAACGGACGATATCACGCATATGACTGTACCGGGTATCCCGAATCGACCGGGATCTTTTTTTGCAGAGAGCAGGGAAAGGCGTTGATTTCTTCATTGGATTTGGGTATACTGAAAGGCGGCGGAAACCGCCCTTCAACGTTCAGAGAGGAGTATGTGCTATGAAGTTCTATAAGATCGAAGATCAGATTGTGATTTCGGACAAG
>CACZVC010000201.1 GCA_902784545.1 uncultured Ruminococcus sp. | reverse complement strand
CGGCGGATTGTCAAGTAAGTGCAACACAAAAATCTGCAAAAGCTTCGGCAGGAGAAAGCCAATCAAGACATTTACGCGGTCTGTTATTGATAAGATCAACAACGTGGTCAACATAGTCCTGAGAAATGGTTCTGAAATCAAACCCCTTTGGGAAAAAGAACCGCAAAATGTCGTTCGTGTTCTCGTTGGTGCCGCGCTGCCACGGTTTATGAGGTTCGGCAAAATATATTGTTGTATTCAGTTGCTCTTCGATCCTATGAAAATCAGAAAACTCAGAGCCGTTGTCAAGACTGATACTGTTTACCGGCAAATCACGCATCATGCTGATAATAGTGTCAGCGGTAAGAGCGGCATCTCTGCTCGGCAATAATGCGGCGCGCAAATAACGCGTTTTTCTGTCAACTTTCGTTATCAAAAGACCTTTTCCGATACCGCCGTAAACGGTGTCTCCTTCCCAGTCGCCTACCCGTTGTCTGTTTTTGATTACGTCTGACCATTCCGGTATTATTCTGTCGGGTTGAATGCTGTTGAAACACGAATTTCTTGTGTTTATGCGCTTTCCCCGTCTTCTCAGATGTGTTTTAGGGCTGATTCTTTCGAATTTACCGCTTTTTATGTAGCGGTATATCGTTGATGTTCCGAATATTGCCTTATCGGGATTGTCTTTTCTCCAACGGTTATTGATCTCCTCGGGTGTCCAATATATCTTCAGCTTGTCAACTATGTAATCATATTCCTCGGTTCCGGGTAAAAGGCGGGATCTGTTGATCCTTCGTCTTCTGACTATGGCTTCTGTGTTTGCTTTCCAGGGATGATACAGATATTTGTTTGTACGATTGTTTTCAGAAGGATGTTTACTTTTGTTTCTGTTCACCTCACGACTGACAGATGAAACATTTCTTCCCAATATTTCAGCTATTTTTCGAAAACTATATTTTTTGTTCAAAAGTTCATATAGATATTCTCGTTCTTCTAGTGTAAAATGTTTATAGGACAATGTGGTTTCCTCCTGTGTGTATGTTTTTTACTCACAATACATTTTACACGATCGAAACCGCATTGTCTATACTTTTTTTTAATTTCTTGCCGTGTTGCACTTCATATGATAACACACCCGCCTCCCTCAAAGAGGGAGGCAAATCAAGGCTCCTCCTTCGGGGGAGCTGTCAGCTTTGCTGACTGAGGGAGTTTGTCTGCACTCTTACACCTGACAAACGCCCGGTGTCGTAATTAAGAAAGAGTATTTTTACAAAACTCCTTCCGTCAACTTCGTTGACACCTCCCTCAAAGAGGGAGGCAGATCAAGGCTCCTTTTTTTGTGCGGATTATAAAGAAAACACCGGACAAACGCCCGGTGTTTCTTTTCGTTAAATTACCTTATTCGGCGGGATTCGGAGCTCCGACGGGGCAAACGCCTGCGCAGGCGCCGCACTCGATGCACTTCTCCGGATCTATAACGTATTTTCCGTCGCCTTCGGATATGGCTCCCACGGGGCACTCAGCCTCGCACGCGCCGCAGCTCAGGCATTCATCGTTGATAACATAAGCCATGATATATACCTCCTTGAAATTACTTCCGGGTACAGTATATCACAAAAATTCAGGTTTGTCAAACGTTTTTGTGAACTTACGGTAAATTATTTTATATTTAAAGGCGTGTACGTATAAAAACTTTGATCAAATTCCACGGTTTGTTTGTCCATGAGCTTTTTCAGCATCTGTTCGAAAATATGCTCCTGGTAAAAAGAGAGGAAAACGCCGTTCAGATTATTCTTTATATAATCCTCATCCTTTGCGTAACGCTTTACGATGTGGTAGCCGTACGGCGCCTCTATCACGCCGCTTATCTGTCCCTCGCCGAGCGCAAACGCCGCGTCGGAGAGTATCTGCGATATGTCGCCCTCGGCGATGTAATAGCCGGTATCGGTCTGATTGGTCTGCTCGTCCTCACTGTATTTTTTTCTCAATTCCTCAAAATCGGCGCCGTTTTTCAGCTTTTCGTCGATTTCTTTTATAAGCGTTTCGTTCTCGTTTCTGTCGTCGCCCGGGTCGTTTAAAATCAGGATGTGATCGGTGCGTATAACGTAGTTGTCGATATATCTTTTCACAAGCTCCGGCGACGAGGATATTTTAGGTCCCGAATCGGTGCTAGTCAGATATTCAAGCAGCTTGTCGTTCAGGACCGCCTGCTCCTCGACCTGCCGGTTTATCTCCTCGGTAAGATACATTTCGTCAAGCGAACGGAAATAGTCGTTGTCGTCCGCGTAGGCGGATAAGCGCTGAGATAATATCGACTGCTCCACCTGCTTTTTGTCCGCGACGCTGAGCGATACGTTATACTGCTTAGCGCATTCCTCCATCGCATACGCGCGGCGGATGTATCTCAATACCTCGTTTCTGATCTCCTCCGCGTAATCGTGGCTGTCCCAGTAGCTTTCGTCGTCCTGGTCGTAGCGGTATTTGACAAGTCCGTAATAGTATCTGAAAAGCGCGTAAGGCACCTTTTCTCCGTTTATCGAAAACGGAGACACAACGTCAGATATATCGACTGGAACGTAGCTTTCCTCCTCCGTCACCTCCGTATCCGTCACCTCGCCCTTGCAGGCGTAAAGACTGAGAAGAAATGATAATATGAGAATTAAGCACAACAGTTTTTTCATACTTTCACCTCGCTTGTTATAACCGCGCTCTGTTTTGACGTATCCGCCTTTTCACCCGCCTTTATGCCGAGCCATATAAACGCGGCGATAAGGGCGATAATGACGGCGAATACAATAAACCAGCCCGCGGCGGGGCGTTTTACGCCGTTGTTTTTGTATTTTCTGCTTAATTGTTTGTTGCGTTTCATAAATCCTCGAAAATTTACAAATGCGGATAATTAACCGCTTGAAAATGTTTTTTATTTGTGATAATGTATATAAAAACAGGGAGGTGCGCCATGGCTGAAGAATTCACAGACTATGAGGTAATGCAGAAAAATTCCCATAAGGTGCTGAAAACGGTGTTGAAGACGGTCGTTATCGCCCTCATCGTTTTCGTTTACGGCGCCGTGCTGATAAGATCCTGCGCGAGAAAGCCGCAGAAGCATATACTTTATTCAAGCGAGCTCGAGGCGGCGCTCAAAGACGGGGACGTCGACGTGTATTATCAGTCGCCATACGATAAGATAAACAGAAACGACGACGGGACCTTCCAGTTTTCCGTAAGCGACGTTTATTATATCCCCGCGACGCGTCAGCTTCAGGTCACGGTCAGATACAATTTAGCCGTGCTCGAGGACGCGAAGAACAAATACGGCCTGAACAAAACGCCGGAGGACGACTGCTTCGACTATTCGCTTCTGCTCGACGACGGGCAGAGGATAACCGATTACAGCTACGCGTCGTATAAAAGCAGCCGTTACAGATTCATTTACCTGCTTTTCGAAGGCGTCGATCTTGAAGAATATACCGCCGTGCATTACGAGCCGTCCGACGCCGCGATAACCGCCTCCGACGGTCGTATCATAGCGCACGAAACCGACGTCAACGGTAAGAACATACTGTACGAGACGGACGAAAACGGCAACGCAAAGGTCTATACGAAAACGTTCGTCAGCCTTGAAACGTACTACGAGGACGACGTGAATTATCAGAAAGCCCCGCTCTCGTCGCTTATGGTCTTCAACCGGCTTTACAGATACGAAAAGGTCGCGGATTATAAAAAATACGTTGACTTTGATAAAAGCTTTCCGATAATAAAAGCGACGGATTGAAAAAATCTCCTACGTTTGCCGGCTCCCTTTAAAAGGGAGCTAAGCTTGAAGACAAAGTGTTTACTCCCTTCGTCACGCCATAAAACGGCGTGCCACCTCCCTCAAAGAGGGAGGCTTAACGGCTCCCTCCGGGAGGGAGCTGTCAGCTTTGCTGACTGAGGGAGTTTGTCTGCACTCTGACAGGCTGATGAGATAAGATCATCAGCCTGTTTTTTGATCTCTTATTCCGCTTTGTACTCTATATCCGTGTCTGAGCAATGCACCGTCACGCCGCCGAGCGTTTTCCATTCGGCGTTGTTTCGGTCGTACAGCGCGTTCCACTCCGCGGCGGTCCCGGCGTAATAAACGTCTTTCAGCGCCGGACAGCCGTAGTCCGAATCGCC
>CACZVC010000200.1 GCA_902784545.1 uncultured Ruminococcus sp. | reverse complement strand
ATCGACGCAAAGCGTCATGAATTGACGGTCGTACCGTCATGAATTGATTTGCATTAAAGACGCAAATCATTAAGGCTGCCGCAAATGCGACAGCCCCAAAATAACGTCCTTATTTTTTCATCATCTTTACAAACGCGTCGGCGTAGAGCTTTCCGATAAAGTCGGAGCCTCCGTCGGGCGTGGGATGGACGCCGTCCGCGGCGAAGTACGTCGGCTCGTGCTCCAGATACGCCTGCGCAAGCACGCCGTCGAGCGCTATATAAGCGTCCGCGTATTCGCGCGCGAGCTTTCTTACGATAAGGATCTTTTTATACAGATCCTCGTAGAAATAAAGCTTGTCCGGCACGGGGATCAGAAACGGCTCGAGCATGAGTATCTTCGCGCCGGTCTTTCTGACCGCTTCGAGCACGGTGCGGTAATTCTGCTCGAATATCGCGTCGTCAAGGTATTCCCTCGTTTCTGCTCTGTGCCACGTATCGTTCACGCCTATCAGTATCGAAACGACGTCGGCGCCGATATCTATAAAGTCGCTTTGCAGTCTTGCAACGAGGTTTGCGGTCTGATCGCCGCTTATGCCGAGATTCAGAAATTCAAAATCCGTGTCCGGCATCGCCTCTTTTATGTATTTTGCGGCGTATTTCGGGTAGCCCTGCCCCAATTCGTGAGGATCGGATCTGTCGCGGCACGCATCCGTTATGCTGTCGCCCTGGAACAATACTTTCATTTTTATTCTCCTTGTATAAATATATTATCTCCCGCCGGCTTGCGGTTATGATGATTTTCGGGATTTTCCTCATAATCGTCGACCGGCGTTATATACCGTTTTGCCTGCGTCGTGAAAAGCGTGTAATATTCGCCCTGCGCGCGCATAAGCTGCGTGTGAGTGCCTTCTTCGATAAGCATACCGTCTTTGAGCACGATTATCTTGTCCGCCGTCGTCGCGGAAGACAGGCGGTGCGATACGAATATCGAGGTCTTGCCGCCGCGCAGCTCGTCGAACTGGTTGAATATCTCCTGCTCGGCTATCGGGTCGAGCGAAGCCGTCGGCTCGTCGAGTATCAGGATGTCGGATTCGGAGTAGAACGCCCGCGCTATCGCCAGCTTCTGCCACTGACCGGTAGAAAGCTCAATGCCGTTTTCCTCAAAATAGCGCATAAGCGGCGTGTCGTACTTGTCCTCCAGCTTTCCTATAAAGTCCGCGGCGTTGCTGTTTTTCGCCGCCTCCTCTATCTTTTCCTGCTTTATTTCCTTCGTTATCTCGCCGAAGGCTATGTTGTCGCGAACGGAAACGGCGTATTTGCCGTAGTCCTGGAAAACTATGCCGAAAACGTCGTAAAGCTTTTGCACGTCGTATTCGCGCAGATCGTAGCCGTCAAACAGTATCCTGCCCTCGGTCGGGTCGTAAAGCCTTGTCAGAAGCTTGATGAGCGTCGTTTTTCCGGCGCCGTTCAAGCCCACCATCACGACCGTGTCGCCCGGTTTTATTTCAAGGTTTATATCCTTTATCGTATCGTATTCCTTACCGGGATAACGGAAGGAAACGTGCTCGAATTTTATCGTGTGACCTATGCCGCGCTTTACCTCTCTCGGATTTTCAAGCGTGGATACGATGGTCTTTTTTTCCTCCATGAAGGCTATCAGGTTGTTTATGAATATCGTGCCCTCGTATATCGTCGCCGACGTGGTTATAAGCGTGGCGATGCCGCCGGAAATGGCGTTCAGCGCTCCGGTGAAGATGCTGTAATCGCCGACCGGGTACTCGGCGTTGAAAACGCCGCGCGCTATGGAAACGAAAAGTATGCAGTTTACGACAGTCGTCAGAAGCGTGGCGCCGATGCCCCACCACATCTCGGCGAGCATCAGCTTTTTGAGTCCGCCGAAATATTTTTTGAAAACGGCTTTGTATCTGTTCGTAAAGTCGTCGGCGAGCCCGAGCATACGCACCTCTTTTACGAGGTCTTTATTGACGAGCACCTCGGAGTAGTACGACATCTGCCGCCTGTCCTTGCTCCTTCTGAAAACGTAATCGTGATTCTTGCGGCGGTAAACGAAGTTGATTATCGTCGACGGGATCGCGACGGCTATGACGAGAAGCGCCGGCAGAACGCCTATCACCGTTATCATGAAAAGATACGATATAAGGCTTATAACCGTGGAAATTATGGAGAACGACGAGTTCAGGACCTGTATCGGTCTGTTGCCCGCCTCGCGGTTCGCGTTTTCCATTTTGGCGAAGAATTCCGGGGAATCGAAGCTTTTCAGGTCTATCTCCTTCGCCTTTTCCATTATTTTTATCTTGATGTGATTGGAAACGAGCTCGCCCGATATACGCACGACGATACCGTCGACGCGGCGTATGACGTTCGTGAAAAGTATGTATCCGAACTGCGCCACCAGAAGCCACGTTATAAGGCTGAAATTCGTCACCTGCCCGGTGTACGCCGCCGCCAGTCTGTTTATGAGCTGACCGCTTATGTAAGTGCCGAGCGCCGGCATAACGCCGTCGAACAAAGCCATGAAGGACATGACGAAAACGATAGCCGGGCTCGCCTCCCAGACGAGCTTGACGATATAGCCGAGCCGTTTGAAAAACGCCGAAATTATCTCTTTCAGATACCTCGGTACGTCCTTTATGTTTTTCGGCTTCGGTACGCGGTACTGATCTATGACCTTATGATCGGGCGGCTGACGCATCATATCAGAATTTCTCCTTTTTGCGGGTATATATCCATTATATATTTATTATTTTCATATTTCAAAATATGGATGTTAAAATATGATGAATTTATTTTATGGAAAATAAATACTTTTGATTGACGCGCCCGCATACGCGGCGTTTGTCCGCGCTTTTGAATTTTCTTTTTTTCTCTCTGTGTTTTCAAATTATTTTCTTTTTCTTATTGATAATTATGAAAAGAAATGCTATTATAAAGTGTGATTGAATATTTACAGAGAGGTATTATATGTACAACAAAAAATCAATTACCGATATCGAAGTCAAGGGCAAAAGGATTCTCGCCCGCTGCGATTTCAACGTTCCCATGCAGGACGGCGTCATAACCGACGTCAAAAGAATAACCGGCGCGATGCCGACGATCAAATACTTATCCGAGCACGGCGCAAAGGTCATCCTTTGCTCGCACATGGGCAGACCGAAGGGCGAATTCAATATGAAATACTCCCTCGCTCCCGTCGCGGCGAAGATCTCCGAATATCTCGGCAAGCCCGTTATAATGGCTTCCGACGTTATCGGCGAGGACGCAAAGGCGAAAGCCGCCGCTTTGAAGGACGGCGACGTTATGCTTCTTGAAAACGTCCGTTTCCACAAGGAAGAAGAGAAAAACGATCCCGAATTCGCAAAAGAGCTCGCCTCCATGGCTGATATCTTCGTAAACGACGCTTTCGGCACCGCGCACAGAGCGCACGCCTCCACAGAGGGCGTTTCGCACTATCTGCCCTCCGTCTGCGGCTTCCTTATCCAGAAGGAGCTTGACATTATGGGCGGCGCGCTTGAAAAGCCCGAGCATCCGTTCGTAGCAATACTCGGCGGCGCGAAGGTCTCCGACAAGATAGGCGTTATAAACAACCTGATCGAAAAGGTCGACACGCTCATCATCGGCGGCGGTATGGCTTACACGTTCTTAGCCGCCAAGGGCTACAAGATAGGCAGCTCCCTCTGCGAGAACGACAAGCTTGATCTCGCGCTCGAGCTTCTTGAAAAAGCGAAGAACAAGGGCGTCGAGCTGCTTCTGCCGGTCGACAACCGTCTGGGCGACAAATACGATCCCGAATGCAATTTCATGCTCGTTAATTCCGACGAGATCCCCGATGGCTGGATGGGTCTCGATATCGGTCCCGCTACCGAGGTCCTGTTCGCGGACGCCATAAAGGACGCGAAGACCGTCGTATGGAACGGACCGATGGGCGTATCCGAATGGGATAAATTCGCCTCCGGCACCAGAGCCGTGGCTCAGGCTGTCGCCGACAGCGGCGCGGTCTCGATAATCGGCGGCGGCGACTCCGCGGCGGCTATCGAAAAGCTCGGCTTCGCCGACAAGGTAACGCACATATCCACCGGCGGCGGCGCGTCGCTCGAATTCCTCGAGGGACTTGTTCTTCCCGGAATAGCCTGCCTGCAGGATAAA
>CACZVC010000199.1 GCA_902784545.1 uncultured Ruminococcus sp. | reverse complement strand
CGCGGGCGATGCTGTCAGCCTGAAGCGGGAACGGGTACATATCATACATGACATATTCCTGCGGATAGCCGGTGGAAGCGCAGAGCTTCAGCCAGTCGTTCATCTGACTTTCGTATATCTCATACGACGGATAAGCGTGGCCGGGCAGGAAATTGAGGTGCATATATCCGTAGGGATCGGCTTCCTTCAAGGCCTTGTACGCGTCTATAAAGGAGTTTGCGTTATACGGCTCGTCAAGCATATAATAGCCGTAAGCGCCGGGAACGTCCTTGTATTCGTCGACGAGCCTTTTTATTTTATCGGGCTTGTATTTCAGCAGATTTCCGCCGAAACGGTCGTCGCCGACGCACATGCCTATGCCGTACTTACTGCACAGCTCGAGCATTTTCATCTGATTGGCTTTCGTTCCCGTGCCGTCGCCGGCGCCGAGTACCCAGTCTATCTCCGCGTCAGCCATATATTTGTACTGCTCGTCGGTTATATAACCGGGTGTGGGCGGCCAGAAAATAGAGATAAGGATGTTTTTGTTGAAATCGAATTTTTCCATTTTTTTCTCCCCGTCGCCGCTCGCCGCCGCCGGAAGCGCGGCTCCGGCGAGGAAAGCGAGAATAATAAACGTAAGTAACAGACGCTTTAAAATCTTCATTTTTTGTTCCTTTCGGCAAAAAGCCTGTAAAACTCAGTATTGTCAGCACATATGATATCTTTTGCTCCGGTCATAAGCTTTATCAGGTCCTCAAGCCTGCCGTACGTGTCGAACATATCGAGCTCGTAACCGTGGCACCAGACGTAAAACAGACTGTCGTCCTTCGGATCGAGCTTCACGAATTTTTCCGCAAGCCCGATGGTTTTATCGTCCGTGAGGGAGCAGGTGGGAAGCCATACCGTAAAATCGTCCGGGATATCAAAACCGTACGTCGGTCTGACGCCGCGCGAATATCTTATATCCGTTGTTTCAAGTATCGTTTTTATCGTCTTTTCCGTCACGGCGTCCTCGCCGTAGGGATAAGACATACCGACGGGAGCCGCGCCGAAAATACGCTTTATGTTTTCCGCGTCGCCGTTTATCTCATGTGTTATTTTCTCCGGCTCGCCGTCGTAATCTTTGAGGGCGGGGTGGTGAAGCGTGTGTACCGCGACATCGAAGCCGTCGTACACGCCGCTCCTCAGCTCCTCCTCGGAAAACCTTATATGAGTTACGCCGGGCTTGCCATACAAAGCCCCGACGTGGTCCCAATTCGCGCCGAGCAGACCGGTGTTTATGAAGAATGTGCAGCCGTGAAAACCGTATTTTTTGAATATTCCGATTATCTTTTCGTCCTGCGTGACGCCGTCGTCAAGGCTGAAGGTGAAATACTTGCTCATTCTGCTGCATCCTCTATGTACGCGGGTATCTCGTCCTTGAACAGCTGATAGAATTCCGATACGGTGACAAGCTCTATACCTTCCGTTTCGGTAACGGTCTTTATAAAGTTTTCGAGCTTGTTGTAGCTGTTGTATATATCGAGCTCATAGCCGTGTCCCCAGCAGAAGAAGAGCATATCCTCCGTGCATTCCGCCTCGGCGAAGCGCTTGAAATCGGACATAAGCGTCGCTTCGCTTATCTCGGCGGTCGGCTGCAGCCATAAGGTCTCCTTCGGCAGCTCGAATTTGTGAGTCGAGGTCGTGCCGCGCGCGAGCCTTATCGACGTGTTTTCGTACGCTATTTTCATAAGCTTGCGCGTAACGTTGGGGTCGCCGCCCGGCCACGCCATAACGACGGGGTAAACGCCGGTCAGCTTGTAAATGTTTTTCGCGTCGCCCTCAAGCTCGTCAACGACTTTTTTCACGTTGTTCTGATACTGGTCGAGCGGCAGATGGTTTTTGGTGTGTGAAGCGAGGTCGAAGCCGTCGTAAATACCGCTCTGTATCTCCTTTTTCGTAAAGCGCTTATGCTCAACGCCGACGCCGGAAGACCAGTCGGCGCCGTAAAGACCCGTGCTCAAAAAGAACGTGACTTTATAATAGTTGTATTTTTTGCACATTTCGATTATTTTGAGGTCCTGTCTCGTAGTATCGTCAAAGCAGAGGCAGAAGTATTTTTTCGGCGTGCCGTCGCGCACGATGCCGGAATCGAGACCCGCGTATTTTATCGCGGGCTCCGTTACGGGAGCTTCAGTTTCGGTCTCCGTCTCCGTCTCCGTCTCCGTTTCCGTCTCGGTCACTTTTTCGGTCTCCGTTTCAGTTTCCGTTTCGGTCTCGGGCGCAGTCGTGTCCTCCGCGGTTTTTTCAGCCTCTGTCGTCGCGTCGGCGGGGGCGCCGGTGCAGGCGGCGAAGGAGAAGAGCATCGCTCCGAAAAGGATCGAAGCTATTATGGATTTGATTTTCATAACATTTCCTCACTTTCTTTTTTATCGCATATCATTTTATCACAAATAAGCGAAATTGTAAAGATATTTTTTTTATTTTTATTGACTTTATTTTATAAATATGGTAAAATCATAAAAAACGATAGAGGTGAAAAAAATGACAGAGCTTGAAAGATTGAAAAATTTAGCGGTGCCGTCCGGCACGATCGACTGCGTTCTCGACACGGATACGTATAACGAGATAGACGACCAGTTTGCGCTGTCGCTTCTCGTAAAGCACGAAAAAACGAACGTCAGGGCGATATACGCCTGCCCGTTCTTCAATATGAATTCCACGTCGCCCGAGGACGGAATGGAAAAAAGCTACGACGAGATAATGAATCTCTTAACGCTTATAGGCGATGAGGAGATGAAGAAAAACGTATATAAGGGAAGCAGAGGATATCTGCCCGACGAAAAGACTTACGTCGATTCGCCCGCCGCTCGCCATCTGTGTGAGCTCGCCGGAAATTACAGCAAGGAAAAGCCGCTTTACGTCGTGGCGATAGGCTGTATAACGAACGTCGCCTCGGCTCTTTTGATGAAGCCGGAAATTGCCGACAATATCGTCCTCGTCTGGCTCGGCGGCCATTATACCTCGTGGGTGGATACGAACGAATTCAATATGATGCAGGATATAGCCGCCGCGCGCGTAGTGTTCGGCTGCGGCTGTCCGCTCGTTCAGCTTCCGTGCATGGGCGTCGTTTCGTCGTTCTATGTTTCCGGTCCCGAGCTCGAGTACTGGCTGAAAGGCAAAAACGCGCTCTGCGACTACCTCGTGAAGCACACGACGGAGGCGGCTGAGGCATACGCGAAGGGCAGAGTATGGAGCCGTATAATCTGGGACGTCACCGCCGCGGCGTGGCTCATAAACGACGGCGGGCGCTTTATGCTCTCCGAGATAATCCACGCGCCGATACCCGAATACGACCATCAGTACGCGTACGATAACCGCCGCCACTTTATGTGCCGCGTGACGCACATACACCGCGACCCGCTTATGCAGGAGCTTTTCAGAGTCCTGACGAAATAAAACGCATAATCCGTAAAACAAAAAAAGCTGAGTCGATGCGCTTTCGATAGAGCAGGTATCCCGATCTTTCTTTTGATTTGTGAACCTGTCTGATCTGTATAATATCCTTCCGCATAAATAACGCAAAAGCACTTTTGACAGCCCGAGGCCGTCAAAAGTGCGTTTTGTTTATTTAAAAGATGACGTAGTTTTAGCAGTTATTTCAAAACGTGAATAATTATTTTGCAAAAAACAGTATTCTCATTGAACAGAAACAGTTTCGTTATTTTTCTTTTTAACAACATACATAAGCAGGAATGTAATTGCCCCGGAAGTTATAATCACGATCATATCTATCGGTGCAAGGACAATCCCGGGTATCCCGTCAAAGAGAAAGCCGGTACCGAAGCGGTAAAGATGAGCGTGAAGCAAGATCATTTCTCCGATATACATTACGAGTGTAGTAATGGTTGCTGCAATCGTCGGAATCCAAAGGGTAATGGCTCTTTTTTGTTTCAATAATAATGATCCGATAAACAGACCGACTGTCGTACCAAGTATGATAAAGAAAACCGACATTAGAAAAGCCGAGAGCGGAGAGACTGTAATATTGCCGTCGCGCCAAAACGCCGTAAAGCAAGCAAGAATACATAATCCAAGGAAAGAAACCGCGGAGACCGATTGCATAATCAAAGCCTTTTTTCTTCCGGTTTCTCCTGTTTTGATCATTTGAGCAAAACCATAAATACAGTTCAGAATCGCAAGGATCAATACGACAGATATCAAATAGAAATGAAGTTTGAA
>CACZVC010000198.1 GCA_902784545.1 uncultured Ruminococcus sp. | reverse complement strand
CAGCGTCACGTTTTCAAGTATGATATTTTTGAACGAGGCGTTCTTCGCACAGCCGAAAAGCGCCGTGCGTTTTTCCGCGCCGACAGCTAAATTCGATATTTTATAATTTCTGCCGTCGTAGTTGTTTTTAAACGGCTTTCCGTCGTCGCCGACGGAAACGAAATCAACGCCCGAAAGGTCGATATCAGCCGCCTGAGCGAAATAAACACCGCTTTTTGAAATGTAGTTTTTAAGGTTCACAAGGTCAAAGACCGTTTTTATAAGATACGGATCGGCTTTCGTTCCCGCACCGTTCGCGCTCGTCTGCGCGGTCACGGTTATCTCAACTTCTCCCGATACGCCGGAGCCGTCCGCCGCGGTCGCCGTTATCGTGCATTTGCCGGCTTTCAGCGCGGTAAACTCGCCGTCCGCGTTTATTCTGCCGCAGTCCGCGCCGGAGGCGACGGACCATATAACGTCTTTGTTCTCCGCGTCGTCGGGCTTTACTGTCGGCAAAAGTCTCATCGTTCTGCCGGCTGAAAGCGACGTTTCGGGAGACGATACGGAAATATATGTTACGCCGTGAGTCTCCGCGATCTCCTCTTTTCCGTAGTATATGACGACGTCCGCGCCGCTGACGTAACGGAAAAGCAGGACGACGTCTTTATTGTTTACCTCGCCGTCGCCGTTCGTATCGCGCGCGTTTTCGTATATCTCGCCGCTTACGCTGCAAATGCGGAAAAGCGCCGAAACGTCCTTGTTGTTCACGGCTTTATCGCCGTTCACGTCGCCCGCGATGCCGTCCGCCGCAAGCACCGCAGCCGATAAAAGCATAACGGCGGTAAGTATAAAACATATGGCCTTTTTAAACATAAGCCCCGATCCCCTTTCAACGTCAGATAAATCCGCTGATATTATATCATAAATATAATAAAAAAGTCAATACCGATTTCAATTTTTTACAAAGGCGGAAAGTAAAAAAACAGACCCCCGGTCTGTTTCAGAGTGCAGACAAATCTGCGCGGTACTGCCGTACCTTTGCTTGATTATTTTGACCGCGGCGCTTTTCTCGCTTTGCTTTATCCGCCCCCGGCGGCGCAAAGCTCGTCAACCCCAAAGGAGGAGCCTTGATCTGCCTCCCTCTTTGAGGGAGGTGGCGCGCCGTTTTACGGCGTGCCGAAGGGAGTAAACATTTTGTCCTCAAGCTGAAACAGACCCCCGGTCTGTTTTTCTTATCGGTCGTATATCGTTCAGGGTTATTTTTCAGTCCTTCCAAACGAACGTCGGATTCAGCTCCGCTTCCCCGTTGTCGATAAGCAGGTTCTGCCCCGACATGGAGCGGTTCACAAGCGTGAGGAACAGGATCCAGTCCGCCGCCTCGTCCTCGGTCATCCACCGTTTGAGCGGCGTTACGTCCATTATTTTTTCAAAGCACCCGGGGTCGTTTATCACGGGGGCATTCGATTCGGTATATACGCCGCCGAACGATACGGCGTTTACGGTTATGCCGCGCGGCGCAAGACGTATCGCCGTGTTTTTCATATATCCGGCGACGCCCGCCTTCGACGCGGCGTATTCCGCGAATTCCTGCCCCGTAACGGACGAGGCGGAGGCGTTGAACAGAACGGAGATAAGGTTTTTATTCGATTCGACGTACTTTTCCGTCACGTTTATCGTGCCGAAAAGATTCGTTTCGATATCCGCGCCGCTGTTCTGCACTCCGGCGTTGTTGAAAAGTATATCCGCGTCCGTTATATCGGGAAGACTGTTCTTATCCCTTATATCGGCTGTAAAATGCTTATAATTACTGTCGTTTACCGTACCCTCGGCGATATCTATGCCGTAAACAAAGTGGCCTTTTTCGATATATCTTTCGGCCGCACGTCTTCCGATACCGGACGAGGCGCCCGTAATTATTATTTTCATATTTTCCGCATCCTTTTGTATTCGGCTCCTACCCCGTCCCTGTTCCATTGATTAAGAACGACGTAGCCTATCGGTGAGAAGATGACCTCCATCACAAGCTCCAGCCCCGCGCCTAAAAGCGAGCAGGTGACGCACTGTACGAAGGTCCAGTGAAAGCCGTCCCAGAATATCGGCGCGAAAAGCATAAACGTAAGCACGGCGAAAATGAGGTTGTCGAAAAACTGACCTATAAACGTCGATATATAGCTTCTCGTCACGTAAGCGAGCTTGCCGTCGGGATTTTTCTTGAAAAGTCTGCCTATGCCCCAGTTCATAAAGTTGTTTATGGCTGCCGAGCTTATAAAAGCGACGGAGGACGACAAAAGTATGAACCACGTGCCGCCGATTATCGTATTGAAAGCCGTGTAATCCTCCTCAGTCGGTATGATGCTGACGATAAAGAATATAAGACATACGAGCAGATTTACAAGCATGGCGAAAACGGAGAGCTTTGTTGAGGCTTTCGGTCCGAAAGCCTTTGTGACTATGTCCATGCATAAAAAAGACAGCCATGATACAAGTATCCCCCCGTCTATCGCGAGCCAGTCGCTCTGATAGATCGTCTTGTTGGCGAGTATGTTCATCGCCACCACGGAAATTGTAAACAACGCTGCAGCCGGAGCCGGAATACTGCGGAACAGAAGCTTTGTGTCCGCAAGACCGGCTTTGATTTTTTCTTTCATTTTGTTTCTCCTTGGTTTTGTTTTTTTAAGCGAAGGATTTAGAGGCCGAACTCCGCTGATACGCCGCCGTTACACGCGGCAGGCATTATTATACCACCGAATTATGAAAAATCAACGTTTATTTTTAAACTTTCAGCGTAAAAACAGAAAATCCGTTTTATTATCAATCCGACGCAGTATGCCTTAAAAACCTGAAGATCAAAATTTAAGGCGCCGATACGCTTGCGCGATCAGATAAACCGTATCGTCAAAACGAATCATAATTCAGAATATTCAAAAAAACAGTATTCCGTTTTGAAAAACACTTGACAGCCGTTTTCAAAAACGTTATAATAAGATAACGAAAGAATGATCCGACGGATACGCGAGGCGTAAGCTCCGCCGAAAGAACAAGGCGTGAAAGCGTTCCCGACCGGAACGAAGGCGATCGTGCCAAAGCTTCCGGCGTCCAAACGATCCCGACAAATCGGGATTTGCAGAGGAAAATCCATTACAAAACAGAAATATAGAACAAAGCGGAGAATAAGGAATGATATACGAATTAAACGAACCGTCAATAGCTGCTCCCCTTTTTGCAAACTGGCAGGATCCGGACGCCGGTATCGCAGCCTGTCTTGACAACGTGATGGGAAAGGTATTTGCGGATGATACGGAACGACCGAAGGCTGCGATGGCTGTAGTCGGCGATTTTGCTTATTTCGCAGGGGAACCGAACCTTGAGCTTGTAGGTGCCAGACCGGACCGATGGCTGGTCGTTGTGCCGCAGAATGAAGCGTGGGAGGAACTGATCGAAAACAATTTCCCCGCTTTCAAACGGATCCGCTATGCGATGCGCAAGGATACGAAATTCGATCGGAAAAAGCTTGAAGCAATGGTAAACGCGCTGCCGGAGGGATACGCATTTCGCAGGATCGACGGAGAGCTCTATGACGTCTGTCTGAAGGATGAAAACTTTGTGGAAGCCGCTTCGGCATTCGGATCGAAGGAAGAGTATCTCGAACTCGGGATAGGCTTTGCCGTTATGAAGGACGGTAAGATCGTTGCCGCCGCATCCTCCTACACTCGTTATAAGAAGGGGATCGATATCGAGATCGACGTCGTCAAGGAAGAGCGGCACAAGGGGCTTGGTTCAGCCGTTGCCGCAAAGCTGATCCTCGAATGCCTTGATGAAGGATTGTATCCGGCATGGGACGCGGCGAACAAGATGTCAGTACGGCTTGCGGAAAAGCTCGGCTACGAATTCAGCCGCGAATACGTCGTTTACGGGTTGGAATAAACGGCACGACAAATTACGGTTTGTCGAAATAATAACGATACCGAAAAATCGGGATATGCGGAGGTGAAAGAGATGGAAGCAGTATTCGGAGACAGCTCCGTTATAGATTCATGGATGCGGCTTGTCAGAAAGGTCAGTTGGAATTTTCCCGGGCTCGAAACAGAAGAAAGTCTGGATGAGCACAGACAGACCGTGTTGAAGTTCATGAACAAAAAGCAAGCCCTGTGTGTTATAATCAATGAAACCGTCGCAGGAGTGCTTCTGTTTTCGAGGAGCAGAAACATGATCTGCTGTCTGGCGGTAGATCCCGAACATCGAAAACAGGGGCTCGCTTCGGTCCTGATGAGAAAAGCGCTGGATGAATTGGACAGAAACAGGGAAATCACAGTATCAACGTTTCGTGAAAATGATGATAAAGGGACGGCGCCGAGGGCTCTGTACAGAAAGTTCGGATTTAAAGAAGGCGAAATGACAGAGGAATTCGGGTATCCGACTCAAATATTTGTTCTGTATCCTTAAAATACGGTTTGCAGAAGTAAAAAACGTCCCGGCAAACCGGGGATCAGCGTTATAACACGGAGGCACGGAATATCATATGAGCGATACGAAAAAATACGGTAAAACGAAATTCGCCTGCTATCTCGGTTTTGTAACGCAGGCGATCTCGGCAAATTTCGCACCTCTTCTCTTTTTGACTTTTCATAAATCGTACGGATTGCAGTTTTCGGAACTCGCCCTGATACCCGTGGTTTTCTACGTTACGCAGCTGGCGGTCGACCTTGCTTGCGTGAAGATAGCTGATAAAATAGGGTACAGAGCTTGTATAGTGGCTTCTGAGATCACTTCCGCCGCAGGTCTTGCGGGACTCGCCTTCGTTCCCGAATTGTTTTCTTTCCGCCTCATCGGGATCCTGATCTGCGTTGCGATCTACGCCGTCGGCAGCGGTCTGATCGAAGTTCTGTGCAGTCCGATCATCGAGGCGTGTCCTTTCGGGAACAAATCAAAAATGATGAGTCTGCTCCATTCGTTCTATTGCTGGGGGGCAGTCGGCGTCATCGTAGGCTCCACCCTCTTTTTCAACGTTTTCGGAACGGAAAACTGGAGAGTTCTTGCCTGCTTATGGGCACTGATACCGCTCTTCAACGTTTTCAATTTCGCCGTATGTCCGATAGAACCCGTCATTGAAGAGGGCAAAGGCATGAAGACCGGGCGGCTTTTGAAAACGAAGAAGTTCTGGGTGTTCATTATTCTGATGATCTGCGCGGGAGCGTCCGAGGTGACGATGGCGCAGTGGGCGTCCGCTTTTGTCGAATCGGCGCTGAATGTCCCGAAGGCATGGGGAGATCTTGCCGGTCCGTGCGGATTTGCGGTATTTATGGGTCTTGCGAGAGTGCTTTACGGTAAGTTCGGAGAGAAGATCGACCTTGGCAAATTTATGATAATATCGGGATCGCTGTGCTTTGCAAGCTATCTGTTGACAGCGCTTTCAAAAATCCCCGTTATGGGGCTTATCGGTTGTATGATATGCGGCTTTTCCGTAGGTATCATGTGGCCGGGATCGATCAGCATAACGTCGAAGGCGATACCGACCGGAGGAACGGCTATGTTTGCTTTGCTTGCTCTGGCGGGCGATGTCGGCGGTACTGTCGGACCGGCCGTCGTCGGCAACGTTTCCGAACTGTCCGGCAGTAATCTTCAATCGGGCGTTATTGCAGGCGTCGGCTTTCCGCTTTTGCTGATCATCTGCATTATCCTGACGAGAAGAATGAATAAAGGAAAAGCAAAAAGTAAGGTATAAACAGATTACGGTTTGAGGAGGAGATCTTAATGAAAACGCTGTGTTTATACTACACAAGAACGAACAAAACAAAAGAGGTCATGGCAAACATTGCAAAAATCACCGGCGGCGACGTGGCTGAATACACGGACGGCAAGGACAGAAGCGGATTTTCGGGGTACGTGGGAGCCTGCTTTGCGACCGTAAACAATACGATATCCAAAGTATCGGTCAAGGGCGGGATCGACCTGAAAGGATACGACCGCGTAATAATCGGTATGCCCGTATGGGTCGAAGGTCCCTGCGCCGTGGGAAGAGCCCTGATCAAAAAGTTAGGCGGCGCCATGCCTTCCGAAGTATACTACGTGGTGACGCATATGAGTAAATTTGATTACGCGGCAAAGATCAAAGCGATGGACAAGCTTCTGGGCAAACCTTCCGCGGGATATGTCTCCATCAGGACAAAAAACAACGACTATATTAAGGACAGCGCCGCGTTTGCGAAAACGCTTGTCTGAGATTCCTGTAAGGTCTTATTCTGACCGGCGGATTCCGGTCTGACAATGTAAACCGGACGAGTTCTTCCGATTTAAAAAAAAGATGAAACAACGCACAGCGGCGGGATCACTCCCGCCGCCGGATCTTTTACAAAAATTTATTGAAATAACAATGCCGTCAGCCGAACGTCCTTTTTATTTCTTCAAGAAACCGTTCGGCTATCGGGGTGAGAGGCTGAAACTTTTTCCAAACGAGATAAAGCTTCGTTTCAAGCCGCGGTGATAACGGTCTGAACACAAGTCCGCTTTGTTCCGACGTGTCAACGATCCCGTCAAAGGTAAGCAGATACCCGAGCCCGGCTTTTGCAAATATCGCGCCGTTGTATGAGAGCCTGAACGAGCCTTCAAGGCGATATTCCCCGAATGAATCTTTTGCCCACGATGCGATCTCGTTTTCCCACGCCTGTCGCGAGCAGAACAGCGGAAGCCCTAAAAGATCCTTCGGCTTGAAGGTCTTTTTCTTTGCAAGCGGATCGTCTGACGGAAATACCAGACCCCAGACGTCTGCTTCCGGAAGCGGTAGGAATTCGTACTTCTTCGGATCAGGTTCCTCCGCCAGCACGACGAAATCAAGCAGTCCCTTTTGCAGTTTATCCGCCACCTGCTCGGTATCGCCGCTTGTGACGTGGTACCGCAGCTTCGGACAGCGATTTTTCAGTTTTCTTATCGCTTCGGCTATATATTTGATCTGATAAGATTCCGCAAGACCGAGAAAAAGCTCGCCGCCGGTGATATCGTCCAGCGAAACGAATTCCTTTTCGATCTTGTCCGCCATCGTGACAAGGTCTTCCGCGCGGTCGCGGAGCAGCGCTCCCTCTTCCGTCAGCGAGATCGAAAAGCTGTGTCTTTCAAACAGCTTTTTACCGAGCTCGTCTTCAAGCGCCTTGAGCGCCTTTGAAAGCGTCGGCTGCGTCACGTGCAGCTGCTCCGAAGCTCTCGTCATGTTTTCTTCTCTTGCGACCGCAAGAAAATAGCGCAAAGTCCTTATCTCCATATCTTTATGTTATTCCTTTCGTTCATATCACGATATAAATTATAACCATTAGCGAAACGTTTGTCAAGGTGGTATAATG
>CACZVC010000197.1 GCA_902784545.1 uncultured Ruminococcus sp. | reverse complement strand
ATTCCATAAGGAAAAGGGACACTACCGCCTCCAGCCTAAAAACGAGAAGATGGACCCGATAATCGTTAAAAAATGCGCGATTTTGGGAAAGGTGATAGCCAGTCTGCGCTATTACAAGTGATCCGCAAGGAGCGGTATAAACGGAAAAGCCGAAAAACAAGGCGCGCCCGGGCGTAATAAAACCGGTTGATATAAGGGTTTTCGATCCTTATTCAACCGGTTTTTTCATATACGTAAGTTTTTTATCTTATATTGCCCGCGTTTATCGCCGAGAATATCATGCCGAGCCCTGAATCTATATTCCTTTCCGTCCATATATAAAGCAGATAATCGGGCTTTTTCGTTTGCAGGTCGGACAGGGTATAGTCGTACAGCGGCGGATTGGACGCCGGCTCGTTCAGATATATCCGGCTGAAAAGAAGGTCCAGATATCCGCTCATCGACCAGAAGTACGAGTCGCCCATGACGTACGCGGTGGGCGCGGTCGAACGTGTCACGGAGGTGTTCGCGGCTCTGACGCCGCCGGCGCCCATAAAGCCGAGCAGATCGCCGCCGCCCGGCACGATCTCAACGTTGAAATCCTTATCAAGATCATATACCTTCGTCGCCGGGAAATCCTTTTTTATCGCCTGCGCCGCGCGGTAGTAGGCGTAATACGCCGCGACGGACGTCCAGTGCGAGTCAGCCTGCATAAACAGAAGCCTGTCCTTGTTCTGCTCGAACAGCTCGCGCATATCGAGCACGTATACGTCTTCGCTGTCCTTCATATAATCCGCAAGCTGAGTGTATGAAGTCGGCTCGTAGTGATCGCCCCAGCCTCCCTCTTCTTCGGAGTACTGAACGTCGTGATATACCGTCGCAGGATTCGTGCAGACGGCAATTATTATTTTGGTGTTTTTGCCGGTCGCCTGTCTTATCCTGCCGAGCTGCGCTGTAAGGAAGTTTTTGGCGTTTGAAAGCTGCTGAGCCTGCTGTTCCGCGCTGCCGCCGATAACCGCGGAGCCGTTGTAATGCGCTCTGTACTGGTTGTAGAAAACGTGGCTGTCGTGCGCTATAAGCGCGTTTCCGCCGCCGCCGGTGTATGTCAGTGTGACGGGCGCGCTCGGCTCGGACCAGTCCTTGCCCTCCGTTTTTACGTAAAAATACACGGTCTCGGAGCTCTTGTGCGCCGGAAGTATGTATCTGCCGTAGAAATATCTGTCAAGCGTGTTTTCGCGCAGGATAACGCGGCCGTTTTTGTCGCATACGAGGACCTCGGAATCCGGTTCCGTCTCGCAGTAAACGCCTATAACGGTGCCCGCCGCGCCGTCGTTGAACGTCCACGACCTTATATTAGACGCCTTCAGCGTTTTTTCGTCGTAAACGTTGTCCAACTCCGCGGCTCCGCTCGCCGCTCGGAAAATCAGTACTACGTCCTTGTTGTTTACGTTTCCGTCGTTGTTGACGTCCGCGGCGTGCTCCGACAAGCGCACGGCGCCGCTGTCGCCGCTGACGTATTTGAACAGAAGCACAACGTCCTTGTTGTTGATCTCGCCGTCGACGTTGAGATCGCCCTTGCCTGCCGGTCCGCCTTCCGTTACCGCCGCGCCGCCGTTTATGACCTTGCAGTCTGCGGAGCATTCAAGAATATCGGCTGAAATGTGGAGAAAATCGCCCTTTTTCACGTCGCCCGCGACGTTGAACGTAAGCTCCGCCAGAACGCCGCCGACAGCCGCGCCGCTCTGCTTCTGCCAGCTTATAACGCTCGTGTGCGTTTTATGGTCTGTGTCGGCGTTCACCGTATCGCCCGCCGCGCTTATCGGAAAGCTAACGTCTTTAAGCGAAAGATCGGGGTCGTAGGATAATATGAACGAAGCGGAGCTTACAGGCTGATCGCCCGCAAACGAGATCTTCGCCTTTACGGTATCGCCCGGCCTGACGTTGAGAGCTTCCGTTCCGCCGTCTATCACGAGGCTGAGCCCGTCCGGATCGGGTTCCGTGAGCGTATGCTCAAACGGAGATACCGGCTCCTCTCCCGAGGGATAATACGAGCCGTTTACGGTAAATTCTATAAGATCGTACACGTTCCCGTCGGAGCCGAGCGAGGTCACGGTAAGGAGCGCGGGTTTTTCGATCCCCTCGACGGGTATCAAAACGTGGAATCTCGAGTCACCGCCGGCGTTATGGACCGCCTGCTCCGCGCCGTATACGGAATCCTCATAGAACACCGGCTCTCCGTCGTTTATTTTATATCCGTATTTGACTATGACCGCGCTGCTCACGTCGTCCCTGATGCCCGCCCAGCCGCGGCAGGATATGCCGGTCTCGCCGTCAAGATAAATCGGATTTGAGTTTATGACGTTCTGCGCGCTGCCGTCGCTTACGCCGTATTTTTCCATCTGCGTTACGTCTCTGTCCGGATAATTGAATATAACGGTGTCAAAACATACGTGCAGCTGTTCGCGATTCATCCAGACCTGAGCCGCCGTGTGATCATGCACCGCGCCTGCCGGCAGTACGAGCAGTATGACGGCGAGTATCGCCGCGGTTAATTTTTTCAAAACAAATTGCTCCTTAACGTTTTTTTGTTTATTATAATACCTTTGGCGGGAATATGCAATAAGGTTGGGGTACAATTTACAAAAAATCAATAAACTGCGATAATAAAACCGGCGGATAAAGGAGTCGCCGGCGGGTACGCGGCGCCGCGCGGTCAGGTTCTTAACACAATAACCATAAAAATTAACAAAATCAACCCAAAAACAAGAAAAAATGTTGCTTGACTGTCCTTTATTTCTTTTATATAATTATACATATGCTGAAATTATAACATCACTCAACGTGCTTTTGTATATTTTGCATAAATTATCAATCATATAGAAAAGGAGGTGCTTTATGGAGCTTTGGCAGATCATTGTGTTGTGCGTCGTCATCGGTATCGTATGTATCGCCGCCGGTGTCGTGATCGGCGTTTTATACCGCAAAAAAGTCTCTGAAAAGTCCATCGGTTCCGCGGAACAGAAGGCGAAAGAGATAGTTGATGAAGCGGAGAAGGAAGCCGAAACAAAAAAGAAGGAAGCCTTGCTTGAAGCAAAGGAAGAAATACTGCGCAACAGAAACGAAGCTGAAAAAGAGCTGAAGGAACGCCGCAAGGAAGTATCGCGACTTGAAAGCCGCGCCGTGGCGAGAGAAGAAGCTCTTGAAAAAAAGCATGAGAGCCTCGACAAAAAAGAAGAGGTTTTGAACAAGAAGATCAAAGAAAACAGCGACATGACCGCCGAGATCGAAAAGATCAAGGAAAAAGAGCTGCAGCTGCTCGAGCGTATAGCCGGACTTTCCGCGGAGGAAGCGAAGGCGGAAATGCTCAGCAATCTTGAAAACGAGGTCAAGATCGAAAAAGCCCTTAAGCTGAGAGAGCTTGAGGCGCAGTTCAAGGAGGAGGCCGACGAAAAGGCGAAGAGCATCATAACGCTCGCCATTCAGAGGATCGCCGCCGACCACGTGGCGGAAACGACGGTATCCGTCGTAAGCCTGCCCAACGACGAAATGAAAGGAAGGATAATAGGGCGAGAGGGAAGAAACATCCGCACCATCGAAACGCTTACCGGCGTTGACCTTATTATCGACGACACGCCCGAGGCGATAACGATATCGAGCTTTGACCCGGTAAGGCGTGAAATAGCGCGTCAGACGCTTGAAAAGCTGATCTCCGACGGACGCATTCATCCGACGAGGATAGAGGAAACGGTCGAAAAATGCAGACGCGACGTTGACGCCGCTATCAAGGCGGCGGGCGAAAGAGCGACGTTCGAGGTCGGCGTACACGGTCTCAACAGCGAGCTTGTAAAGCTGCTCGGCAGATTGAGATACCGCACGAGCTACGGTCAGAACGTACTCAACCACTCGGTCGAGGTCGCGTATATCTCCGGCATAATGGCGGCTGAGCTCGGCGTCGACGTGGCGCTCGCAAAGCGCGCCGGTCTGCTTCACGACATAGGTAAGGCGCTTACGCAGGAGGTCGAGGGATCTCACGTACAGATAGGCGTCGACGTGGCGAAGAAGTACAAGGAAAACAAAGAGATAATCCACGCGATAGAGGCGCACCACGGCGACGTGGAGCCGAAGACGCTCGTAGCCGTTATAGTTCAGGCGGCGGACGCGATATCCGCGGCGAGACCCGGCGCGAGACGCGAGGACCTCGAAAACTACATCAAACGTTTGCAGAAGCTTGAGGAGATCGCGAAGAGCTTCCCCGGCGTGGAAAAATCCTACGCCATCCAGGCAGGCAGAGAGCTGCGCATAATGGTAAAGCCCGAGGAGGTAAACGACGAGAAAATGGTGCTCGTCGCGCGCGACATCGTCAAAAAGATCGAAGCCGAGCTCGAATATCCCGGACAGATCAAGGTCAACCTCATACGCGAAAGCAGATACGTGGACGTTGCCAAATAATAAGAATAATAAAAAGAGGGCGCTTGCCGCGCGGCGGGCGTCCTCTTGCCGCGCTTTGCGCGGAGTGATATATTTGCTTACGCAAATGTGATATAACAGGCAAGCCTGTTGTGATATACGCTTCGCGTGTGATATGTGCCTTGCGGCACGATATATTTGCTTACGCAAATGTGATATATTTGCTTGCGCAAATGCGATATAACAGGCAAGCAAGCCTGTTGTGATATACGCTTCGCGTGTGATATGTGCCTTACGGCACATTAAGGAGTCGGCAGAGCCGACAAATTGTGCGCCGCGAAACGCGGCGCGTTGGTTGTTCCCCACCCGTGAACCCCCACCGCTGTTCGCGGCGGGGAACCCCGGCCACCCCCCTATCCACCCCCAAACCCCCGCCTCCCCCCGACATAAGTCAGGGCTTTTTGACGGTATGGAATCAGGGGATTTGCAGCGTAAGCTGCGCGCGCGGGCGTCCCCCCCAACGCGCCGCGCGCTTGTTTTATATAGTTTATTGATTTCATTATTCTTAACCGCAGTTTCTCCTCACGCCCCGCAGGGCATATCGCGTCCGGAGGACATACCGCTTTTCGGCGATATACCGCGCTTCGCGCGTGGATCGCGCCGCGCTGAACGGAGAGACCGCGGGTTGTGAAAAATGTGTATAAAGCCTCTTTATAAATTTACATTTTCGTTTAAATTCACGCTTGAAAAAAGTCGTATTTTGCGGTAAAATG
>CACZVC010000196.1 GCA_902784545.1 uncultured Ruminococcus sp. | reverse complement strand
GTCTTTTGCTTTTTGGAGGTTTTCAATTCTTTATTATCCGCTAAGACCGATCTTTCGATACTGTTTTTGCAGATTATCACGCGATTGTCGTTCTGGTTGAAAAAATGCAGCTCTATACGTTTGTCAGCCACCTTTTCCTCCGCCTCCACCGCGTTGTCGAGAATGTTTCCGATAAGCGAGGCGAGGTCCGTTTCCTTTATATCGGACAGATCGTCGATAAATCCGGATACGATTATCTCCGTATCTTTAAGATTCGATAATTTTGAATCTATAAGGCAGTCGATTATATTATTGCCCGAGCGTGAAAATCTGCCGTTTCTTTCAAGGCTCGATACGTATTCGGATAAAAACGCCCTGCATTCGTCAAGCTTTCCGTCTTCTATCATGCCGCTGATCGCCAGCATCTGGTGTTTTACGTCGTGACGCACCTTTTCGGCTCTGTTCCATTCGTCGAGAGCATTCTGATATCTTTTATCCTCAAACGCGGCGACCTGCGCCTGTAATTCAAGCTCGTAATTCTTCTTATATGTTTTGGATAGTCTTGACAGTAAGACGTATAATATAACGTTCAGAACAGCCATTATCAGAGCGATGGATAACAAATAGTATCTTATCGGCATCGCGTCTATTTTGCTCGGGATAGTTAAAACGAAAGCCATGGCGACGACCGTCAGCACGGAAAAGCCGAACGCCAGTATACCTTCAAGCTTTCTCCAATCACTCTCACGGTCAAACAGACGCAGTATCAGGTAAAGCGAAGCGAACAAAAGGACTTTGTGCGTTACAATGTATATGTATCTCGGTATGGAATCCGTGCCGATGAGCAGCGTTTTGAAATCGTTGAATATCGACGAGAACAGCACACCCAAAAACGATGATAAAAGGATCAGTGTGAGCTTTTGTATCAAAGAAGATATAAAAGCTTTTTTCGAATATACGACTTATCATACCTTGACGACCCTCCTTCTGCAGAATTCAAGATATGCTGTCTTAAATCCATTGTATTTTCTCATACTGACCGGGAATCTTGTCCCGTCCGTCATTATTATCTCATGATTTGCTCCGGTCGACCGGATATTTTCAAGATTGACGAGCAGCGATGTGTGTATCCTGTAGAAATCGAAAGATGAAAGAGCTTCTTCGACCGACGAAATAGTACCGCGGCAGCGGAAGACGCTGCTTTTACCGCAGTGTATATCGTAATAATTCTTTTCGCTTTCAACGTAAACGATATCCTTTACTCTTATATTCACGTCGCCGTCGACGGTTTTGAACACAACGGATTTGTTGTTTACGAAAAACTTCTGTACCGCGTTATCGAACACCGCGGTGAATTCCTGTTCAAAATGCGATTTTCTGATGTAGTCGAACGGACTGAACTTGAATGAGCTGTATACGAAATTATCGTACGCGGAAACGAATATGATAAGCGTTTCCGGTGAGTATCCCTGCAATTCGCGCGCAAGATCGAACCCGCTCATTCCTTTCATATCGATATCAAGAAAAATGATATGTACGGGTTTGCTTTGTATAAACCTCAGGACCGCCTCGGCGTTGTCAAAGGAATAAACGTAGCCTTCTATCTCCTCCGGCAAACTGACTAGTTTGTCTTTTATCTTATTCGTCAGGCGATTCAAAAACATTACGTCATCATCGCATACAACAAAATTCAGCATATTATACCTCACAGCATTCTATACTGTTATCTTATCATGTATTTGTTAATTAATCAAGTGCTTGACTGCTGAAGTTCATCGATTAAATATATATAACCTCCGGAAGTACGCTCTCCTCTGCACGGTTACGAATTGAATTCATCCTCTGAACCCATAACATCTGATCCTGCCGCTTCAGCACCTCCGTGACGCCTTCCTCTTTCGCCATTTGCTTTACAAGTTGAAAGAGCATTTCTTCCGCTTTTTTTATTCGTATCGGTTAAATATTGACCCGCCAAACAATGAAATACTGATTAAGTTGTGACGGACGGATATAATTCCGCCCGTCGTTTTATTTTGCTGTCAGTATACTTTTATTCTCTCAGGTATGATCGCCATAATCATGACCTTCGCATTGGGATCGTAAGGCTTGTCGGATAATTCGATATCGCCGCCGGAGACGTATTTGAACAGAGCCACGACGTCTTTATTATTTACGGATCCGTCGCCGTTGATATCGAGCGCGATCACGTTTACCGCGACCTCACTGCCCGAAACGTATTTGAACAGCGCGACGACGTCCTTGTTGTTCACGGACCCGTCCCCGTTTACGTCGCCCGGAACGAAATCTTTCATAACTCTCCACCTGTAGACCGTACCGTCCGCATCCCAGTTTTCCTGCTCCGCATATTCCTCGGGCTCATACGTTATCTGTACGAAGCCCTCGCGGTCCGTCAGCGTTCTCGGGTCGTCCTTGAAATAACCGCCGTTTATTATCAGGCCCGGTTCCGTCGCTTCTCCGTCTCCCAGTACGATAAACGACAGATCCGCCGCCTTTACGCCGCCGCCGACAGTGACGCAAAGCGGTTTCGGATCGCCGTCCGTGTATACGGCGACGTCAAACGATGATCTGAATTCCGCGCCGCCCGAAATATCGACCGTCAGAGCTTCGTCGAAGTTGCCGTTATTGAATAACACCCATCCCGTGAAGATGCCGCCGCTTATGTTGATGTTTCCTCCGTCCGCCGCAAACGCCCCTGTTATCGTACCGCCTGTGATATAATACGTATCGCCGGTCCAGGGGTAAAGATCAACGCCGAGCGTACCGCTGCTTCTGAATACGCCGGGGAAAGTGCTTTCAACGGAAACCGAAACCGGGGTGAGCACTGGATCATACGTGTCCGTCGCGGGGTCGTATTCATAACCTTCGCAATCTCCCTTGAACGTTCCCTTTACGTCAAGCGTAAAACCGTTCAGGTCGAGGGTCAGAGATCCGTTCTTACTGTTCGCTGTCACGGTTTCACCCTCCGCTATGGCAGCGTTTTTCAGAAGCGTTATTACGGGCGGTGCGTATATGAACGTATCGCCGGGATCAAGCATTACCAGATCCTCGAACTCCTGTTTCACGCAGGCGGCGTCGATCGCCTCTGCGAACGTATTATAATATTCCGTTTTATATACGTGTTTTTCCGTCTTGTATCCGTTATCCGTTTGTTTGAGTACGTTGTAATTCCACGTTACGCTTGCGGCTGCGGTCCCGATCTCGCCGGAATCATACGCGCCGAGCGATCTTCCGTTGTACGCCGTCGCCGCGCCTTCTACCGTTACGCGGTATTCTTTATCCGTGTCAAATCCGCCGGCGACTGACAGGCACATCGTCCTTGCGTAGTATTTATCCTCGTCCATGGGATCTGCGTCCTCGTCGGGGAACACTATCATACACGGTATGACGTTTTCTTTGTCAAACAAAGTCACGGTTTTATCCGTCAGCGTGGAGGTATCCATATAAATATTGAATACTATTTCCGCGTGCGTTTCGCAGATCATAACGCTTTCCACGACGGGCGAGATATCTCTTACAAGCGGTATGTTTATACCCATTTGTACGGGCATTACCGGCAGCCAGCCGGGCGTTGAGCCGTCGTCCTTATTTGCGGCGGGATGAGAAGCGCTCGTGTTGTCGGAATATCCTTCCGGCGCCGTTACTCTTACCTGCCACTCGCCCTCGGGAACAAACCACTGATAAACGCCGGAGCCGTTTGTCACTTGCGGGTTGATCTGTCCGTACTCATCCGCGTTCCACTCTGTCTCGTCACCGTTTTCACCGCGCTCCCAGAGCGTTGCCGTCGCGCCCTCGACGGGGTTTGAGAGGACCGCCTCGTAGACGGTACCCTGCGGGTCGTGTATCGGTCTTGAATTTGCGCCGCCTCCGTTGCTGTTTATTAGTTTATTTATATCCTTTGTATTAAAGAGATTGAAGTTCTTGTTGAAGCCGCGCAGGCCGTCCTGCAGCTCGCCGAGAGCTTCAAGCAGCGCCTTTGCTTTTAAATAGTTTTCGTACGTTTCGCTGCTGAAACCGTATGTTTCACCTATGTGGGCGCCGCCGTATTCTCCGAAAACCGTTTATTGCGGATTCGAGGCTCTTGTATCCGCCCTGATTCATAGCTTCGGTCAGACCGTTATACGCATTTACGAGATTATCGCCTGCGTCGGAATGCTCGTCACCGAACGATTGGAGCGTGAGCTTGTCAAGTCCCTGCATCAGACCGAGCTGATTTATGTTTGTTGAGTTATTGCTTCCCGTGCCGTAGGAGCTTTTTGACAGAGCCGTCTGCAGCGCCAGCTTGGAGTAGTTGATCTCCTGACCTTTGCCGGTCACCTTTTGGTGCGCTCTCGATATCTGATTTGCCGCGCCGGACAGATTTATTCCCGCCGCGAAGTTTTTCGGTTTTGCGGTCGGTTTGCCCGCGGCATCACCGCGCGCAAGCGTTTTTCTCTGCGTATCCGGCACCTGTCCGAGATCGACCGTATGCGTCTGCGACCAGCCGTCCGGATCGTCCTCTGAGGGAAGCAGGACGGTTATTTCCGTGTAGTAGTATCTGTTCAATACCGTGGTAAACTCCTCGCGGTAAAGGAACGTCCTGCCGTCTTCCGTCACGTCGGATACGTAGTCGCCCTCCTCCCAGCTTTCGTAATCGACGTCCGCCGCCGTACCGGTTGTATATCCGAAGAATTCGTATATCGCCGCAATGGATTCCGGCGAGCCGTCGAGGCTGTCCCAGTCGAAATCGTCCGCGTTTTCATAATACTCCGCCGTCAGCTCATACAAAAGCTCTTTCCACGTATCGAATTCCTCTTTCTGTATCTGTGCCGCCTCTTCCTCCGTCAGACTGTCAGCATAATCAACAAGACGCTCATACAGTGTCTGCGTTGTGACTATATCTTTCACAAGCGGGTCGTATATGAGTTCATCCGGATCGAACTTGTTATTGTGCAAAAGCTTTGCTCTGCCGGCGGAGAATATGACTATGCTCCATTCCGTGAAAAGCAGTCTTTCGTCGGATACGGTACCCGAAAACGACCTGCCGTCGCTGTTGCGGGTAAGTTCTGTCAGATACTGTCTGTCAGACTCGTCACCTGTTATGATATAAACGCTGTCAACGGATTCTCCGTCCTCAAACCACGCGGTGAACCTGTATGAGAACACGTTTCCGCTGTTTCCGACGGAATTATACTGGTTGTATAAATATGCGCTGCCGGATTTCTTTTCATACAACGGCAAGGTTCTGCCGTTAAAGCTGTCGCTTTCATCATCCGTGAATGACGTTACCTGCAGATACGTGAGCAGCGCCGGTTTGAAATCAGACGCCTTTACGCATTCGATATACGCCGTATCGCTCTGCACTCCGTCCTCGGACAACGCGTACATCTCGTGACCGCCTGCGACGCGCCACGCGGGATCGGCCGCGGCGAATTCCGCCCTTTCCGCATATCCGACGCGCGCTTCGCTCATTTTGAAATTGAATTTCGCCATGCCGGAGTAGTTTGATCTGTATTCGGCTATCGCCACGCCGTCCATATACAGCGTGACATTTTTGTCCGGCGAGGTATATACCCAAACGATATTCTCGCCGCTGCCGTTGTCCTCGGTACGCAGATAATCGGACGCGAAGCAAAGGGGATTTTTTGCCGCCGTTACGTTGTACTTTGTCTCGCCGAGCTTGGCGCTTCTGTCTATTGTGCCGTCGGACAGCCTCATAACGCCCTTGGCGTCGGAATAAAACGTTCCGCCTCTGTCAGCCTGTACGTAGTAGTAAATATCGCCCTCGGGCTCGTTTGTGAACAGCGTGAAGCCGTGTACGCTGCCGAGGTGATATTCGTCCTGTAAATCTATACGCACGGTACTCTCCTTAAGCTTGCCGCCAACGTATAAGCTTATATATTTATCCTTTGAAGCTTCACCGTACCTATGATTTGCCTCGCATCGCGGTATGATGCACGGGTCATAGTACGCATAAATATTCGTTCTCACGGTTATTTCATACGCGGCGTCGTGGTGTGTCTCGGCAACAAGACCGTCGACCTCGTAATGGAGCTTCATAAGCACCCATTCTCCGACCGTCATATTCACCGATTCATCCGTTAAGCCGCTGTCGTCTGTAAACAGGGGGCGCGGTTTGATCTCGACCGTCTCGCCGAGCTCGACGCGGCTCAGCCTGCCCTTGCTTACGGTAAAGTCTGCCGATTTGTATAATCCGACGTACTCGCCCGTAAAGTATGCGAGCATCTCCTCTATCGTATCGGCGGCTGTGATCCAGTTGATCCGCCTCCACGCGACGACCGTATATTCGCCGTCGTCAAGTCTGTTTGTCGTATATCCGTATCTGTTCGTACTGCCGCTCACAACAAGCGCGCCGTTTTTGTCGTATATCGCAAAATCGTCGGAGCCTCTCCATCCGTTATCCGTTCTTATATCGGCTCTGCCGAATTCGGTGTAAGCCAGGTCAAAGCTTGTATCATTTCCGAAGCTGTAGAAATTATGCGTCATCTGTACCGTGTCGGAATCAACCGTCACGACAGCCTGCGCATCCTCGGGGAAAGCAAACGATAACGTCAGCTCGTCGTAGGTGTCGATTATTCCCGCAAGCGCCGACATATCGGCAAATTCTATCCTGTCATACTTTAAGTTGTAAAGCGACGGGTCTACGACCTTACCCTTTGTCTTGTTGTAAAGCGTGAAAGTCATGCTTGTAAAATCGTTTTCAAGCTCCGCGTCGGTTATATAAAGCTGTGAAGACGACGTTCCGCCCTCTCTTGAAGACGGGTACGTTCTTATTATCTTAACGTAGAGCGTTGACGGAAGATCCTCAGGTATAAGCGTCACCGCCGCGGGCGTTTCGAGGTCGTCTGCGGCGACGGAAACGTAAGCGGATTTGAAGTTGCCCGTCTTCTCCGTTATCTTGACCGTCAGCGGGAAATCGCATACGGTGAAGGAGAAATTACCGTTTTCGTCAACCTTAACCTGCTTCGACTGCTCCGCCCAGAGATTGCCGTATGAATAATAGCTTCTGCCCGTGGCGTAGCCCGTCCACGGCGACTGCGATATCGAAAACTCCACGTTTCCGGCGCCGACCGCCGCGGCGTTCGTCACCGTGCCGCTGAAAACGGTCTCAACTACCGTTTCAAGCGTTATTTCAACACTCTGCGGCTTGTCCGTCACGCGTATTTTCGTTTTATCGGACAGCGGCACGCCCCTGAACTGCAGCCAGTTATACACGCCGCCGCTTTTGTCGTAAGGCGCAATTTCATAATATATGTCTTTTCCGTTGTAATCGGACATATTTATGAGCTTTATACCGTTTTCATGTTCTCTGTAATTTAAAGCGGCTCGTTCAAATCCACCGTTTTCGTTCTTTGTAAAAAAGTATATCTGATAATCGCCGTATTTTATCGTCTCGCCGTTCCGTTTTGTTCCCGATACGGTAAGCGTAACGTTGTTTTTCGGCTGAATATCTTTGTTTACCGTGCTGCTGCCGAGACCGACGGTGACGTCGGTTTTTTCGATATTATTAAAGTCGTATACGTTCTCGCCCGTCATCGTGACGGTGAAGGAAAGCCTTGTTCCGTCGTCCTTTACCGGAGAGGTCAGCCCCGTACCTATGCGCGAGCCGTTTTCGTCAAACCACGTCACGGTGTAACCCGCGCTGCCGTCATCCGGCAGCGGCTTTCCGTCTGACGTGACGGCGACGGTCACGTTGCCCTGACGTCCGAGCGTAACCTCGATCCTCTCGGTCGTCTTCTGCAGCGTTACCCCACCCGTAAAGGCGTCGTAATACTGCACGCCGTCTATCATAAGCTCGTCTTTCGGAGTTACCGTATAGGTTATGTCCGTTCCTTGATTCAGCAGGAAATTTTCGGGTAGTATACTGCCGTCTTTCTTCCATACTATTTCGCATTTGTCTGTGATGTTTTCGCCGTTTTTGCCGTAAACGGTAAGCGTCGCGGTGCATTTGGTATAAGGTACTACCGGTTTTGTAACGGCGGTATTGCCGAAGCCGACGGTCGCTTCCGTTTCGTCCGCGTCGGGATAGTCTTCGATATTAGCGCCGGTCATTTTTACTTTGTAAGTTACCTTCGTTCCCTCGTCAAGGATGGGCGAGGTAACGCCCGTTCCGATACTGCCGCCGTTTTCGTTGTACCACGTCACGGTATAACCCGCTCCGTCGTTTACGGGTACGGGCTGACCGCCGCCGGTGACGGTCACGGTAATCGTGCCGCGCCTGCCGGGAGTCACCTCGACCTTCTGCTCCGCCTCGGTGCATACCACGCTGCCGGAATACGGCAGATAATACTGCACGCCGTCGATCATAAGC
>CACZVC010000195.1 GCA_902784545.1 uncultured Ruminococcus sp. | reverse complement strand
CGATCTCATTCAAGTGTCGTTGAAGTGTCAAAAACGGTTTTTACAATAAGTAAAGTCTGGAATATACTGTTTTATATATTTTTACCGCTGACGCCTATATGCGCATTTATGATCTCGTTTGTCTTTAGAAAAACAGAACAAAAAGCAAATCGGACGGAATAGCATTTGTTTATATCAATTCCGACCTCATACCACAAAAATCCTGTGCAAGCAGGATTTTTCCTTATTCCACATCCGGAGAGCGGGAACGGGATCGCACCGAAAAAAACGCCCCGAAGCCGAATACCGGATCGGACCGGTTTCACCGGGAAACGGTTACCGTCGCCGATCCTTTGGATCTCTTTGATAATCATGTCAGACTTGGATTTTTTCTGTATTTAGCCGCGTTTCGGTATTAATAATTTACAACTTGTTATTGAAATCCGTCCGTTATGTTTGCTATAATCGGGATATAAACAAAATGAAAAGAGAAACCTTTATGAAAGAGATAAAATACGGAAGATTCAAGGGAGAGCGCGCTCTTTACGCGTCGGACGGTCTGCGCATAATCGACAGCGTCTTTGACGACGGCGAGTCGCCGCTTAAGGAAAGCAAGAATTCAGAGCTTATACACTGCCTTTTCAGATGGAAATATCCGCTATGGTACTGCGACAACATTAAAGTAAAAGACAGCACGCTGTTTGAAATGGCGCGCGCCGGTATCTGGTATTCAAAGAATATCTCGTTTGTAAACGCGGCGATAGAAGCGCCTAAGGGCTTCCGCCGCTGTAAAGATCTTTCGCTTGAAAACGTGACTTTCCATAATGCCGAGGAGACTTTGTGGCATTGTAACGGCGTAAAGCTGAAAAACGTGACGGCGGCAAAGGGACCTTATTTCTGCATGGACAGCGAAAATCTTGAAATAGACGGACTTTGCCTTGACGGAAACTATTCGTTTGACGGCGTAAAGAACGCCGTAATAAGAAACTCGCGGCTTATCACAAAGGACGCGTTCTGGAACAGCGAAAACGTGACCGTATACGACTCTTTCATATCCGGCGAATATCTCGGCTGGAATTCAAAAAATCTTACGCTTGTGAGCTGTGCAATAGAAAGTTTGCAGGGAATGTGCTATATCGACGGCTTGAAGATGATAAACTGCAATCTTATAAACACAACTTTGGCGTTTGAGTATTCAAAGGTCGACGCGGAGATAAAAGGCTATACCGACAGCGTTTTCAACCCCGGACAGGGCACGATAAAAGCCGAGCGTATAGGTGAGCTTATTATGGAAAAGGACAAAATAGACTTTGACAAGGTAAATATAATCTGCGACTGCATAGACAAAAAATCGGACAAGCCGGAGTGGTTGAAATGAAATACGATTTTGATACCGTACACGACAGAAGAAAAACGGACAGCATAAAATGGGCGGTCGGTGAAAACGAGCTTCCGATGTGGGTCGCCGATATGGATTTCGAGACCGCTCCGGAAATCAAAGCAGAGCTTGTAAAACGCGCTGAGCACGGTATTTTCGGCTATTCGGACGTTACCGACGAATGGCGCGAGGCTTATATCAACTGGTGGAAAAGGCGCCACGGCTTTACAATGGAGGGCGAGGGGCTCATTTTCTGCACCGGCGTCGTCGCGGCGATATCGAGCATAGTCAGAAAGCTTACTACTCCGAATGAAAACGTGCTGATACAGACGCCCGTATATAATATATTTTTCAACAGTATATTGAACAACGGCCGCCGCGTGCTTGAAAGTCCGCTGAAATACGACGGAAACGCATATTCGGTCGATTTTGCGGATCTTGAAGAAAAGCTGTCGGATAAGCAAACGACGCTTATGATACTTTGCAATCCGCAAAATCCCTGCGGCAATATATGGGACAGGGAAGCGCTTATCAAAATAGGCGAGCTTTGCAAAAAGCATCACGTCACGGTGATATCGGACGAGATCCACTGCGATATTACCAAGCCGGGTAAAGGATATATCCCTTTCTGTTCCGTATCCGATACGTGCCGCGATATCGGTATTATGTGTATGGCGCCGACAAAAACGTTCAATTTAGCCGGGCTCCACACCGCGGCTGTTTACGTTCACGATCCGTATCTGCGTCACAAGGTATGGCGCGGGATAAACACCGACGAGGTTGGCGAGCCTTCATCGTTTGCCGCGGTCGGCGCTGTCGCCGCGTTCAACAACGGCGGCGCGTGGCTTGACGAGCTGCGCGAATACGTTTACGAAAACCGCCGTATCGTTACCGAATTCATAAAGAATGAAATCAAAAACGTAAGCGTCGTTTACGGCGAGGCGACTTATCTTTTATGGATCGATATATCAAAGATCGGCGAAAGCGTGCCGCTTGCGGAACACATAAGAAAAACGACCGGTCTGTTCATATCGCCCGGAGGACAATACGGAAAAACAGGCGACGGATTTCTGCGTATGAATATCGCATGTCCGAAAACTCTGTTGTACGACGGACTGGAACGGTTGAAAAAGGGAATAGAAACATATTGATATCGGGAAAAAATCCCGATATTTTTTTATTTACCTCTTGACAAATTAATATAAATGTGTTATCATATGAACAATCATTCATATATAGGAGACAACGAATGAAAAAACACGATCATACAAAGCTGTTGTCCGACGTAACGGGGCAGATGCCGGCGGATGAGGAACTTGCGGAATTATCGGAGCTGTTTTCCGTCTTCGGAGACACGACACGCATAAAGATCCTCTGGGCGCTGTTTGAAAGTGAAATGTGCGTCTGCGCAATCGCCGAGCTTTTGAAAATGACTCAGTCTGCGATATCGCACCAGTTAAAGCTTTTAAAACACGCTAAACTCGTCGGCTGCCGGCGCGAAGGCAAAACAGTTTATTATTATCTCGCAGACGACCACGTAAGAAGAATAATTGATCAGGGAATGGAGCATATATCGGAATGAGCAGTCATGGACATACGCACGAGCACGGCGAAGAAGAAAACAGAAAACCTCAGATAATAAAGCTTATAATATCTGTTGTATTATTTGCCGCGGCGCTTCTGTCAGAGCACGCTTTCGGCGCGCCTTTGGCAGTTTACCTTTTTATTTACATTGCATCGTTTGCCGTCGTCGGCTTTGACGTTATAGTTTCAGCGATAAAAGGCATCATACATAAGGATCCGTTTGACGAATGCCTTCTGATGACCGTCGCATCCGTCGGCGCGTTTTTTACCGGCTCCTTCGGCGAGGCGGCGGCTGTTATGATACTTTACTCGCTCGGCGAGTTTTTGCAGGATATCGCGGTTGATAAAAGCCGCGATTCAATATCCGACCTTATAGACGTAGTACCGAAAAACGCCGTCGTTATACGCGAAGGAAACGAAGTAGAGATACCGGCGCACGATATAGAAAACGGCGATATTATAATTGTCAGACCCGGCGGCAGCGTTCCGGCGGACGGAGTGATAGTAAAAGGCTCCGCTTCGTTTGACACATCCGCGCTTACCGGCGAATCTTATCCGCGCGATCTGACGGCAGGCGACGGCGTATTGAGCGGATTTCTGAACATAAACGGTGAAATCACGGTAAAAGCGACAGCCGATTACGATAATTCATCCGCTGTCAGGATCAGGGAGTTAATCGAGGGCGCAAGCGCGAAAAAGGCAAAGACGGAAAGCTTTATAAGCAAATTCGCGCGTATATATACGCCGGCGGTGATAGTCTGCGCTCTGCTTATAGCGGTGATACCTCCGTTGTTCGACACTCAATGGAGAATATGGATACACAGGGCGCTCACCTTCCTTGTCGTCTCGTGTCCGTGCGCGCTTGTGATATCCGTACCGCTTACGTTTTTCGCGGGTCTCGGCGCTTCCTCGCGCAAAGGCATACTCATAAAAGGCGCGGAGCATCTTGAAACGCTTTCAAAAATCGAAAACATAGCGTTTGACAAGACCGGCACGCTTACGAAAGGCACGTTTGCCGTATCGGAAATACACGCGGAACAAAGCGAAAAAGAACTTATAAACACGGTCTGCTGTGCGGAAGCGCATTCGGACCACCCGATAGCCCGTGCCGTATCGTCGCTTGAATACGAAAAAGCGGACGTCACGGATATACAAGAGATACCGGGCGAGGGCGTAGTCTGCAAAATCAACGGGGTGACCTGCGCCGCGGGAAACAGGCGGCTTATGAGCAGATACGGTATCGACGTTCCCGAAACCGGGCTTACCGCCGTATACGTTTGCAAAAACGGAGTTTACCTCGGCTACGTGCTTTTAAAGGACGAATTAAAGGATAACGCCGCGGAATCCG
>CACZVC010000194.1 GCA_902784545.1 uncultured Ruminococcus sp. | reverse complement strand
TTTTTGTGAACACGTTCTGTTCCTCCGAAATAATATTTCATCCATTTTATTTTACTATGAAAGAGGCGATTTGTCAAGATATTATATTAAAAATAATTAAAATACAGTCTTGACATCGTATTTTCAATATGTTAAAATAAACCGTAAAGGTCCGGACGTTCATCGAATTTTATATCCGGATGCGGGATGTGAGGCTTTTTTATGACGGAGCTCGGCGAAAAGATAAAGAAAATATACGAAAAATACGGCGAAACGAGGGATCTTGACAGAAGCAGGACTTTAAGCGAGCGCGTAAGGGACTGGTTCAGCGGAAAGAGCAGGGAGACCCTGCCGGTCGACCGCGAGTTTATGGAAAAGATAACGGAATACGCCGGACGCATACCGGAGGAGGGCGACCGCGAGGACGCGCTGTCCGCCGCGGAGCTTATTCTGAGTATGCCGAAAAGCAGGAATTTTTCGGAACAGGATCTGTGCTTCGCCGCTATGCACTCAAACGTTACGACTCTTTTGCCGAAGCTGACGGACGGCGACGTGAAATACGTGCGCGGACTTGCGGACAAGGTCCCGAGACAGTACAGATTCCCCGTTTATAAAGAGCTTGTAAAAGCGCTCGACGAAAGACTGATAAGCAGCGGCAAATGAAAAAAGCGGCGCCGCACAAAGAAAGTTTGATTTTGCTTATATAAATATTCCGTTATTTCATTAACGACTGAAAGAGAGGGACTTTAAATGTTCAAATGGCGGGTTTCATTTTGTGAAAACGAAAAATGCAGGGATATAACCGTGCGCTCCGGCAAAGACGCGGAGCGTCTCGGATATCCCACGATCGACGCGCGCGTGCCGGGCGATCTTCTGCTCGATATGACGGGCGCGGGACTTTTGCCGGATCTGTTTTATTCCTGCAACACGCTCGAGGCGCTGAAATACGAAAATCTGCACGCGTTCTATTTTACGGAATTCGACGTTTCAGATACGGCGTCGTATATCCGCTTCGACGGCGTAGACACCGTTGCGGATATTTACGTAAACGGCGAGTTTATTTGCAGTCACGACAATATGTTTACCGGCTTCGATATTTATCCGTCGCTTAAAAAGGGAAGAAACGAGCTTCTCGTTCACATAAAGCCCGCCGTTATCGAGGCGAGGAAAACCGAGCTTCCGCCCGCACGTACCGCGATACGGTATAATTTCCCGTCGCTTGCGGTGAGAAAAGCCGCGCATACCTTTGGCTGGGATATAATGCCGCGTATAGTATCGTCGGGGATATGGAAGCCCGTTGCCGTTTTGCCGATAAAGAAAAACCGCATAAAAAGCGTTTACGCGGCGACGACCGACCTGACTGACGGCGGCGCCTTTGTGAACTTTCATATATCTGTCGAGGCGGAATACGATAATATTACCGATTATACCGTAAAAATACACGGCGTATGCCGCGACAGGGAGTTTTCAGCGGAGGATAAGCTCTGGCATACCGACTCGCTTCTGAGGGTGTTCGTAAACGACCCGTATCTGTGGTCGCCGCGCCCGGCGGGAGAGCCGAATCTTTACGGAACGGTGATAGAACTGTATCATAAAGGCGCGCTGTGCGATACGTATAAGCTCGATCTCGGCATCCGCACGGTAAGGCTCGAGGCGAGGGAAACGGAGCCGGACGGCGAATTCTGCTTTTACGTAAACGGCAGAAAAGTCTTTATTATGGGTACTAACTGGGTCCCGCTCGACGCGTTCCATTGCCGAGACGAGGAGCGGCTCGGCAAAGCGCTCGGGCTGCTTGACGATATAGGGTGCAATATGGTGCGCTGCTGGGGCGGAAACGTCTACGCCTCCGACAGCTTTTACGATTTCTGCGACAGAAAAGGCATACTCGTCTGGCAGGATTTCGCAATGGGCTGCGGCTGTTACCCGAACGACGAAAAAGCCGCGAAAGCGCTTGAAGAAGAGGCGGTTTATCAGATAAAGCGTCTCCGCAACCATGCCTCTCTCGCTCTGTGGGCGGGCGACAACGAATGCGATATGGCGGCTGACGGCTGGAACGGCGTAAGACTCGATCCGAACGACAATATACTTACAAGGCAGATCCTGCCGCGCGCGGTCGCGGACTGGGATTATCAGAGACAGTATCTGCCGAGCTCGCCTTATATCAGCGAAATATCATACAGACAAAAGCTGCCCTTGCCGGAGGATCACCTGTGGGGTCCGCGCGACTATTTCAAGGGCGAATACTATAAAAACGCGACGTGTCATTTCGCAAGCGAAACGGGATATCACGGCTTTCCCGCCGTGGAATCCCTGCGCGAATTTTTAAAGGAGCCGGAAAAGCTGTTTGACGAAAACGGCAAAACGACCGGAGAATACCTCGTTCACGCCGCCTCGCCGGAGCTTTACGATTCCGCGCCGTTCGGCTACCGCATAAGGCTCGCGTACAAACAGGTCATCGAGCTTTTCGGTTACGCGGCGGACGGTATCGACGAATTTGTAAAACAAAGCCAGATAAGTCAGGCGGAGGCGAAAAAGTATTTCATAGAGCGCTTCCGTATCGGAAAATGGCGCAGGACCGGCGTTATCTGGTGGAACCTCATCGACGGATGGCCGCAGGTGTCCGACGCCGTTGTCGATTACTATTACAGAAAAAAGCTCGCGTATAATTACATAAAGACCTCGCAGGAGCCCGTCTGCCTTATGTTCGACGAGCCGGACGGCGACAGCTTCAGCCTTTACGCCTCAAACGAATATTACGACGACGTAACGGTCGATTATACCGTAAAGGACGCGGAAAGCGGAGAAATGCTTCTGAGCGGTACTGCGCGTATACCCGCCGCCTCGACCGTAATGATTAACAGCCTGAAAGCCGGTACTGACGGACAGCGGTTTTTGCTTATCGAATGGGTAAAAGACGGTGTGAAATACAAAAATCATTACGTTACGAATATAAAAGGCGTTGATTTCAGACGGTACGAAAAATTCATGAGCCTTTGCGGCGTCGGTGAATGATATGATAGGTTTTGATATAGGCGGTACGAAATGCGCCGTGTGCGCCGGATACGAGAGGGACGGCGGAATATACGTTTCCGACAAGCGCGTGATACCGACCCGGCACGACGTTTCACCGTATGAAATACTTGATGAAATGTGCCGGCTCGCCGAGGAGATGACAGACGATTTTTCGCGTATCGGCATATCGTGCGGAGGTCCGCTCGATTCCGCAAAGGGCGTTATCATGTCGCCGCCGAATCTGCCGGGGTGGGATAACGTCGACGTTTTCGGATATCTGAAGCCGCGTTACGGCGGCACGGTTAACCTGCAGAACGACGCGAACGCCTGCGCCGTCGCCGAATGGAAGTTCGGAGCGGGCAGGGGAACGAAAAACATGATCTTCCTGACGTTCGGAACCGGTCTCGGCGCGGGGCTGGTACTCAACGGCGCGCTTTACACCGGCGCCTGCGATATGGCGGGCGAGGCGGGGCATATAAGGCTTGCGAAAACGGGTCCCGTCGGCTACGGCAAAGCCGGCTCGTTCGAGGGCTTCTGCTCCGGCAACGGCATAGCCGCGCTCGGAAGATCGTATGCAATGGACAAATTAAACAAAAATCAAGCCGTTTCGTTCTGTCCGTCGCCCGGTGAGCTTGATAAAATAAGCGCGAAAAGCATAGCGGACGCGGCGGATGAAGGGTTTGAGGACGCAAAGGAAATATACCGCAAAAGCGGGGAAATGCTCGGTTACGGGCTCGCTGTGCTTATCGACATACTCAATCCAGAACGTATAGTCATAGGAAGCGTGTTTCAAAGAAGCGAGATGCTTCTTCGCGGCGCGATGGAGGAGACGCTTGCGCGCGAGTGCCTTTCGTATTCGCTTGAAGCGTGCAAGATAGTGCCCGCCGCTCTCGGCGACGGGCTTGGAGATATCGCCGCGTTATCCGTGGCGTTGTTATAGGAGGAGCTTATGTTTTACGACGATAATCCGCGCCTTGCGGTATGTAAAAACGATATAGAAAAAGCGATATCGGTCCTTGCCGGATGCTTCGGCAGGGGCGGCAAGCTGCTCGTCTGCGGCAACGGCGGAAGCAGCGCCGACAGCGACCACATAGTAGGCGAGCTGATGAAGGGCTTCAAGTCAAAACGTCAGATATCCGCCGAAATGAAGGAAAGGCTGATCGCATCGGGACTGACGGAAAGCGAGGCTGAAAAGCTGGAGGGCGCTTTGCCCGTTATATCGCTTTCGTCGCAGACGGCGCTTTTCACGGCTTACTGCAACGACGCCGAACCGGATATGGTTTACGCCCAGGCGGTTTACGGCTACGGAAAAAAGGGCGATACGCTTTTGTGCATATCGACCTCGG
>CACZVC010000193.1 GCA_902784545.1 uncultured Ruminococcus sp. | reverse complement strand
CGCGGTCCCCCTTTCCGTGAACCCCCACCGCTGTTCGCGGCGGGGAACCCCGGACGCCCGGTAATTCAGCAAAAAGGGACTTCGTTAAAGCCTCATCCACCGCGCAAAGCGCGGTCCCCCTTTCCGTGAACCCCCGCCGCTGTTCGCGGCGGGGAACCCCGGTTCCCCGAAAGGGGAAGGTCAATAAGCCTCATCCACCGCGCAAGGCGCGGTCCCCCTTCCCCGAAAGGGGAAGGTAAAAAAAACACCCGGAGGAAACAGATGGAAGAAAATAAAAGATTTGCAAAAGCAACGTGGCTGATAATGGAGCAGCTGCTTCTTGCGGATAACTTGAACGACGCGTTGTCGGGCGCTCTCGACATAATCATAAAGGAGCTTGACAGCGAAGCCGGCGCTATATGGCTGTTGAATGAAAAGACGGACAGACTTTACCCGATGTTCTGCTCCGGCGCGGCGGACATATCCGATATAAGCATAGAAAACGGCGTCGGGATCGAGGGTCTGGTCGCAAAGACCGGAAAGTCGGTCAATATCGAGGACGCGGAGACCGACCCGCGCTTTGAAAGCACCGTATTCGACGATCAGGGCATACAGACGAAAACGATGCTCTGCGTTGCGCTGAACGATATGAAAAAGGTTATCGGCTGTATACAGCTGATAAACAAGCGCGGCGGCGCGTACGACCGCGAGGAAATACAGCTGTGCGAGCGCATGGCTTCTCTTGCGGCGATAACGATAGACGAAAAAGGGCTTCTTATAAGCGATTCCGAGGACCGCGAAATACTTGTGACGCTTGAAAACGTGACGAAGGAATTCAGATTTCCGGGGCACGTGTCGCACGTGCTTAAAGGCATAAATCTTAACATATACAAGGGCGAATTTCTCGTTGTGTTGGGCGAAAGCGGCTGCGGCAAATCGACTATGATGAACATTATAGGCGGTATGGATTACCTGACAGGCGGCAAGCTTACGGTCGAGGGAGCAGATTACTCTCACCCGACCGACGCGGAGCTTACGATGTACCGCAGAAAATACATAGGCTTTATTTTCCAGTCTTATAACCTTATGCCCAACCTCTCCGCGCTTGACAACGTCCGCTTTATCGCGGAGCTTTGCGACGATCCGATGTCGCCGAACGAGGCTTTGGCGCGAGTAGGTCTTGCTGAAAAGGGCGGCAGCTTCCCGGCGCAGATGAGCGGCGGTCAGCAGCAGCGCGTGGCGATAGCGAGAGCGCTCGTAAAGCGTCCTAAGCTGATACTCGCCGACGAGCCGACCGCGGCGCTCGACTATGAGACGAGCATCGAGGTCCTCTCCGCCATTGAAGAAATGGTAAAGACGGAAAAATCGACAGTTGTGATGATAACTCACAACCCGGAGATAGGTAAAATGGCTGACAGAGTCGTAAAAATGAAAAACGGGCGCGTTTTCAGCATCAAGCGCAACGCAAAGCCGCTCAAGGCGACTGATCTGGAGTGGTAAAAATGAAGAAAACACAACTGAAAGACGCGCTCCGCAACGTCAAAAAGCGGATAGTGTCGTTTGTTTCGATAATACTCGTTATGACGGTCGGCGTCGGTATATTCCTTGCCAGCCGTTTCGGCGCGCAGTCGTCGGAAAACGCCGCAAACCTGTTTTACAAGGAGCAGAACTATCACGATTTCGTTATAAACTCAACAAAGGGCATAACGGAGGATGACGTTTCGGAGATCAGAAAAGCAGCGAAGGTCACAGACGCGGAGGGCATTATATCGCTCGATATGACGGCGCACGGTCAGGGCGGCAAATGCGCGGTACACGTGCTGACGGCATCGCAGAGGCTCGACATACCCGTCGTCATATCCGGCAGACTGCCCGAAAAGATCGGCGAATGCGCCGTTACGACTGAGACCGCGGAGACACTCAACATATCCGAGGGCGGTAAAATAACCCTTACCGGCAAAAATTCCGCTCATTTAAAGGAAAAAGAGCTTACAGTTACCGGCATAATGCGCCACCCCGACAAATACAGGGTCAAGGAGGTATCGACCTCCGACCTGCTCGTTTCCGCGGACAGCTTCGACACGGATTCTCTCGGTGTTCCGTATACCGGGATCATTGTAAAAGCTGAAACGCCGTACAATACATTTACGGACGAATACGTGCAGAGCGTAAAAGACATATCCGTATCTTTATCCTCCGTCGGCTATAAACGCGCCGCGCTGCGTTACGAAGTCATAAAAGCCGCGGCGGAAAAGAGCTTTACGGAAAACGATGAAAAGCTCGCCGACGCAAGGAAAAAGCTCGACGAGGGCGCGGCGGAGCTGACTTTGCTTGAATTACTGCTCGCCGGTGTGGAGATAAAGCATATAGCCGAGAACACGGAGCTTTCCTCGGAAAGCAAGCGGCTCGATTCCGTAAAAGCCGGGCTTGAAGCCGAAAAGAAAGAGCTTGACAAGCAGAAGGCGGAGCTTGACGGCACGCCCGACGAAATAAAGGAAAACGACGAAAAAAATCAGATTTACAAGATAAATCTCAAATTATACGAAATAAGCCTTTCGGCGTATGAATCAAAGCTTTCTTCGTATAACGCGGATATTGCCGCGTATGAGGAAAAGAAAGTCGAATACGATAAAGACGGAGAGGAGCTGACCGAAAGGAAAAAGCAGCTCGAAGACGGCAAAAAACAGCTTTCAGAAAAGGAAGCGGAATACGAAAAGGGAAAAGCCGAACTTGAGGACGCGAAACGCCTCTTCAACGAAACAAAGCCCTGCTCGTGGATAGTTACGTCAAGGATAACAAATCTCTCCTACGTCAATATGAAAGACGCGATAAGCACGTACGCGAACATAGGCAAATCCTTCGCCGTGCTGTTTGCGGTCATCGGCGTTTTAGTCTGCTACGCTACGACGGGAAAGATAATCGACGAGCAGAAAAAGCTTGTCGGCACGGTAAAGGCACTCGGCTTCAAAAAAGGCGAGATATTAGGCAAATATATGATCTTCGGCGTCGGAGGCTCCATGCTCGGCGCGATATTCGGCATTCTGACGGCGTACTTCATCCTTCAGCCGATCATGCTCAAATCTGTACAAGCCACGCATCTTGTGGGCGAATACGCAAAAGCCTTCGATCTTCCGGCGGCTGTTATCTGCGTCGTAACGGCGGCGCTTATCGGCGTTCTCGCAACCGTAACGGCGTGTGCAAGACTTTTGGCGAAGCCGGCGGTCAAGCTGATAAACGGCGAGGCTATCGGCGCGAAAAACAAGGAAAAGCCGTTAAAGGACGGCAAAAAGCCGCGCTCCGTATACGGAGGCCTGATACTGAGGAACATCAGGGGCGACAAAACGCGCGTGCTTATAACCATAGTGAGCATCGCCGGATGCTGTACCCTGCTCATGATCGGCTTTACGCTTAAAATGGGCTTTGAGGGCGTTATAAAGCACCAGTTCGGCGAGATAATGAAATGTGAAACGGTAATTCAGTTCGACCCGGACGACAAAGAAGCCGGCGAGCGCGTCGGAAAGATAATAGACGCCGATTCCGAAAGCAGATCGGGCGTTTACCGCACAGGCACAATCATAAAGATAGGAAGCGACTGCGAGCTGGCGCAGATAACGTGCGCGGACCCGGACACGCTGAACGGCTATTACAGGCTTTACGATACGACGAAAAAGAAAGCGGACCGCATACCCGACGGCGGCGCGGTGATATTCAGCCGTCTCGCCGAGGTTTACAGGCTCGATATAGGCGACCATTTCAGTATTCTCGACGAAACGGGCGTTTACCGCGACGTTACAATTTCCGGCATTTACAACAACTACGCCGGGCGCGATATATTCATGTCGGAGGAATATGGCAAAAAGATATTCGGCGACCTTGTGAAAACGAACTGCTACACGGTGAACTGCACGCCTGAGCAGTCCGCGCGGCTCGCCTCGATCCTCAAAGAAGACGACGCGGTGACGGATATCAAAAGCAAAGATGAGCTGAAAGGCATATTCCAGGTGGCGTCCGACACTATGAACGAGATGATATACGTTATGATCATTCTTGCGGGCATAATGGCGGCGGTCGTGCTTCTCAACCTTGTTAAAATGCAGATAAATCAGAAAAAGCGCGAGCTTACCGTAATGCGCATAAACGGCTTTACTGTGAGGGAAACGGTAAACTATATCCTGCGCGAAAACATACTGACGACGGCGGCGGGGCTTGTGCTCGGTCTTATCGTCGGCAACATCGCCTCGCTTATAAATCTTTCGACGGTGGAACATACGGATGTTCAGATGCCGAGATATATAAATCTGCCGTCCTGCGTTTTCTCCGTTCAAACAAAATCGAATAAAAAACGCTCCACCGGCGGTTGATTTCTCCCCGGGTCAACCGCCGGTATGTTGTTTTTTCGTTGCTGCATGATATAATAATGTCGAAAGGAGGCGCTGATATGGATCAGTTGAAGACAGGAAAATTCATTTCGGAAAAGCGGAAGGAGCAAAACCTGACGCAGGCGCAGCTTGCGGAAAAGCTCGGCATTACCGACCGTGCGGTATCAAAATGGGAGTGCGGCAGATCTCTGCCGGATGCTTCGATCATGCTCGAGCTATGCGATATTTTAAAGATCACGGTAAACGATTTATTATGCGGGGAGGCAATATCAATGAACAACTACAACGAAAAACTTGAAAACAATCTGCTCGATATGGTAAAACAGAAGGAGGAGGCTGATAAAAGGCTTTTGACCATGGAGATCGTCATAGGTCTTACGTCATCGTTATTTTTCTTCGCCATGATCGCCGTGGGGATCATATTCATGAAGTTGGAAAAGCCCTTGTGGGCGTTCTTTCTGCCGGTAGGACTTGGTCTTATACAGTTCATCGTCTGCATGGCGTTTGCGCTGCGCATCGAGCAGGTCGCGGGCTATTACGTATGCGGAAAATGCGGACACAAATACGTCCCGACTTACAGATCCGTAAATCTGGCTATGCACATGGGCAGAACGCGTTATATGAAATGCCCTGAATGCGGCAAAAGATCGTGGCAGAAAAAGGTCCTTAATAAGGATTGATTTGACTGTCGTTTGATAAAGAAAACAGCCGTCGCCGGCTGTTTTCTTTATTTTTTATATTCAGTCTCTCGGCTTTTCAAGTCCGTGGCTGATCTGCGCTCTTACAGTTACCGCGCCGATTATGTAGACGACGGTTATAACGAGTATCACGATATTGTCGAATACGAGCAGCGGAGCCTGCGAAAGGTCGAGCATCGAGTTAGACAAAATCATACTTACGACGGTAAGCGCCGCGAGCGTTACAGCGGACGCGAAGGCTATTTTTATCATCTTCTTTGTCGGGTCCTTCCAGAGCTTATAACCGATATAGCCGATGATAAGATGAAGCGTGATGAACGCAACGTTTACGGCGGTGGCAAGTCCCTCCGTGCCGGGATAGTTTGACGTAAGGTTTACCATCGTGCCGGTCTTTGTAAACGTTTCGACTGCGGCGAGTACGGCGTGAAGTATGAGAACGAAGCCGGACGAAAGCATAAGCCTTCTGCCTATCCTGAACGTTCTTCCCTTCTTTACGTCCTTGAATTCCTTTCTCGCGAAGTTTTCGACCGCGAATCTGATAAGTATGAATACCGGAACGGCTATGTAAAGGAACAGACGTATTACGATAAAGTTGTTTCTGTCGGCTATAAGGTTTTTGACGACCTCCGAATTCATCGGCTGGAACATCTCGCGGAACAGCTGTGAATTGAATATCGTTTCACCCGCTGCGGCGTTGAACGAGAGCATACCCTCGCCTATGACTCTGCCGCCGATATACGACGCCGGAAGCATCATACCGAGTATCGCCGCGACCGCGGTAAGCGCCGTCAGAACGAACGCCCTGTATTTGTTGAACGGTATGCACATTGCGAATATAACGACGAAGCCCGCCATCGTCATGAATATCGTCATCATCGGACGTATATTCACGTCGGCGATAAACGGATCGAGTCCGAAATACCGCGGGAAGGTGTTGAGCATTATCGGCATCAGAATCGATATCGCCGCAAGTATACCGGCTGAAACGGACTGCGACAGTATACTCTTCAAAAACGAGCCTTTAATCGGCGTGCGCTTCGGTTCAAGCGAAAGCAGGAAGCCGCCCGTACCTATGACCGCCGCCTCGAGCATATAGAGGTTTTCTATCGACAGCCACATCTGACCCTTTGCAAACGGGATCAGAGCGAACGCGAAGATGAAGACGGCTATCGACTTCATCAGATACAAAACCGACGTTCTCTGTATGTTGCTTATAACGCGTCTGCCCTCTCCGACGAC
>CACZVC010000192.1 GCA_902784545.1 uncultured Ruminococcus sp. | reverse complement strand
CGGAAATACCAGCAGGAATATCCTCTATTGCTTCTGTTCTGCCTTCATATCTTGTACCGCGTGAATCAAAGCGCAGCATGACAGTACCGGTTTCCCTGTCATAGCTTAACGAGCTCGTATATTCCGTGCACGGCAGTACGATTACGTTTTCTTTATCCGATTTTGAAATATCGCAGTTGCCGAGAAACGCTTTTACGGGAAACTTGTCGTTTGAACTGCTGTTTACAAAGAAGCTTCCTTTTGTTCCGTATCCATCCGTGATGAGCGACCCGTCGGTCATATGTACGTCCTCAGACTTGACGGTCGTGGAGAAAGTACACGACGTAACGCCGTATTCGCTCAAATCGATACCGAGTATATCACCGTAACTCAGATCATTGTAATTCTGTGCAGGGTATTTTAGCGACTGATAACCGGAAAGCGTTGAGTTTTTATAAGCTGAATAGTTTCCGAGAAAAAAGATCATCACATAATTGCTCAATATTAAGCCAATGATCATTAAAACGAATATCAGCTTATTGTCGTCTGTCATTTCTTTGATTATGAATAATATCCGCTTTATTTTATTCATAAGATAACAATCCTTTATATCAGGTTGCGTCGGCGTAATGTTCGACTATCTTTAAATTTCCGTCAGCAATTTCAAAAAACACGTTTCCGAAAATGTGAGAGTGGTCGCCGCAGCCGAATTTCTTTGTCGTTTTTTCGGTCACGTTTGCGATACATTCCGCCTGTGCGAACAAGCCTTTATCATTCTTATTCCAATAGATACGCAAACCGTCCTCCGACGTTTCATCCTTCTTCAGATGGTATTCATTTATACTTTTGTCTATATCTTCCTCGATTGCGGTCCTGATGGCGTCCATCGCCTCGGCGGTTATGCCCGTCGTGTAGAATTGCTTATACATGTCGTCCTCATGAATTGTCCAGCTTCCCTCTGTTTCGCCCGGCTTTTTCACGTATTGAAATTTGCAGTCGGTCGATATGCCGCCTAAACAGAACGCGAATGTGACGTACTGCGTGTTTTCAATTGAATACACGTTTTCATAAAGCATTTCGCGCGGTATGACGGCAAGCCTTTCATGTTTACTGACTAAATCCTTATAGCACTTGTCCGCCGTTTCCTGCTGTTTTTCCGTAAGCTCTTTTTTTACCGGTTTGACGTATTCTTTATCCAGCTTGAAAACAACGGTACCCGCATTATTATTTCCCGCGTTTAGACACGACACGGCGGAAAATATCATAGCGATAACAATAAAAAGCAAAACAATTTTTTTCATCTTCTTTTTCCTCTCTTATTTATCACCTTTTATTTATATGGCTCTGTCACATTAGAGTGCTGATATTATCAAAATACTTTATATTCTTTTTATAATCCATAATTTACTTCTTTCTATTTTTGATAATACTGCGCCTGGGCGTACCATAACTGCCGATACTTGCCGTCTTCATCCGACAAAAGCTCGTCGTGACTGCCGTGCTGGATTATCTGCCCTTCGTGGAAAACGGCTATTTCATCGCAGAATTTACAGCTTGAAAGGCGGTGGCTTATGTATATCGCAGATTTCCCTTTTGCTATATCGTTGAATTTTGAGTATATATCAGCCTCGGCTATCGGATCAAGCGACGCCGTCGGTTCGTCGAGGATGATGAACGGCGCGTCCTTATAAAGCGCCCGCGCTATCGCTATTTTCTGCGCTTCGCCGCCGGAGCATTCCACGCCGTCCGGATCGTAGATCTTGCCCATATACGTGTCTATGCCTTTTTCGTATTCGGCAAGCTTGTCGGCAAACCCGGCTGATTCAAGGCATTTTTCGACCTTTTCCCTGTCTGTTATCGGTCCCGATGAAACGTTTTCTCCAAGCTTGAATTTTGTTATATAAAAATCCTGGAAAACGACCGCGAACATACGCATATATTCGCCGTAATCGTATTCTTTGATATTAACGCCGTTATAAAGTATTTCTCCCTCGGTGGGGTCATACAGACGGCAGAGCAGCTTTATGAACGTCGTTTTCCCCGATCCGTTCATGCCTACCGCCGCGAGGCGTGAGCCCGGTCTGAATTTTATGCTGACGTTTTTCAGCACGTAATCATCCGTGCCGGGATATTTGAAGGATACGTTTTTGAATTCTATGCCGCCCGACTCCTTCCGCGGAGGCTCGACCCTGCGCGTGCCCTTTTGCAGCGAGCTTTTCATATCAATCAGCTGAAAATCAAGCTTTAAATACGCCGCGTTGTTTTTGATATCACCGTAAAATTCGATAAGCATGCCTATACCGGAGAATACGCGCATCGTTGAGGCGGTATACTGCGTTACCATACCGACGCCGAAAGCCCCGGATACCGCTTTTATACAAATATATGCGTTTACCGCCGCACTGAACAGAACGCTCAGCCCTGTCGACAGAACGGAGTACACGCCTATGGGGTATTTTGAAAGCTTGGCGTAAAGACCTTTTGATTCAAACGCAGATTCTTTGTTCGCTATATATTTCCCGCAGAATCTTTGCTGATTGTATATGCGGATATCCGCCGCGGCTTCATCGTCCCAGCCGAGCCAACCGAAATGCCAGAAGAATCTGTTACCCAAAACGTGTGCTTTTGCGTTTTTTGCCCATATCTTCGAGAACGCCGTGTATCCGGCGTAGCTGCCGATCGTTTCCATCGCCGCTATAAGCTCGTGCGTTTTGGGGTTGTCAAGATCCGCGTAGTCAAGCGACGCTTTCTTCTCTATAAAAATACGGTCCACCGCAAACCAGAACGACGTATCCTGTACGTCGCGCCATTTTCTGATAAAAGCGGATATAAGAGCCGATGCCGCCGTGACGGCGAGAGTAAATATTACGAGGAATTTCAGTCTCCCCGGGTCTCTGTCGCCCGCCAGCTCGTCTATGATACGCGCGGAAAGCCATATCTCCGCATAGGGCGTCAGAACGTCCCATATTGACGCGATCAGTCTCGAGGCTATCATCTGCGGTCTTTTGCGGTATATTATCCCGAAAGCGCGCCAGTTCATTTTAAACGCCTGTGCAAAAGATATTTTTTCTTCTTTATCTTTATTCTTCATCCTCTTCGCCCTCCTCTCTGTAATATTTGCTCTGCACTTCAAACAATTCGGCGTATTTCCCACCCGCCGAAAGCAGCTCTTCATGACTGCCTTCTTCGGCGATCACCGCGCCGTCAAGCAGGATTATCCTGTCGCAGAAGCGTGTGGAGGCGAGGCGGTGGCTGATATATACCGCCGTTTTGCCTTTTGTCATTTCGTCATATTTGCCGTAAATATCCGCCTCGGCTAACGGATCAAGCGCGGCGGTCGGCTCGTCGAGAAGCAAAAACTGCCCGTCCTTATACAAAGCGCGAGCAAGCATCAGCCGCTGGCGCTCGCCGCCGGATAGCTCTATCGCGTCGTCAAAGACTTCTTTATTGAGGTGCGTTTCATAACCGTTTTGCAAACTCGTTATCTTTTCGTCAAGCCCGGCCTGTTTTGCACAGTAAACGACCCTTTCCATATCCGTTTCGCCGCCGCTCTGCGCTATGTTTTCCGCTATCGTTCCGGCTATTACGCCGAACTGCTGAAACACAGCGGAAAACAGCCTGTAGTATTCGCCCCTGTCGTATTCTCTTAAATCCGTACCGTTTACAAGAACTTTTCCGCCGGTCGGATCAAGCAGCCCGCATATTATCCTTGCAAGTGTTGTCTTTCCCGCTCCGTTCAAGCCCACGACGGCGATCTTCTCACCCGGCTTCAAGGTCAGATTTATGCCGGACAAAACGTCTTTTTCAGTGTCAGGGTAGCGGTAGCTGACGTTTTTCAACTCCAGCGTTTCAATGCGCTTTGGTATTATACCGCCCTTGAATTTGAAAGGCTCCGGATATTCAAGAAATTCGCGCACGGAAGAAATATCAAGGCTGTTTTTATAAAGAGCGTTGAGTCCTCCGAGTATACCGTTTACCTGACCGGTAAAGCCGCCGACGACTGCGAAAAGCAGGGTGAACGTAGCCACGTCCATATCGCCGCGTACGACCGCGCCGATAAGATACACGTACGCCGCGCCGTTACGCAAAAACGTTAGTATAATGTTTACGATCTTAGACCAAATATAAACGCCCGCGGCTTTATGGTGATACGCAGTCATAAGATCGTCCGCCGCTTTTGCGAGATCCGTAAGCCACGGCTGCATATTGAAAATGCGTACGTCCTTTGCCGCGTAAAGCGAATCCGATACCTCGTTTACGTACCAGCGGCGGTGCGATATTCTGCTTTGCTCCTCCCTGTGGCGGTAACCGTAGCCGTTTATGTAATTCGTTACAAAATAACCGATAAGCGACGTTACGACGACAATAACGAACAAAAGCGGTTCGGCGCTCGTCAGCATTATCAGATATATGACAAAGCTGACCAGGCTTACCGCAATGCCGTACAGCGCTTCCCACACCGCCTCGACCGCGCGTCCGTTGCCGCCGCAGTGATCGTACGCGCCGCGGCAGAGATCGCGAAATTTCTTTTCAAGCCTGCACTGAAACGATACGGTACACGCCTTGTCGTTGACCTGCTTCAATATATGCGTTCGCACGGAAACGCGCGGGTACGTCTTGCCCGTGTTTATATACGACTGTATCATCGACAGCGCCGCCATAGATCCGTAGACCCATAAAACCGTCAAAAGCAGTTTTTCAAGCGGCAGATTATCCTGCAAGCCTTTGATCACAAGCGGCGCAGCGTATACGCCGAGAAGGTTGCTGCCTACGGCAATAACTACCAAAACCGCAATAACGGCTATTACCTTTTTCTCTTTTGCCTCCGCCGCAGTCTTTAACATAAAAGATACGTTTTGAAGCATATTGTACTTTGGCTTCGGCTTTTTTTCTTTCTTTTCTTTCTTCATTAAATAACCTTTTTCAGCTGTTTTTTTTAATTATAACAAATAAAAATCTCAAAGTCAACGATTTGGGATAATGCATATAAAATGGGATAAACGACGAAAAAAACGGCAGTAAAAGCCGTAAAACTCCTTCCGTCTCGTTCAAAACGCGACCTCCCTCATTGAGGGAGGCGAATCATGCGAAATTATTTCCGACTGACCGAGGGAGTTTGTTTTAACTTTATTCCGGCAGTATGATCTGCACGCAAAGCATACCGTCCTGCTCGATATACTCAGCGAAGCCGCCGTATTTTTCGGTGACGGACGCGATTATCTTGTGACCGTATCCGTGTTCTCCTTTTTTGTCGGTTTTCTTAAGTTTTCCGTTTTCATCAAGAACGGGACCGGATACTGTGTTTTTACATATTATTATCCTGTTTTGATTCTTTTTCAGAAAATGAAGCTCTATTATCCTGTCTTTGTTATCCGGTATTTTTTCAACGGCTTCAAAAGCGTTGTCGAGCACGTTTCCCAGAAGACTTGCAAGGTCGGCGTCGTCAATACCGTCTAAAATTCCCGCAAAGCCGGAGACGATTATCTGTATTCCCGCATCTGACGGGAATTTTGTGTTTATCAGATAATCTATTACGGCGTTTCCGGTGTGGACAAGATTGCCCATCCGCTCGATCGACGGGTATATTTCATCTATATATTCCTCGCACGCTTTTACGTCGCCCTCTCCTAACTTACCCTTAAGCACGGTAAAATGATTTTTCATATCGTGACGGAAGCGTTTTATATTTTCCCATATCGCGTCCGCGTCCTCAGCGCGTGTTTTTTCCGCGTTCATTTTCTGCTCCATCATCTTATATTCGTATTCACGCCGCTGCATTTTCATAAGCTGACGTATAAGGAAATACACGCCGAAGTTGGAGATTATAAGAATTGAAAGCAACACCATTACCGGCACGGTGAATTTACTTTCCGTATCGTTTACCGCTATCGTCATAAGTACAAAAAGCCCGAACACGGTCACTAAGGTATGGCAAACGAAGAATACGCCTATTATTCCGTTTGCGCTGTCGTCCGACTTGAATACCGTGAGCAAAAGCATATACAACGCAAACTGCACCGTACGGCAAATGGCAAGATACAGGACCCTCGCGGGTGTTTCCGCTCCCTGCATCACAGACACGCCTTCGCCGAATACCAATGCGAACAACGGATACATAAGGCTTGAAACGAGCATTATCACTATAACGTAGCTGCCGCCCGCAAGGATTGCCCTGAAGTATTTCTTTTTGCATATAAGCAAGGCGTACAGTACCGAAAGTACGGCGGTAATAATTATGGCAAGTATATCAAAGCCGGATAACAGCCTGTCCGCAAAAAACTGGAAAGCGAGCGAAACGGCAGGAACAATAAGCGCTATGAGATTTTCCTTTCTGTAAAAGCGCGTGTGTAAAAACCGCGGTACAAACCATATAAGAAACAGCGCGTCCGCCGCCGTGGCGACCGCCTCGATCATTTTATATATCATATCTGTAAGCTCCTCATATTATATCCGGCGTAAGCGGCTCTGAATTCCGCAAGCCGTCTTTGCGCCACGGGTATTTTCACACAGTTGTCGCCTACCCTGATCTCGCCCCTGTCAAATCTTTGAATATGGTGCAGATTCACGATATACGCGGAATGTACTCTGAAAAAATCGCAGTCAGCAAAAAGCGTCTCCGCGTCGTTCATCGTTCCCCTGCATTTAAGCTCGGCGCCGTTTTTTATAACGCAGATATAATAATTGCCTTTTGTACGCACGTATAAAACGTCGTCCGGGCAAACTGAAAAACTTCCGTCCGCGGTGCTCAGCTTTATAACAGGCTTGGCACGCGTAAATCTTTGAACCAGGCGGGTAAGCGTTTTTGTGAGGTCTGATTTCAGTCTGTCCTTACGCAGAAAGGCAAACGGGGAAACCTCAAAAACCTCGTAAACGTAGTGGTCGTATCCGGATACGAACGCTATTACCGTTTTGTCGTTTTTTGAGATAAGCTTTTTTGCAAGCTCAAGTCCGCTCATCTTCGGCATATCTATATCAAGAAACAAAACGTCTATTTCGTTTTCCGCGCATGCCGCGTGCGCAATTGTTGGAAACAAATAT
>CACZVC010000191.1 GCA_902784545.1 uncultured Ruminococcus sp. | reverse complement strand
AATGTATTTTATCATATATTTGATTCCGCCGGGTTGACAATATTATTATTTTATGTTAAAATAACGACAATAAATGAGGTGTTTATGAAATACAGACGGGCGGTTTTCCGCAAAAAGCCTTACGATACGGACGAAAAAGGCGATTTTATAAAAGCCGTGCGCGAAATGACGGAATACCACGCGAAGCGCAATCCCGCGTACGCGCGAATACTTTCCGACCACGGCTTTACGCCGGATATGTTGAAGACCGAAGAGGATCTTTACAGACTGCCGTTTATCCCCACGCTGATATTCAAAAAGCACGAGCTTTTTACGATGGATAAACGGAGGATACCCGTCAAGGCGACCTCGTCCGGAACGGGCGGCCGCGCGGGCGTTATCGGGTTTGAGATATCCGGTCTTTTCTGCGCGCTCAAAATGGTTTTGAAAATTTTTAAATACAAAAAACTCTTTTCGCTTAAACCGACAAATTATATCGTTTTCGGCTACAAGCCCGATAAAAACAATAAGACGGCGGTATCAAAAACCGCCTTCGGCACAACGCTTTTCGCCCCGGCGCTTCACAGAACGTACGCCCTGACGCGCAAAAACGGAAAATACGAGGCGGACCTCGACAAAGTGTGCAAGGCTGTCGAAAGCTATGCGAAGCAAAAGCACCCGGTCAGATTCATGGGCTTCCCATCGTATACGTATTTCCTTATGAAAATGCTTGAAGATAAGGGAATAACGCTCACTCTGCCGAAGGGCTCGAAAATAATACTTGCCGGAGGCTGGAAAAAGTATTACAGAGAGCGGGTCGATAAATATGAGTTTTATGAAACGGCGAAGCGCGTTCTCGGCGTCGACGACTGCAATATAATCGAGTTTTACGGCGCGGTGGAGCATCCCGTCGCTTACTGCGACTGCAAAAATCACCGTCTCCACGTTCCCGCGTACAGCCGCGTCATAATACGCGACGTAAAAACGCTTGAGCCTCTGCCGTACGGCGAGATCGGACTCGTCGAGCTTATCACGCCCATGATAAAGGCGACGCCGATAACCGCCGTCATGCCGGACGATCTTGGCGTTTTACACCCCGGTGAAGAATGCGGGTGCGGCATCAGAACGCCTTATCTCGATATCATCGGGCGCGTGGGATTAAAGGACGTCAAAACGTGCGCCGCCGGCGCTTCTGAGCTTTTGGGAGACGTGAAATTATGATACTGGCACACGGAAAAATATTTGAAAAAGACAAGGAAAACCGTATATTATCAGCTTTGTCGGATGAAACGAACGAAACGCTGCTCAACAAAACGATAGACCGTGAAAAGCTGATATCGACGATAGATATTATATCAAAAAAGCTGAAAGACGGAGAGTATAACGGGATCCTGTCGGGGATAGACACAGACGGGCTCGACGGCTACGTTTCACAGGCGGCGGAAATGCTGTCCGCGGAAGGCTTGAAAAAGAATCTTTCCGCGCAGATACCGGAGCCTGCACAGAACGATATGATAAGCGCAAAGTATTATCCCGCGGGCGTTCTGCTTCACATCGCCGCCGGCAACGTCGACGTTTTACCGGCTTACAGCGTGCTGACCGGGCTTTTGTGCGGCAACGTGAATATATTGAAGCTGCCGTCGCAGGACGACGGTCTGACGGTGAAAATACTGTACGAGCTTATACGGCTCATGCCGGAGCTTGCCGATTTCATATACGTTTTCGACACGCCGTCGTCGGACGTCGCGTCTATCTGCGAGATGGCGAAGGCCGCCGACGTAATAGTCGTCTGGGGCGGCGACGAAGCCGTTTCCGCCGTGCGCCGTCTTGCGCCGCCTTATACGCGCGTCGTCTGCTGGGGACACAAGATAGGCTTTGCATACATAGGAGCTGATTACGAAAAACGCCCAGGCGAGCTGGCGGAGCTTGCGGAGCATATAATAAAAACGTCTCAGTTTTTATGCTCAAGCTGTCAGAGGATATACGTCGATTCAGCCGATCCCGCGGACGCCGACCGGTTCTGCCGGTATTTTCTGCCTGTTTTGCAGGCGGCGCGCGATAAACGTCCGCTTAAAGATACAGGAGCCGCGGCGGAAAACACGATTTTCAGGTATTCGAGAAGGATCGAGCGCTCGTTAGGCGTCACGGACGGAAAAAGATATTACGACGGCGACTGCTGCACGCTTGCCGCAAAGGACGATCCGACGCTTGAAATATCGGGTTTTTTCGGCACGGTCGACGTTACGGCGCTTCCGCTCGAAAAGCTGTTTTACGTCCTGCGCGAAAAGAAAGGGTATTTGCAGACCGCTTGCGTTATAGCGGACGAAAATACAAAAAAACGCGCGGAGGAGATAATGGTCCGCGCGGGCGTTACAAGGATAATGAAGCCGTCCGATATGTCAAAAACCTTTTCGGGCGAGGCGCACGACGGCGAATTTGAGCTTTTGAATTATATGAGGATAATCAACCGAGAGAAATGATTTAAAATAACGGCGCCGCATCCCGTGATACGGCGCCGTATTTATCGTATCAGCCGTCCGGCAGCTCGAGCTTAACGTAACCCTGCTCCGACTTGCAGAGAGGGCAGGTCAAAGGAGCCTCGTTCACGGTCTCCTCGTGTCCGCAGTTCGAGCATTTCCACTTGACCGGCTCACCGCGCTTGTAAAGCGTGCCGTCCTTTATCTGCGCCGCGATGTTGTTAAGCTGCATACTGTGGCAGTGCTCGACCGCGGCGACAAGCTCGAAAAGCGCCGCCTCTTCGCAAAAGCCCTCGTCGTGCGCGGTCCTCGCGTATTCCGCGTAAATTTTCGTCGACTCCTCGTCCTCCGTCTGCGCGGACAGCTGCAGATTCTGCAAAAGATCCCATTTCTCCTTGAACGGATAACCGGCGTTTACGTTTAAATTGTTTATTACGCCGTTATCCGCCTTTTGTATCGCCGTGTAAAACATACGCGCGTGGTGGAATTCGTTTTTCGATATCTCGTTCAAAGCGCATTCCACCTCAAAAAGCTTCGCCGTTTTCGCACCGTACGCCATAAACTTGTATCTGACGTGCTCCTGACATTCCCCGGCGAAGGCGTTTATCAGATTCTGAAAGGTCTTGCTGTTTTTAAGTTCCATTTGATCATACCTCCATTTTTTGTTATTTGATTATCGCCTTGTCCCCGTCAAATAAATCGGCAACTCAAAAAAATAAATAAATTCAAAGGACGTTAACGACAGCGTAACAATAAAATTTCTTATTTATATTATAATATATTGATAACCGTAACGAGGTGCCGTTTTGAAAAAGTATTCGCTTGATATCGTCGGCTGTACCGGCGCAAAAGAATATTTGCTGTCCGCGCTTGAGGGCGGGTACGTCAGCCACGCCTATATAGTCGAGGGCGCTTTCGGCACAGGCAGACACAGGCTCGTGCGCGAGCTTATAAAAGCCATGGCGTGCGAGAACGATACCGCGCCCTGCGGCAGGTGCGGCAGCTGTATAAAGATCGACGCGGGAGTTTGCGTCGATATATACCGCATAAAGACCGCGGAGGGGAAATCGGAGCTTACCGTCGATCTTATACGCGGCATTTACGACACGCTCGGACTTATGCCGAACGATCTGCCGTTCAAGGCTTATATTATCGACGACGGCGAAAAGATGAACACCTACGCGCAGAACGCGTTTTTGAAAATGTTCGAGGAGCCGCCGTCAAACGTGTACTTTTTCCTCATAACAAGCGACGCGTCGAAGCTTTTGCCTACCGTAAGGTCGCGCGCGCTCGTTCTCCGCACGGAAAAGCTGAACAGAGAGCAGATAAACTCGGTCCTCGACCGCGAGGGCGTACCCGATGACGCCAAGCGAAAAGCCGCCGTCGAGCTTGCGGACGGCTCCGCGGGCGAGGCGATAAGGATATATAACGACGACGCGGAAAGCGTAAACGTCCGCGCCGTGTCGGACAAGCTTGTTGAAGCTCTGTTTTCGCCCGGCTCCGACAAGCTCGGATTTATAAATCTTCACCATAAGAACATCAGAAAAACGGACGAGCTCTGCCGCGTTTACACGCTTGTGCAGAGAGCCGTCCGGGATATCATGCTTTACAGAGCGGGCGCGGAAAAGGAGCTTTTGTATTTTTCCTCGTCCGAGGCTTTGGAGGAGATGTCTCTGCGAGTCTCCGATAAAGCGGTAATGCGGGTAAACGACGTTATAGACGAGCTTTTGCAGCTTGCCGACACGCCGCTCAATCCCGCGCTTACGATGACTGAATTCGCCTCCCGTATCTGGGACTGTCATCTTTTATAGGCGTTTGAACTTCGGCCGGAGCGGTGACGGCTGATTTATGAAACGCGGGCAAAAAGCCCATCACCGCAATGAAAGGAAAAAAAGAAAGTGAACGACAGAAGACATAAAAGACATTTTTCACACGCGCCGAAAACGCAGACTCAGGAGAGGGAAGT
>CACZVC010000190.1 GCA_902784545.1 uncultured Ruminococcus sp. | reverse complement strand
TGAGTTCCGCTTCATGCGCCGAAGGCGCTCATCATTCGGCGAAGCCGTTCATCATGCGCGAAAGCGCTCATCATGTGCCGCGCAAGCGGAACTCATAACCGCCGACTGTCCTTCAGAACAGTCGGCATACGCTTCGGCTTTTACCGCGCCAGTATCGACTGATACACGCTTCTTGCGTCGGAGACCTTTTTAACGTACGCCGCGGTCTCGGGGTAGGGGATGTTTTTCAGATGTCCGTCCTTGCCGTACTGCTCATCTGCGAGCCATTGTCGTACTACGCCGTGACCGGCGTTATACGCGGCGAAAACCGTTTCCCATATTTCAAACTGGTCGTACAGATACGCAAGATAGCAGGTGCCTATCCTTATGTTCGTTTCGGGGTCGTCGACGCTTATCTTTTCCGGGTCGATCCCCTCCTTCTGACACAGCCATTCGTATGTGCCCGGCATAAGCTGCATAAGCCCCCGGGCTTTTTTATATGATTCGGCGTTGTATACGAAATTGCTTTCGGTCTTTATAACGGCGTATATAACGTCCTTCGGAACGCCGTACTGCTCGGAGTATTTGTCCACGTATTCGGAATATCCGAGCGGATAGTTTTTGTTCAGCACGGCGTAGTACAGCTGCTGTACGCCGAAGCCCGAGGCGATGGCGAGCGCCACGAGCGCTATTGCGATAACGCTTCTTTTGATCGCTTTTTTCATTTTATTTACCCGATATATTTTTTGATTATTTTATCCACGCTTTCCTCAAGCTTATCAAGCGTACCCGTGTTTTCGACCGTCATATCGCAGTATACGCGGAAAAAGTCGCCGTTATGCTGATTTTTTGTGCGGGAAAGCGCTTTTTCGCGGCTTATCCCGTCGCGTTCGGTTATCCTTTTTATACGCGTTTCGTCGTCGGCGCAAACGCCTATAACGGCGGTGCATTCCGTATCGAAGCCGGATTCAAAAAGCTGCGACGCGTCGACGACGGCGAATTTGTATTCCTTTTCCGCCGATCTCAGCCGTTTTCTGACCTCGTCCAGAATAACGCCGTGAGTTACCTTGTTCAGCTCGTCCAGCTTCGCTTTGTCCGAAAAAACTATCTCCGCGAGCGCCGGACGGTCGACCTTGCCGTTTTTCACGGCTGACGGAAAACGCTTTTTCAGCTCCTTCGTCAGAGGCGAGCCGCGTTTGAGGAGCGAATGATACACCTCGTCGCAGTCGGCGACGAACGCGCCGCGCCGCGCGAATATCGCGGCGACCGTGCTTTTGCCGGAGCCGCTTTGCCCTGTCAGTCCTATCACGGGGATGTTCAGTCCGACGTGCCTGACGCTGAAGCCCGCCGCCTTTGTAAGCCGGTTGTATACCGCAAGCCCTATCCCGGTGCGCGGCGGCGTAACGGAGTAAACGCAGGGCGCGTCGGATTCGTCATATCCGCGCAAAAACGCGAACAGATTGCCGGCCTGCCCCTCCGGATCGTCCGGCAGATACGATACGTTTCTGCCCTTTATTTCGTCCCTGTCGCTCTCATAGCATATTACGCCGGTCGCGTTGTCTTTGCCGAGCGCTTCTTTCATAAACGAAACGACGTCGGCGTGACTTCCCTTGAGCATCGTCACCGGCACCTTCGGCGCGTAATGGCGGTATTTCATCCCCGGCGCCTCGGGGCGCGTGTTTTCGTCCGGCTTGTCGAAAAGCGCGAGGTCGCGCCTGACGGGAACGACAGCCGACAGCATTTCCTCCGTCACCGCGCCGGGACGCAGTATGACCGCCCTGCCGTCCTTGAATTTGATTATCGTGGATTCAAGCCCAACGCCGCATATCCCGCCGTCGATTATCGCGTCTATCCTGCCGTCGAGATCGGCTTTTACGTGCGCGGCGCTCGTCGGCGACGGCGACCCGGATATGTTTGCCGACGGCGCGGCTATCGCCGTGCCGCACGCCTCGATGAACGCGCGTGCGACAGGATGAGACGGTATGCGCACCGCAACCGTGTCGAGTCCGCCGGTAACGGCTTTCGGTATCACGTCCTTTTTCGGCAGTATCATCGTCAGAGGTCCCGGGCAGAATCTGTCCGCAAGCATGTAAAAAAGCTCGTTCGTGTACGCGTATTTTTCCGCGTCGGACGCTTTTGACAGATGGATTATAAGCGGATTGTCGGACGGTCTGCCCTTTGCGGCGTATATTTTTTCAGCAGAAGCCGCGTTTTCCGCGTCGCCGCCGAGCCCGTATACCGTCTCCGTCGGGAACGCGACGAGACCGCCGTTTTTTATTATTTCCGCGGCGGTTTTTATATCTTTTTCTGTGTTTTCAAGGTATTTCGTCTTCAATTCATTCAGCCTCCGCCGAAAGCTTTGCCGCCGTGTCGGCGGTTATCAGCGCGTCAATCATCTCGTTCATATCGCCGTTCAAAAACGCGTCGAGCGAGTATAACGTCATATTTATCCTGTGATCCGTCACGCGGCTCTGCGGATAGTTGTACGTGCGTATGCGCTCCGAGCGGTCGCCGGTACCGACCTGGCTTCTGCGCTCGCTCGCTATTTTGTCGTGCTGTTCGCGCTGCTTCATATCGTACAGCTTCGCTTTGAGGAGCTTCATCGCCTTATCCTTGTTTTTGAACTGACTGCGCTCGTCCTGACATTCTATGACTATGCCCGTCGGCTTGTGGTAAAGGCGTATCGCCGATTCGGTCTTGTTTATGTGCTGACCGCCCGCGCCGCTCGATTTGCACGTTTCAAAGCGTATGTCGGCGGGGTTTATCTCGACCTCCACGTCGTCGACCTCCGGCAGTACCGCGACGGTCACGGTCGAGGTGTGTATGCGCCCCTGTGCCTCCGTTTCAGGCACGCGCTGGACGCGGTGTACGCCGGACTCGAATTTGAGGCGCGAATACGCGCCGTCGCCCGTTACTGTAAAGGAGACCTCCTTGAAACCGCCGAGCTCCGTTTCGTTGCAGTACATCAGCTCCGTTTTCCACTTCATGCTCTCCGCGTACATACAGTACATTCGGTATAAAACGTAGGAGAAGAGAGCCGCCTCGTCGCCGCCGGCGCCGCCTCTTATTTCTATTACGACGTTTTTGTCGTCGTTCGGGTCGCGCGGCAAAAGCAGGATTTTAAGCTCCTCATAACACTTTTTTATGTTTTCCTCCGCTTCGGAAAGCTCCGCCCTCGCAAGCTCGGAAAGCTCCGGGTCGTTTGACGACAGTATCTCCTCCGCCTCGGCTTTTTCCTTCACGTATTTTTTATATTCGGCGTATTTTTCGCATACCGGCAGTATGCTTTTTCGCTCCTTCATAAGCTCCCTGTATTTCGCCGTATCGGAAACAACGGCGGGGTCGAGCAGAGCCTCGTCTGTTTTTTTCAGTTTTTCGGTTATCGCTTCAAGCTTTTCTATCATTTGTCGTATATCCTTTTTACATCTTATAACCGTATTGTACCACAATAGTGTTAAGGAATCAACATACTCTAATATTTTTAATAAAAAATATACCGATTTTTATTGATATACGCCGCCTTTGGGGTTATAATGATATAAAGACAATAAAATAAAAGAAGGAAAAAGAAAGAAAATGTCTGAAAATTGTACTCACGACTGTTCCTCCTGCGGCGAAAACTGTTCGTCGCGCAAGCCGGCAAAGGAACCGTGCAACAAGTATTCAAAGATCAAAAAGGTGATAGGCGTCGTATCCGGCAAGGGCGGCGTCGGCAAATCGCTCGTCACTTCGCTTCTTGCTATCGAAACGGCGAAGCGCGGAAAAGTCACCGCGATACTTGACGCGGATATAACCGGTCCGTCGATACCGAAGGCGTTCGGACTTCACGGTCTGTGCGACGGCAACGAATTCGGCATAGTCCCGTTCACTACGAGAAAGGGCATCGAGGTCATATCGGTCAACCTGCTTCTCGAAAACGAAAAATCGCCGCTCGTGTGGCGCGGCCCCGTGATTTCCGGCACCGTAAAGCAGTTCTGGACCGACGTGGTCTGGGGCAACGTAGATTATATGTACGTCGATATGCCGCCCGGAACCGGCGACGTGCCGCTGACGGTCTTCCAGTCCATACCGCTTGACGGCATCATAGTCGTGACGAGCCCGCAGGATCTCGTATCGCTTATCGTATCGAAAGCCGTGAATATGGCTAAAATGATGAACATACCGATAATCGGCCTCGTCGAGAATTTCAGCTATTTCAAATGCCCGGACTGCGGAAAAGAGCATTATATATTCGGCAAGGGCACGGCGGACGCCGCGGCGGTCGAATTCGGGATACCCGTCCTCGGCAGACTGCCCATCGACCCGTCGCTTGCACAGCTGTGCGATACGGGCAGGATAGAGGATTATGACGGAGAGCTTCTCAAGGGCGCGGTCGATCTTATAGAGCAGGCATGAAAAAGCACGTTTTGTCAGCGCTTTTCCTCTCGTCTCTGCTCCTGCTCCAGTCCTGCGGACTTATAGTGATAAACAACGTGGGCGGAAAGGATAC
>CACZVC010000189.1 GCA_902784545.1 uncultured Ruminococcus sp. | reverse complement strand
AGCGTATATCACAACAGGCTTGCCTGTTATATCACATTTGCGTAAGCAAATATATCATCCCGCGCAAAGCGCGGCAGAGGGACGCCCGCGCGCGCAGCTCACGCTGCAAAGCCCCGGATCCCGTACCGTCAAAAAGCCCCGACTTACGTTGGGGGGAGGCGGGGGTTTGGGGGTGGATTGGGGGGTGGGGAACCACCAACCGCGCCGCGCTTCGCGGCGCACGATTTGTCGGCTCTGCCGACTCCTTAATTTGTTATTTGTTATTTCTTATTTATTATTTTTATCCCTGATCCTCCAGCGACAAAATTCATAAAGAACAAAAACCGGTAATTACGTTTAAAACCCCGCCGCTTATATTACAAACGGCGGGGGTTTTTATCATATCAGCTGACGCTGAAAAGCAGTTTTTCGTAAGTCGGGAACGGCCAGTATTCCTCGGCGGTAAGCGTTTCCGCCTCGTCAGCCGCGGCGCGGAGCTGCTCCATAACGGGAATAAGTCTGTCCCTTATGGCGAAGCTGTGCTCCGTCACGTCAAAAATGCATCTCACCTCGTCTGACGTTTTTTCAAGCTCGTCCGTCTTCGTCCTCATCACGGAAAGAAGCTCGCAAAGCCTTTTCGCCGTGTCCGTCTCGTATCCGGCGTCAAGCGAAAGCGCCGCTTTTTTGCCGGCTCTGTCAGAGAGGACGGCGGCGTATGACGATACGGCGGGCATTATCTGTCTTCTGCTCATATCCGCCATGGTCGCCGCTTCTATCGCTATCGTTTTTGTATAGTTGTCAAGCAGTATCTCGCATCTCGCCTTCAATTCCGCGTCGGTGAAAACGCCGCGCCGTTTCAGCATATCGGCGTTCTTTTTATCGAGCAGACGCGGCAGACTGTCGGGCGTCGTCCTTCTGTTCGGAAGCCCTCTTTTTTCAGCCTCCTCGAGCCACGCCGCGTCGTAGCCGTTGCCGTTGAAAAGTATGCGTTTATGCTCTTTGATCGTCGTTTTCAGAAGCTCGTGAAGCTCCGCGTCGAAATCCGGGCAGTTTTCAAGCCTGTCGGCAAAGCCGCAGAGAACGTCCGCGACGGCGGAATTGAGCATTATGTTCGTACACGCGAGACTTGTCGGTGCGCCGAGCATACGGAACTCGAATTTGTTTCCGGTGAAAGCAAACGGCGAGGTCCTGTTCCTGTCCGTCGTGTCGCGCAGGAAATTGGGGAGCGCCTCAACGCCGAAGAGCATTTTTGTGCGCTCGGTCCTGTTATACGGCGCGTCGTTTTCTATCGCCTCGAGCACGTCCGTCAGCTCCGAGCCGATAAACATGGAAACTACGGCAGGCGGCGCCTCGTTCGCGCCGAGACGGTGGTCGTTTCCGGCGGTCGCCGCCGACAAACGGAGCAGATCGGCGTATTCGTCGACCGCTTTTATGACGGCGCAGAGGAACAGTAAAAACTGCGCGTTTTCGTAAGGCGTGTCGCCGGGTTTGAGCAGATTCGCGCCGTTGTCCGTCGCAAGCGACCAGTTGTTGTGCTTGCCGGAGCCGTTCACGCCGGCGAAAGGCTTTTCGTGGAGCAGACATACGAGCCCGTGCTTCGCCGCGACCTTCTGCATCATTTCCATTGTAAGCTGATTGTGATCCGTCGCCGTGTTTGTCGTCGTGTAAACGGGCGCAAGCTCGTGCTGCGCCGGCGCGACCTCGTTATGCTCGGTCTTCGCGTAAATGCCGAGCTTCCACAACTGCCGGTCGAGCTCCTCCATGAATTCGGCGACTCTCGGCTTTATCGCGCCGTAGTAATGGTCGTTCAGCTCCTGCCCCTTCGGCGGCTTTGCGCCGAAAAGAGTCCTGCCGGTAAAGACGAGGTCCTTGCGTTTGTTGTACATTTCCTTGTCTATCAAGAAATATTCCTGTTCCGCGCCGACAAAGGTCTTGACGTATTTCGCCTCCGTGTTGCCGAAAAGACGGACGATGCGGAGCGCCTGTTTGCTCAAAGCCTCCATGGAGCGCAGAAGCGGCGTTTTTTTGTCGAGCGCCTCGCCGCCGTATGAGCAGAACGCGGTGGGTATGCACAGGGTCTTTCCCTTGATGAACGCGTAAGAAGTCGGATCCCACGCCGTATAGCCTCTCGCCTCAAACGTTGCGCGCAGACCGCCGGACGGGAACGAGGACGCGTCCGATTCGCCCTTTATAAGCTCCTTGCCCGAAAAGTCGAGTATCGCCCTGCCTCCCGGCGCGGGTGAAATAAAGCTGTCGTGCTTTTCCGCGGTGATACCCGTCAGCGGCTGGAACCAGTGCGTGAAATGAGTGGCGCCGAGCTCAACAGCCCAGTCCTTCATCGCCTCGGCGACGGCAGACGCGACCTTAACGTCAAGCCGCTTTCCCCCGTCTATCGTCTCTTTGAGCGAGCGGTATATCTCCGGCGAGAGCCTTTCTTTCATAACGTCGTCGTTGAAAACAAGACAACCGAAATAATCCGTTATACGTTCCATACCGTAATTTTCCTTCTTAACATTGAATATTGGTTATTATACATCTTTTTTTCCGTTTTGTCAAGCGTAAAAATAATAACAGCCGGTTAATACGCGCGTATACGCGAAAAAACGCCGGTCAGACTGCAAAACGTGTATAATGAAAATATGTATATTCATGTTTGTTTTTTTGTTTTTTTTGAAAAAAATACGCCGACGTGCTTGACAATATGCGTGAATAAATGTATTATATTACGGTAATATTGTTGTTTTACGGGGGTAAAAAAACATGTCAAACTGTGCTGTTGTGGGTATCAACTGGGGCGACGAGGGAAAAGGCCGTATGGTCGACCTCATAACCGGAGATTACGATTACGTCGTGCGTTTTCAGGGCGGCGGCAACGCCGGCCACACCGTGATAAACGAGTACGGTAAATTCGCGCTTCATCTCCTGCCGTCCGGCATTTTCAGAAAAAACGTCGTGAACGTGCTCGGGAACGGCGTCGCGCTCGACCCGGAAAATCTGCTTTCGGAAATAGAGACAGTAAGAGAAAAAGGTGTAAAAATAGACGAAACCAACCTGAAAATAAGCGACCGCGCCTCGCTTCTTCTGCCGTGGCACAGAGAGCTTGACGCGCTTGAGGAGGCGCGCCTCGCGGATAAGAAATACGGCTCCACAAAGCAGGGAATAGCTCCTTTTTACTCCGACAAATATCAGAAAAAGACCGTGCTTGCGGGCGAGCTGTTTTACCCCGCGGAATTGAAACGCCATCTCGCCGATCTTCTCGAATGGAAAAACCTGATCATAAGCCGCGTTTACGGCGCAAAGCCGCATACAATGGACGAGCTTGACGCTTGGCTCGAGGATTACGCGTATAAAATAAAGCCCTATATAACCGACACCGGCAGACTTTTGAGGGACGCGCAGAAGGACGGAAAAAGCATTATGTTCGAGGCGCAGCTCGGCTCGCTCCGCGACCTTGATTTCGGTATCGTGCCGTACACCACGTCGTCGAACACCACCGCTTCCTACGCGCCTATCGGTTCCGGCTGTCCGTCCGTAAAGATCGACGAGGTTATAGGCGTCGTAAAGGCTTACTCCACCTGCGTGGGCGAGGGTCCGTTCACCTGCGAGTGGTTCGGCGAGGAGGCGGAAAAGCTCCGCGAGGCGGGCGGCGAATACGGCGCCAAGACCGGAAGACCGCGCCGGGTGGGACCCATCGACATAGTCGCCACTCGCTACGGCGTGCAGGTCCAGGCGGCGACGTGCATAGCGCTGACGAAGCTCGACGTGCTGTCGTATATGGACAAAATACCCGTCTGCACGCATTACATGCTCGGCGGAGAGCAGACGGATGAATTCCCGTTCCCGGCGGCGTTACCCGACGCAGAGCCCGTGATCGAATATATGGACGGCTGGAAAACGGACGTTTCAAAATGCAGAAAATTCGAAGAGCTTCCCGTTGAGGCGCGGAAATACGTTGAATTCATAGAAGAACGGATAGGCTGTCATATCGGATACGTTTCGGTAGGTCCCGAGCGCGACAGCATAATCATAAGATAAGGAGACTGCAATGAGCAAGGATAAATACGAATCGCCGTTATCGTCGCGTTACGCGTCGGATTATATGCTCGGGCTTTTCTCGTCCGACACGCGTTATCAGACGTGGCGCCGCCTCTGGGTCGCGCTCGCGCGCGCCGAGCATAAGCTCGGTCTGCCCGTAACGGAGGAGCAGGTAAAAGAGCTGGAGGCGCACGTAACGGATATCGACTACGATACGGTCGCCGCGCGCGAAAAAGAGGTGCGCCACGACGTTATGGCGCACGTTTATGCGTACGGCAAGGCGGCTCCGTCCGCGGCGGGCATAATACATCTCGGCGCGACGAGCTGTTACGTTACCGACAACGCCGATATGATCATATACCGCGACGCGCTGAAATATATCCGGACGGAGCTTGTCGCCGTTATGAAGAATTTAGCGGATTTCGCGCTTAAATACAAGGATCTGCCCACGCTCGGCTACACGCATTATCAGCCCGCTCAGCTCGTGACCGTTGGCAAGCGCGCC
>CACZVC010000188.1 GCA_902784545.1 uncultured Ruminococcus sp. | reverse complement strand
TTGCATATTTCATAATCGATGCAGTTGTCGGCTCCGGTGATTATCTTTTCCTCAGTGAATCTGAAATCATAAAGCTGCCGCATTACTGGGGCAATTGTGGTTTTAACACGATTTTTTATGTCGATCAGAAAACTGCCCCGGATCTCATCACGGAACATATCTTTAAGAGTTCTCTCATTCGTTGCATTTATCTGTTCGAGGAGTCTCCGCATATCAGGACCAAGTTTATTCAAATCATTCAACCTTTCATGTTGATTAGTTATATAATTTTTCACTTTACGGGTGAGTACAATAATTCAATTTATAATACCATAAAATTGTATAAAAATCAAGACGTTTAATGCCGAAGTATGGGGAATAACGAAAAATATGTATTTTGACAGCGAAAAAGCGGAGCCGGTGTCGGCTCCGCTCGGTTTCGGGCGCTTGTCTGAGTTCCTCGGTGACGCCCGACGGCGCACCTGTATCTCCTTTTCGGTTTTGATTTCACATATATTTTACGCATTCGCCTTGACTTTTTCAATATACAGAAGTATAATATCGTAAAGAAATATTACAGAATTGCGATTATGTAAAAAGAGGCGCGGTATGGCGGAGATCACGAAAAACTGGATCGCGGATAAAATGCGTGAGCTGATGAAGCGTAAGCCCATCGAAAAGATCCGCGTGACCGAGATATGCGAAGCGGCGGAGCTTGAACGCCCGACGTTCTATTATCATTTCAAGGACAAATACGATCTTGTTGCGTGGATGCTTTATTCGGACGCCGCCGGTACCGACGTTCTGTCCGTCCCATCCGCCGCTTCGGGGCTGAATAAAATGAAGCAGGAGATCCTGTTTTATAAACGCGCGTACGAGGATCAGTCGCAGAACGCGCTGTGGCGGTATATGATCGACTATTTAGTCAGGCGGTATTCGGATCTCGCAAAAGAAAGGCTGAGCGTCGATACGCTCGACACACAGCTTTCATACAGTATCCGCTTTTACTGCACCGGCGCGGTCGGTATGACGCGCGAGTGGGTTCTGGAGGACAACATCACCTCCGCCGAGACCGTTGTGAAAATGATGTTTTGCTCCATGCCGGAGAATATGAGAAGCGTTCTGTTTTGATCGGGAAATTTTATGTAAATCTATCCCGGCAAACTCTGATTTTTTACTTTTATACTGTTCGATTTTTTTCGTTGCCGAAAGGAGGAGCTTATGGTGAAGAACGGTAATAAAATAAAGCTTCTGTTATTTAAAAAATGCGCCGCGGTCGTCGTTTTGTCCGCCGTGCTGCTGCTGACCGCCTCATGCGGCGGTGAGCGCGTTGAAACTCTGACGTACGCCGTTTTTCCGTATTTGCCCGACGTCGAGTATTATCAGGAGCTTATCGAGCGCCGGTGGGCGGAGCTTGAGCCGGATATCAAGCTGATCCGCGCGGAATGGGACTGTTATTATGACGGAGCGCCGGAGGGCGTTGACGTCGTAATGTACGACGCCATAATGCGCGATACGCTCATAGAAAACGGATGGATAAGTCCGATCGACCAAAGCGCCGTCAGTGATCCGGATGACATATTTCCGTTCGCCGTGGAGGGCTTTACCGTCGGAGACGATCTGTACGGTATACCCGTTTTCCTCTGCGGTAATTTCCTTATCTACGATCTTGACAGCGAAGCGCTTTCGGCGGCTGAGCGTATCACCGATCTGGCCGGCAAATCGGAGATACTTGTCGTTAATTCGGACAATCCCGAAAACAGACCGCAGTACGTCATTGAAGCGGTCGCGGACAGCCGCGGAGAAGTCAATCCGTCCGTCGACAGCGGCGCGGAAGACTTTATGGCGCTTTTAGACCGCCTGGCTATTAGCGCGCACAAGAGCGACGACAATACGCAGGTCGCGCTGGCGTATGATTCCGGGATCGGAGAGGGATATATCGGTTACAGCGAAAGCATCTGTTTGCTGAAAAACCGTTTTGACCGTACCGGTATCAAGTCCATCAGCTTCAGCGACCGGGAAAACACGCTCCGCCTGTACGCGGACGCGGCGGCGGTCACCTCCGGCGTCAGCGGACTGCGTTACGAAAAATGCCTGAAACTGATGAACGTAATGGCAGAGGCGGACGTTCTGACGTCGCTTTCGGCGGGAAACGGCGTTCCGCAATACCTTTTACTTGCAAGAAAATCACCGTATAAATCTCTTGCCGGCAAGTTCCCGATCTATAAACGGCTTGAAGAACTGGCGTGCAGCGAAAAAAATAACGTTATTCTGACGCCGTAAAAGGTCACGCCGGTCACACGTCCCGGCGGAGAAGGATAATATTAAGCCGGATTTTCGGCGCCGGCCTTACGCCCGGACGATATGCCGATATTTGGCATCGGCTGACTGACAGATCCCGGTTTGTAAAGGCAACAAAAAAGAGAATAGGCTGAACGGAAAAATCCGCTTCAATACAGATATGATCCCCATAGCGCAGGCTTGAAAACATTGTTTTTCGGGTGACTGCACTATGGGATTTTTTCAATTTGCCGGTCTTTTTTAAATATGCGGAAAGCGGGGAGCGTACCGATGACAGACCCGCCGGAGCGTAGCTTACTTTTGCTTTGATATTCGATTTTGAATTTTTCGTGAATTTGCGAAAACATCTTGGCATCGTGTCAAAATCGTGGTATAATACAAATGCTGACACGGTGTCAGAATAATTTCGGGAGGCGGTAAAATGGTAAAGAAAACAGCGGAGCAGATCGCGTCACGCCGCGAAGAGATAGTGAACGCCTGCGAAAAGCTCTATCAGACTATGAGCTTCAAGGAGATAACGCTGAAAGAGATAGGAGAGGAAGTCCCTTTCTCACGGCCGACGATATACAATTCTTTTCAAACGAAAGAGGAAATATTCCTTGCTTTGTTTGAAAGAGAATACGACCGTTGGAACAGCGATCTTGTTTCGATTCTCGAAGAGAACGAAAAGCTCGGCAAAGAAGAGATCTCGGAAAAGATCGCACGGTCGCTTACCGACCGCGTGCAGCTTTTGAAGCTGCTTTCGATGAACAACTACGATATGGAAGCGAACAGCAGGACAAAGCTTTTGACGGATTTCAAAAAAGCGTACGGGCGCTCGATCGAGCTGTTCCGTATGATCCTTTCAAAATTCTGTCCCGAAAAGAACGAAACGGATATTCAGAATATAATCTATATTTTCTTTCCGTTCATGTTCGGTATCTATCCTTACGCCGAGGTCACGGAAAAACAGCGCGCGGCTATGAGCGAGGCGGGCGTAAACTTCGTTTACCGCTCCGTTTACGAGATCACGTATAACTGCCTTATAAAACTGCTTTGATATTCAGAATAAAAAGGAGATGAAATAATGCGGTACGCAAAGCTCGGCAATACAGACCTTACCGTTTCGCGCGTCTGTATGGGCTGTATGGGCTTCGGGGATCCGTCGCGCGGTCAGCACAGCTGGACGCTCGACGAGGAACACAGCCGGGAAATCATAAAGCGCGGGCTTGAGCTGGGCGTGAATTTTTACGATACCGCAATAGCCTATCAGAGCGGCACGAGCGAGCAGTACGTCGGCCGAGCCCTGCGCGACTTTGCAAAGCGGGACGAGGTCGTCGTTGCGACGAAATTCCTGCCGCGAACGCCTGAGGAGATCGGGCTCGGGATAACCGGGCAGAAGCATATCGGAAACATGATCGATAAGAGCCTGAAAAACCTCGGGATGGATCACGTCGACCTTTATATTTACCATATGTGGGATTGGAACACTCCGGTATACGATATCCTCGAAGGTCTGAACAACACCGTAAAAGCGGGAAAAACGAGATATATCGGGATCTCAAACTGCTTCGCCTGGCAGATCGCAAAAGCGAACGCCATAGCCGAAAAGGAGGGCTTCGCGAAATTCGTATCGGTCCAGGGGCATTACAACCTCATCTTCCGCGAGGAAGAGCGCGAAATGATACCTTACTGCCGCGAAGAAAATATAGCTTTAACGCCTTACAGCGCGCTGGCGAGCGGCAGACTGTCGCGCCTTCCGGGTGAAAACGGTACAAAACGCGCGGAGGAAGACGCTTACGCGAAATTCAAATACGACGCGACGGCAAAGCAGGACAACGCGATAATTTCCCGCGTTGCGGAGCTTGCCGGAGGGCGCGGCGTGACGCTGACCGAAATATCGCTTGCGTGGCTTTTGACAAAAGTGACGTCGCCCGTCGTCGGCGCGACGAAGCTGAGCCATATCGAGGGCGTCTGCAAGGCGGTCGATTTGCAGCTGACGGATGAAGAGATCGCATATCTCGAGGAGCCGTACGTTCCGCACCCGCTCGCAGGAGTCATGGCGCAGAACAAACCGGCAAACGCAAACGAAAAACACGTCCGGTCGACGGGCGATCAGAAGATAACGGAGGATAAATAAATGAAAGAGAAAATAGTACAGACGGCAGGAAGAGAACAGCTCGGAGATTTTGCGCCCGTATTCGCGCATCTCAACGACGACGTACTGTTCGGCAAAATGCATCGTGACCGTGGTGTCGCTGATGGCTTCGGGGATCACGGATTCCTCGCTGACCTACCACCTTCAGAACGCGAAGGCGCACGGCGTGACAAAGGAAGAGATCGCCGCGATAATCACTCACGCGACGATGTACGTCGGCTGGCCGAAGGGCTGGGCGGTCTTCCGTCTTGCAAAGGAAATATGGGACGAAAAAACGCCGGCGGCGACGGAAAAAGAAAAATATCAGAATACGATATTTTTCCCCGTGGGCGAGCCGAACCCTTACGGAAAGTTCTTTGTCGGGCAGAGCTATCTCGCGCCCGTATCGACGGAACAGGTCCCGGTATTCAACGTGACGTTCGAGCCGGGCTGCCGCAACAACTGGCATATCCACCGCGCAAAAAGCGGCGGCGGTCAGATTCTGATCTGTGTAGGCGGCAGAGGATATTATCAGGAGCAGGGCAAAGACGCCGTTGAGCTGACTCCCGGAACCGTGATAAACATCCCGGCAAACGTAAAACACTGGCACGGCGCCTCGCCCGACGAATGGTTTTCCCACCTTGCTATCGAGGTCGCGGGCGAAAACGCCGGCACCGAATGGTGCGAGGCGGTGTCGGACGAAGAATACGGCAAACTGAAATAACGGAGGAAAAACAAAATGAAAAGGATATTCATACTGCTCATCGCCGCCCTTATTCTGATCGGGCTGACGGCTTGCGCGGGCAATACTCCCGCAAATACTGCCGAAAACGTCCCGTCGACTGAAAAAAACGGGCAGACCGAACCCGCCGTAACGGAAATAACGACTTCATCCGACGCGGAAGAGACGACGGCGTCATCCGCCGCGACCGAAGCCGTACCGGACGATACGTCCGCCACGCAGACGGCGGAGCCTGCCGCAGATCATAAAACCGTTCTCGTGGTCGTCTTCTCGGCGACCGGCACGACAAAAGGCGTGGCGGAAAAGATCGCGGCGATAGAAAACGCCGACCTTTACGAGATAAAAGCCGCGCGCGAATACACCGCGGCGGACCTCAACTGGAACGACAGAAACAGCCGCTCCACGACTGAGCAGAACGATAAATCCGCACGCCCTGAGATCGGAAGCGAACGCATATCGCTTGAAGGGTATGAGAAAATATACGTCGGTTTCCCGATCTGGTGGGGCGAGGAGCCGCGAATCATGGACAGCTTCGTCGAAAGCTATGATTTCGGCAATATCAAGATGATCCCGTTCTGCACCTCGTCGAGCAGCGGCATCGGCAGAAGCGGAAAGAACCTTGAGGAAAACGCAAAAAGCGGAACGTGGCTCGACGGGAAACGCTTTTCGGGCGGCGTTTCGGAATCCGAGCTTCGCAGCTGGATCGACGGCCTGAAATGAACGTCGGGAGGGCGGTGAAATGCAGACAAAAAGAAAAAACGTAATAAAAAAAGTCACAGACGTACTGATGACCGTCCTCCTGCTTTGCCTGATGGCGTACCAGGTGACGGGCGAAACGCTCCACGAATTCGGCGGGATCGCGATGACGATCCTGCTGATAGTTCACCATATCCTTAATTTCAGATGGTATAAATCGCTTTTCAAGGGAAAATACAACGCCTACCGTGTCGTTACGGTCGCCGTGAACACGCTTCTGCTCGCCTCGATCGCGCTTACCGCGCTCTGCGGTATGGCGATGAGCGCGCACGCCGTACCGTTTCTGTACGGTATGTTCCCGGTATCGTTCGCGCGGCGTTTTCACCTCGCGATGTCGTTCTGGTCGTTTATCCTCATGGGACTGCACCTCGGACTTCACATCCCGGCGATGACGGCGGGATTCAAATGGAACGGCAAAATAAAAACGGCTGCTGCGGCGATATTTGCGGTCGTCTCCGGCATAGGCTTCCGGCTTTTCGTCAAAAACGGCATCCCTGATTACATCTTTTTCCGCACGCCTTTCGCGTTTTTCGATTACGAAAAAGCGGCGGCGCTCGTGTTCCTTGAAAATCTTTTGATACTGACCGCGTTTGCGTTTCTCGGCGCGTCTATCGCCTCGCTTATCAAAGCGGCGCGCGCCGAAAACGGGGATAAAAAGACCAAAACGTTGTTTTCAGTCTGCCTTGTGCTTTTGTCGCTTCTTATAGGCGCGGCGCTCATAATATGCACCGGCGGCAAAAACGAAGCTTCGCCGTTGTGGAGCGATCCGACCGCGCAGACTCAAACGGACGGGAGCGAGGCGCCCGGCGATACGGCGGCGACCTCCGCGGACGTTAAGGATCGGACGGATCCTTCAAACGCAGGCGACGGATTCATTCTGCTTGAAGGCGGCGCTTTTATGATGGGCAGCCCGGAGAGCGAAAACTGGCGCGTAAACGACGAAACAAGGCATAAAGTCACCGTTTCATCGTTTTATATCGACCCTTATGAAACGACTCAAAAGGAATACGCGCGTATAACGGGAGCAAACCCGGGTTCGTTCAAAGGCGACGGTCTGCCGGTCGAGGGCGTTTCGTGGCTCGACGCGATTCTTTACGCAAACGCAAAAAGCGCCGACGCCGGTCTGACACCCTGCTATACCGTAGGCGACGACGGCGTTGTATGGGACCGTTCGGCGAACGGCTACCGCCTGCCGACCGAGGCGGAATGGGAATACGCCTGTCGCAACGGCACCGAAACGCCTTTCAACACCGAAAGATCGCTCGACGCCGACGACGCGAATTTCTACGGCCATTATCCCTACGAGATCGAGGAAAACTACTTCAACGATTCCGTGCTGGAAGCCCGCCCCGGCGTTTACCGGCAGACGACTGTTTCCGTCGGCAGCTTTTATAAAAGCGCGTGGGGACTTTACGATATGCACGGCAACGTAAACGAGTGGTGCTGGGATTATTACGGAGCATACGACGAAAGCGATACCGTCGACCCGACGGGCGCGCCGTCCGGCACCCGCCACGTTTATCGCGGAGGCGGCTGGAACGACTTCGGCAAAAATATGCGCTCCGCATACCGCGCGGCGGGGCAGTCTGATATGAAAGCCGCGAATCTCGGCATAAGGCTTGTGCGGAACGCCGTCGCTCTCGCCGGGACAGTCACGGCGGTGGAGAAATTCAAAACCGTCCCGAAAGGCGGCAAAACGCTTATCGTCTTCTTCTCGAGGAGCGGCAACACACGCGGCGCCGCGCGCGAGATACAAAAGCAGACCGGTGCGGATATGTTCGAGATAACGCTCGTTCATCCCTATTCGTCAAACTACAACACCGTGCTCATGGAGGCGCAGGAGGATCAGCACAAACAGGCGCGGCCCGAGATAAAAGATATGCCCGCGAGCATCGACGGATACGATACGATCCTGCTCGGCTACCCCAACTGGTGGGCGTCGATACCGATGCCGATAGCGATGTTCCTTGAAAGCTATGATTTTTCGGGCAAGACGATAGTACCGTTCTGCTCGCACGGCGGAGGCAGGTTCGGGCAGAGCCTTACGGCGATAGCAAAGCTCGCGCCGGACGCCGTGATAGGCGAAGGGCTCTCCATCCATTACTCCGGCGGCTCGTCGCTTTCGGACGACGTTTCGGCGTGGCTCGATACGAACGGGATAAAAAGAAAATGAGATAAAATTTAACGGGAACGGACGATTGTCCGTTCCCGTTATAATTTATGCTTTGCTGTTCGTTCTATTGCACCGAAAGCTCTATCGTCACGTTTCCGTTTCCGAGCAGATCCTTCATCTGCGCCGCCGTTTTATCGGTTATACGGCCGAGACGAGTGTACGCCCAAGAGTTTGAGCCGTAGAACACGACGATCTGGCTGCCGGAATAGAGGACGATATCGCCCGCCCGTGTCGTCGTCTGCGCGTCGTTTCGCGGCAGGCTTGCTCCGAGCGAGCCGACCTGCTCGAAGCCGCCGTACATTGACATATTTACCGTCAGCGGCTTATCTTTGACAAGCTCCGTAAGCGCCGCGACCGATTCGTTTTCTTCCCAGTCGACGGCGACCTTTTTGCCGTCGATCTTCATTGTCAGCGTTTTCATTATCGTGTTTTCCTCTGTATCCTTGCTCGTTTCACTCTGAGTTTCTTCCGGTTTGCTTTCAGCCGGAGTAGCGGTTGTTTCGACGCTCGTTTCACTCTGAGTTTCTTCCGGTTTGCTTTCAGACGGTGAAGCGGCTGTTTCATCGCTTGTTTCCGGATCTGTCTGTTTTGCCGTTTCCGCATGAGAAGTCGTTTCCTCTTGCAAAGTCGTATCTGCTGTTGGCATTGCGTTTTCGCTGCCGCAGGAAGAGAAGCAGATCAACAGAATACAAACGGCAAGCGCGGCGGCGATGATCTTACCGGATCCGTTTACCGAATTCATACGCTTCCTCCAGTTCGG